>NZ_JARHUH010000034.1:0-1254 GCF_029222945.1 Paenirhodobacter sp. CAU 1674 | reverse complement strand
TGACCTGCCCCCCTTGGGTCCCTCGTTCATAACGAGAGTCTGCAGGTTTGAGATTGGTAGTCGGATCGGTTGTTGTGGGCAAGCGCGCCGGGCGCGGAGCCCTCAAATTGCTCAAGCGTCCGGCGCGCTTCGAGCGGCGTCTGGTTTCCCAGAGACGAGTGCGGTCTGACGGCGTTGTAGTCGTAGCGCCAGAGCGCCAACTTGCGCCGGGCATCGTCCAGTGTGTCGAAGATCTCCTCGTTTAATAATTCGTCGCGCAGGCTGCCGTTGAAGGACTCGATGAACGCGTTCTGCTGCGGCTTGCCGGGGTCGATGTAGTGCCAGGGAATGGCGTTCTGGTCGGCCCATCTCAGGATGGCCCGGCTGGTGAACTCCGTCCCGTTGTCGCTGACAATGCAAGCAGGCTTTCCGTAGATCCGCACCAGCGCATCGAGTTCACGGGCAACACGCGTGCCCGATATGCTGGTATCGGCGACCAGGCACAGGTTCTCTCTGCAACAATCGTCGATCACGGCCAAAATACGGAACTTGCGCGAGGCGCCGAAGCTGTCCGCCAGGAAGTCGAGCGACCAGCGCGCATTGGGATGCGCCGCCGCAGGCATCGGCGTGCGTGACCCGCGAGCCCGCTTGCGTCCACGCCGTCGCTTCACCGATAGCCCTTCCTCGCGATAGAGCCGATACAGCTTCTTGTGGTTCATGGTCATACCCTTGCGCTCAAGCAGGATGCCGATCCGGCGATAGCCAAACCGGCGCCGCTTCCCGGCGATCTCCTTCATCTCCTCGCGGATCTCGGGGCAGTCCGGCGGGCGTGTGCGCCGGACCGTCTTGGGGTCGACACCGATAAGCTGGCAGGCCCGACGCTGCGAGATGTCATGATCCCGCATCGCCCTGAGCGCCGCCTCTCGCCGCCTGGTCAATGTCGTCAGTTCTTTCCCAGCAGATCCTTCAGAACCACGTTGTCGAGCATGGTGTCGGCCAACAGACGTTTGAGCTTGGCGTTTTCGTCTTCGAGCGCCTTCAGCCTGGCCGCCTCGGAGAGCTCCATGCCACCATACTTGGCCTTGAACTTGTAAAAGGTCGCCGGGCTGAGGCCATGCCTGCGGCACACATCAGCTGTCGGCATGCCTGCCTCCTGCTCCTTGATCATCCCGATAATCTGCGCCTCGGTGAAACGGCTTTTTCGCATTCGTCTGCTCCTTCAGAGTTGGCGCAGACTCTACACTACGTTGAGGGATCCCGCGGGGGGCAGGTCAT
>NZ_JARHUH010000033.1:0-1274 GCF_029222945.1 Paenirhodobacter sp. CAU 1674 | reverse complement strand
CATGACCTGCCACGGGATTTTTCCTCCACCGTCGATTAGAGTCCGCGCCAACTTGAGGACGGACAATGAAGCGAACGAGATTCACGGACGAACAGATCATCGGTATCCTGGCGGAGCACGAGGCGGGCGCGAAGTGCGCAGACCTTTGCCGCAAGCACGGCATGTCGGAGGGCACCTTCTACGCCTGGAAAGCCAAGTTCGGCGGCATGACGGTGTCGGAGGTGAAGCGGCTGAAGGCGCTCGAAGATGAGAACGCGAAGCTCAAGAAGCTGCTTGCCGAGCAGATGCTCGACCTCGCCGCGATGAAGGAACTGGTTTCAAAAAAGTGGTGACGCCTGCCGTGAAGCGCGAGGCGGTCGCGCATCTGAAGGCCCGGTTCGGGCTCTCGGAACGGCGGGCGTGCCGGATTGCCGGGGCGGATCGCAAGATGGTCCGCTACCAGGCGCAGCGTGCGCCGGACACGGTGCTGCGCGGGCGGTTGCGGGAGCTGGCCAACGAGCGCCGAAGGTTCGGCTATCGGCGGCTCTTCGTGCTGTTGCGTCGCGAGGGCGAGCCTTCCGGCATCAACCGGATCTATCGGCTCTACCGCGAAGAGGGGCTGACGGTGCGCAAGCGGAAGGCCCGGCGTAAGGCTATCGGGACGCGAGCCCCAATCCTGGTCGAGGCGCGGCCCAATGCGCGCTGGTCGCTGGATTTCGTCCATGACCAGTTCGCCAACGGCCAGCGCTTCCGGGTGCTCAACGTGGTCGACGACGTCACCCGGGAATGCCTCGCTGCGATCCCGGACACCTCGATATCCGGGCGGCGCGTCGCACGGGAGTTGACGGCCCTGATCCAGCGCCGCGGAAAGCCAGGAATGATCGTCAGCGACAACGGCACGGAACTGACCTCAAACGCCATCCTGCGCTGGTGCTCCGAGCGCCGGATCGAATGGCATTACATCGCGCCGGGCAAACCGATGCAGAACGGTTTTGTGGAGAGCTTCAACGGTCGGATGCGGGATGAACTTCTCAACGAGACCATGTTCCGCAACCTGGCCCACGCCCGGGTCGTAATCGCCGCCTGGGCGGCTGACTATAATACGGAACGCCCGCATTCCGCCTTGGACTACCAGACCCCGGCTGACTACGCGCGGAGCCTGACCACCGCAATCGCCCGCCCCGCTGCGCGAGATGATAGCTCCGCGCGTCGGGCGATTGCTCAACCTGCGCCGATCGGCGTAAACACCAACCGGGCTCCGGTCACGGCTGGATGAAAGACCCGTGGCAGGTCAG
>NZ_JARHUH010000032.1:0-1315 GCF_029222945.1 Paenirhodobacter sp. CAU 1674 | reverse complement strand
TCCACACCAACAGGGAGCCTTTGACGTGGAACAGGACCTTGCGACATTGGCGGCTTCGGTCGCCGAACTGAAGGCGAAGGCGGCGATGACCGGCACGACCTTCTCCGAGACGTTTTATTTTCTGACGATCCCGCTGATGGTGCTGATCCATGCGGGGTTTCTGGCCTATGAGATGGGGGCCTCGCGCAGCAAGAACGCGCTGGCCTCGGGGATCAAGAACATCCTGGCCTTCGCGATGATCGTGCCGTTTTTCTATTTCGTCGGCTGGTGGGTCTATTGGGCCTTCCCGACGGGGGTTGACCTGTCGGCGGGGCCGGCGGGGATTTCGGGGCTGGACTATGCCAATTCGGTGGCTGCGCCCTGGTCGGAATACATGGGGCCGAACCTGGATGACCGCGCCTCGGGCGTGTTCTGGGGGGCCTTCGTGCTGTTTGCCGCGACCACCGCCTCGATCCTGTCGGGCGCGCTGATCGAGCGCATCCGCCTGACCGGCTTTGTCGTGCTGGCCACGGTGCTGGGCGGGTTCGTCTGGATCCTGGGCGCGGCCTGGGGCTGGCATGCCGACGGCTGGCTGGTCACGCGCTTTGGCTATCACGATTTCGGCGCCGCGGGCGTGGTGCATCTGATCGCCGGGGCCTTCACGCTGGGGGTTGTCATCAACCTCGGGCCGCGGATCGGCAAGTTCAACGCCGATGGCAGCGCCAACCACATCCCGGGCCATTCGATGCCGATGACGCTGGTCGGGCTGATGCTGATCATCGCGGGGTTCTGGGGCTTCCTGATGGGCTGCGTGATCGTCCCGGGCGAAGCCTGGAGCTGGTCGGGCGCGATCACCACCACGATCTACGGCACGCCGATGACCCTGTCGGGGATGACCTTCAACACGCTGATGGGCATGGCCGGGGGCATCATCGGCGCCTGGATGGTGACGCGCGATCCGTTCTGGATGATGTCGGGCGCGCTTGGCGGGATCATCTCTTGCGCGGCGGGGCTGGACCTGTGGTATCCGCCGATGGCCTTCGTGATCGGCTTCTTCGGGGCGGCGACGATGCCCTTCGTGTCCTCCTTCGTCGAGAAGATGAAGATCGACGACGCCGTGGGCGCCGTGGCGGTGCACATGTATCTGGGCTTCTGGGGCGTTCTGGTCGTGGGCATCGCGGCGCAGGGCTATCCGGCGCTGGCGGGCGCGGATGTGATCGAGACCTCGTTCACCGGGCAGCTGGTGGGGGGGCTGGTGATGGCGGCCCTGGGCTTCGTGCCGGGCTATGCGATCTCGTGGCTTTTGGCCGCGATCGGCCAGCTGCGGGTGCCCGCC
>NZ_JARHUH010000031.1:0-1671 GCF_029222945.1 Paenirhodobacter sp. CAU 1674 | reverse complement strand
CCTGCATTCCCCAGGTGGCGTGTCGTTTGAGGTGAAGATCGCCTGTATCCGATCGCTAGACAAGGATTTTCTGCCGCAAGCGGCACCTGCGGTCGCGCAGACTGCTGGATCTGGACGGATCAGACCGCGAAGCCGCTGTTTCCTTGCCCAGGGGCGGCGTTTTTCAGCGCAGCGGACAGATCTGTCCAGCCGCTTTCGTTCAGTTTGAGCGTGGATCGCGATCATGCGCATAGCGGTGGCGCTCGCAATCGGCGGATAGCGGCGAGGATGGCGCGTACCATCGTGCCGGTGACAGCGACCTCGGCCAGCTGGAAGGTGATGGTGCGGGCGTGACGGACCACACGTGCCCCGATCTTGATCAGCTTCAGTTGCAGGCTGGTCAACGACCAGTCGGCCATGGCTTCGGGCAGCTCGATGCAGCGCAAGAAGGTGGCCAGGTTGTACGCCAGGGCGTGCAGTTGCAGCCGCACCTCATTGTCGCGGAACTTCCGGCACGACAGCCGCGTCCAGCGAAAGGCGTATTTGCCCTCTTTGATGTGCTGCTCGGCGGTGCCGCGCTGGTTGTAGAACCGCACCACCCAGTCCGGCTCCATCGGCAGGTTGGTGACGATGAAGCCGACACGCGGGAACAGTTCGCCCGGATGCCATTCGATCTTGGCGATCACCCGGCGTTCCTTGTCCCAGGACGCCGCCTGATACTCGAATTCCTCGAAGAACCGCTTGACCTTGGTCAGTGACGGCCGCCCGACAGGGCGCGTTAGCCGATGCGCGATCTTGTCCTTGAGGACCGCGTTTGCGGGCAGCCGGATGGCGTAGAAGAACCGCGCTTCTTCCAATCGCTCATAGATCGCCGGGATCGCGTAGGCAGCATCGGCCCGGAAGAACCTGCCACCAAGGTCGCGCTCCGCGTAGCGCGCAATGACGGGGTCGAGAACATCACGCCAGCCATCGGCGCTGTGGACGTTGCCATGGCGCAGGGCGCAGCGTTCCAGCATCCCGAACTGGTTGAACAGAAAGTTGGGGTGATAGCAGCTACAGTCGAAATGGCCATTCCAGGCGGACCCTTCCTGGTCGCCATGGGTCGGGCTGACCGAGCTGTCCATGTCCAGAACGATGTACTTCAGCCCGTTACGGTCATGGAACCGGTCGATCCATTGCCCGTTCAGGTCGGCCAGCGCGGCACGGTTCCCGGCCAGAGCCAGCGTCTCGGTCTCGAACCGTCCCATCTGCGATGCCGAGGCCGCTTGTGCATCGACCGCTCTGCCGCCGACAACTTGGCGCATGACCGGATCGCAGGCGAGACGGTTGGCGTCGTTGACATCCTCGTATCCGGCCAGCCGCCCAAAGACTGATTGCCGGAACAGGCCGTCGAGCCGATGGACCGTGTTCTTGCCAGAGCGAGTATCGCGCAGCGCCGCTGACGCCAAATCGGACAACCCGAGCGCGTCATCAAGCTCGCGCATCACCAGAAGGCCGCCGTCGGAACTGAGCTGCGTGCCGCGAAATTCCAGCCGCACGCGAGGGTCGAAATCCACCCGATCTGCCCGTTGCAAGCCCGCACCCTCTGGGTGATCCATGAAACGCGCCCCTCGCAGCCTTCAACACCATGTTTTATATAGGAAATATAATGGTCAGGACAGCGAAATCAGCGCCTTACTTGGGAAATGTGGG
>NZ_JARHUH010000030.1:0-1778 GCF_029222945.1 Paenirhodobacter sp. CAU 1674 | reverse complement strand
GCTCGGCACCGTGGCGGCCTGTGATCGCACGGATGGGCTGCGGATGACGCTGACGAATGGGCGGATCGTTCATCTGCGCGCGTCGGGCAATGCACCGGAGTTCCGCGTCTATACCGAGGCCGAAACTGCGGCCGACGCCGCGGTGCTTCTGGCCTCGAGCCTGGCGCTGGTGCGGGCCGCGCTCTAGGCGAGACAAGAATTGTGGCAACGCAGCCTTTGTGCGTTTATGCGGCTGTAGACACATGACTTGAGGCTTGATGGGATGATTTATCCGACGATCCTGTGTGGCGGTTCGGGTACGCGGTTGTGGCCATTGTCGCGCCAGAGCTATCCCAAGCAATTCGTGCAGCTGATGGGGGAGGAAACGCTGTTTCAGGCCTCGGCGCGGCGCCTGTCGGGGCCAGGCTTCGCGCCGCCCACGGTGCTGACCAATTCCGATTTCCGCTTCATCGTGACCGAACAGCTGGCGGGTGCAGGGATCGACCCGGGCGCGGTGCTGATCGAACCCGAGGGGCGCAACACGGCGCCCGCGGTTCTGGCGGCGGCGCTGTATCTGTGCGCGCGCGATCCGCAGGCGGTGATGCTGGTGGCGCCCTCGGATCATGTGATCCCCGATGTCGCGGCCTTCGAGGCCGCGGTGGCACAGGGGATGACGGCGGTGGCCGATGGCAAGCTCGTGACCTTCGGCATTCGCCCGACGCGCGCCGAAACCGGCTATGGCTATCTGGAACTGAGCGTGCCGCCCGACGGGTCAGGCGCGCCGATCGCCTTGACGCGCTTCGTCGAAAAACCCGATCGGGCCCGGGCCGAGGCGATGCTGGCGGCGGGGACCTATCTGTGGAACGCCGGGATCTTCCTGTTCCGCGCGGCCGACATGATCGCCGCCTTCAAAGCCCATGCGCCGGAATTGTTGGCCCCGGTGCGCGCCGCGGTGGACGGCGCGGCGACCGATCTGGGGTTCTTGCGCCTGGCCCCTGCCCCCTGGGCGCAGGCGGCGGATATTTCGCTCGATTATGCGATCATGGAACGGGCCGGCAATCTGGCGGTGGTGCCCTTCGAGGGGAAATGGTCGGATCTGGGCGGCTGGGATGCGGTCTGGGGCGAAGGGGCGCGCGATGCCGCGGGGGTCGGGGTGTCCGGGGCAGCCAGCGCGATCGACTGTGCCGACAGCCTGCTGCGGTCCGACAGTGCCGGGGTCGAACTGGTCGGGATCGGGTTGCGCAACGTCATGGCCATCGCGATGAACGACGCGGTCCTGGTCGCCGACATGAGCCGCGCGCAGGATGTCAAGACGGCGGTCGAGGTGCTGAAGGCCAGGGGCCGCCTTCAGGCCACGCAATTCCCGAAAGCGCACCGGCCCTGGGGCTGGTTCGAAAGCCTCGTGATCGGGGAGCGCTTTCAGGTCAAGCGCATCCATGTGCATCCCGGCGCGGCGCTGAGCCTGCAATCGCATCATCATCGTTCTGAACACTGGATCGTGGTGGAAGGCACCGCGCGGATCACGATCGACGAAACCGTCACGCTGGTGACGGAAAACCAATCCGTCTATATTCCTCTGGGTGCCGTGCATCGCATGGAGAACCCCGGCAAGGTGCCGATGGTTCTGATCGAGGTGCAGACCGGCAGTTATCTGGGCGAAGACGACATCATTCGCTACGAAGATGTCTATGCCCGCGGGCAGGGAGCCAAAGGATGAAAATAGCAGTTGCAGGGCTCGGATATGTCGGCCTCTCCAACGCAGCACTCCTCGCGCAGAAAAACAACGTCGTCGCCGTGGA
>NZ_JARHUH010000003.1:0-424162 GCF_029222945.1 Paenirhodobacter sp. CAU 1674 | reverse complement strand
CCTGCTCCTTGATCATCCCGATAATCTGCGCCTCGGTGAAACGGCTTTTTCGCATTCGTCTGCTCCTTCAGAGTTGGCGCAGACTCTACACTACGTTGAGGGATCCCGCGGGGGGCAGGTCATGGCCGATCACGAGACCGCCACGGAGGAGGAGGCCGCCCGCAATCGGACGCGCCTGTCCGCCGTGGGGTGAATGGGGCGCCCGGATAACCGCTGCAACGGCCCGGACGCCCCGAATGCAACCCCTCTGTCACGAAAGGAAGCTTCCCATGATTACACGAAACCGAAGACTTTACTATGCCACCGCAGCCTGTGCCGCGCTTGCCGCCGGCGTAGCGAGCGGGCATGAATTGCCGGGGGCAACGGGCAACGCAGAACGCGCCGCCTTCGACATCGTCGCCGCGAATATCACCACTGAAGGCCGCAACGCGGTCTTCACCATGTCGGTCGCGGGCACGCCGGGCGAAGATATGCCGGACTCCGTTGGTGCTCTCGGCGGCGCGTCGGTCTTCTCCTATGTCTGGCCGACGACGCTTGACCCTGCCGTGGTGGGCTTCGAGGCCGGCTCCGGCATCCTCGCCTTCGCCGTCACGATCCACCCCGATTTCGACGACACGCCCCTGTTCGACGAAACCGGCTCTGGCACGACGGACGGCGATGGCGGCGCTTGGCACAGCCATTGGGTCGTGCTTGGCCCCGATGAGGCCTGCGGGCCCGGCGCGCTCAAGGTCATCGACATCCCCGAAGGGGCCTCGCCGGCGCTGCCGCTGACCTGGCCGGGTCTGCCGATCCTGATCGATTCTCCCGGTTGGTCGCCGGTCTTTGCCGGGCCGAAATTGAGCGTGACTGTGCCGTTCGCCGATATTGGTGCCGTGGAGGCGGCGCGCTTTGACGGCGTGACAGCGGCCTTGCGGGTCAACGTCAATGTCCATGCGCCGCTACTTTGCGTGACGGACGTGTTCGACGTCGCCTCGGGCGATCTGAGCCTGCCAGGCAGGGTCGGAGAATGACAAATCGGGGCGCGGGCCGGTGCCCGCGCACTCCATCGCAAAGGCAGCATCGCATGGACGACATTCCCTTCCACACCGCCCACTGGCTCAACACAGACCGCCCGCTGACATTGGAAGATTTCTGCGGTCGCGCGCTGGCCGTCGAGGTCTTTCAAATGCTCTGCCCCGGCTGCGTGCTGAACGGCCTTCCACAAGCGCAGCGCCTGGCGCAGACCTTTGACGAAAAGGACCTCGCCGTGATCGGCCTGCACAGCGTGTTCGAGCACCACCAAGGCAACAGCCGCGAAAGCTTGGCCGCCTTCCTACACGAATGGCGCATCCACTTCCCTGTCGCCATCGACATGCAGGGAGAGGGTCCGTTACCCCGAACGATGGAGGCCTGGGGCCTGCAAGGCACGCCGAGCCTCGTCCTCTTCGACCGCACGGGCAAGATGCGGGCGCGCCATTTCGGGCAGGTCGCGGACATGGCGCTTGGTGCCCAAGTGATGGGGCTGATCGGAGAGGGAGAAGCGGGATGAGGGCATTCCGGATTGCCGAACTGCGCATTGGCAAGGTCCGGCCGCTCGGCCCGAATGCCGTTCCCTCCGGCATCGACAAGGTGGCTGTCGCCGGTCCGCTCATGGCCTGGGCCGAAGGGCTTGAGGGCGACGAACAGGGGGATACCCGTCATCACGGCGGCGCAGACAAGGCCCTTCATGCCTATCCCGTAGCGCACTATTCGGTCTGGGCAAACGATCTGCCCGAACGCGCGGCGCAGTTCGGTCCCGGCGCCTTTGGCGAGAACCTTGTGATCGAGGGTGCGACGGAGGACGATAGCTGCCTTTTTGACCGCTACCGGCTGGGCGGCGCGATCGTCGAGGTCAGCCAGACCCGCCAACCCTGCTGGCGGCTCAACCTACGCTTCGATTTGTGTGACATGGCGGCGCGGGTGCAGCAAACGGGCCGCACCGGTTGGTATTTCCGCGTCGTCTCGGAAGGACTCATCACGGCCGGCGACCGGGCGGAGCTGATCGCACGACCCTGCCCGAACTGGCCACTTACCCGTGTTTGGAGGCTGCTTTACCGCGACACTTCGGACCATGATGCTCTGACCGCCTTTGCCGCGCTTCCGGGCTTGCCGGAAAACTGGCGGCGTATGGTGGATAGGCGGCTGGCGCGGGGAACGGTCGAGGACTGGCGACCGCGCCTCGAAACGCCGGGCTGATCACTTTCAGACCCGCCGTCGCATCATCGCCGGGCCATAGAGCATTGCGAAACCACCGAAAGCAGCGATCCACGCAAGACCCGATAGAATGTGCAAAAGTGGTGCCTGATCGGGCCAGAGGCCTGCGGCGAGACGCGCGAGGATCGCCGCCAGCTGCCCGAGATAGAGCGTTAGGGTGCCCCGGCCCGCTTTCAGTTCGTGTCCGGTATGGCCAAGCGTGGCACGGGTCATTACGGCCAGGGTCATCAAGCCTACCGCGCCGGCCATCCAGAGATGCTGTGCCGACGCCCCACCGAAGACACCGGGCACGAGGATGGAGACGCCAAGCGCGATGGCGCCGAGCGGAAGGAAGAGATAGCCCAAGTGTAGGATCCACAGAAGCGGCTCTGCCAGTGTCCGGTCCCCGGCCCACCTTGCGAGCCGCACCAGATGCAGCGCCCCGGCAGCCAGGAGGAGCGGCGCCAAGGCCTGCGCTTCCGGCGCCGCAATCCAGGCAAAAAGCGCGGCGAGAAGCGCCAGGAGCGCGATCTTGTCGAAGCGCTGCATCGGTGGCACGGGCAACCGCCCCGGACCCTGACGTGCCAGCCAGTTGCGGGTGAAGGACGGCACGATCCGTCCGCCGATGACCGCAATCATCATCAGCGCCGCACCGAGGCCAGCCCGTAGACCATAGCCCTGCGCCGCATAGTCGCCACGCGCCGCTTCCCAGTGGAAGATTGCATTGGAGATCGTGAAGATGCCGAGCATCGTGAGTACGATCAGGTTCCGCCAGTTCTTCCCGACAATGATTTCGCGTGCAAGGAGCCCGGTCAGCGCCACCGGCATGGCGAGATCGACGAGCGCCACGTCAAGGGACGGCAGACCATCCGACAAGAGGACTCCTGCACGCCCGCCGACCCAGAGCACGAAAAGCCCGCCAAGCGGCCAGCCGACAATCGGCAGTTGCCCGGTCCAGTTGGGAACAGCTGTCAGCAGGAAACCGGCAATGACCGCCGATAGATAGCCGAACAGAAACTCATGCGCATGCCAGCTTGCAGCGTCGAACTGGCTTGGCAGTTCGAGGGAACCGGAGAGCGCCGGAATCCAAAGCGCCATGGCAAGCGCGACCCAGATGGTGGCCCCGAGGAAGAACGGACGGAACCCGAAGCTGAGGATCGCCGGGCCGCGCCATGCGCGCATCAGCTCTGCAGTAGTACTCATCCCAATTCCCCTTCAGTCTGCACCCCTTTCTCGGTCAGGATGAGATCGAGAGGAATATCATGAGGTTGCGGGTAGATGGTCTTGAGTTGCGCCGCGTTGATCCCGATACCGACAACAAAGGGCTTCGGGCTCAGCGCCGCCAATGTCCGGTCGAAATAGCCCCCGCCATAGCCGAGGCGATAGCCATCCGCCGTCCAGCCAACGAGGGGGGCAAGCGCGATGTCGGGCGTGACGACGGGGGCGTCCGGCGGCGGAACGGGAATGTTCCAATCGCCGCGCACCATGCGGGTTTCGGGCGTCCAGCGGCGAAAGGTGAGCGGGGCGGCTTTGGTTTCGACCAACGGCAGGGCAACGGTCACGCCACCCTCGTGCAGGTCGGCCATTAGCGGGCGCAGGTCGGGTTCGCCCTTGATCGGCCAGTAGGCGGAAAGGACCTTGCCCTGCGCCCCGCCGAAGCGGTCTTGCAACACCTGCCGCAGATACCCGGCCAGTGCCTCGCCGATCTCCTTGCGTTCAGCAACCGACAGTGCCAGACGGGCGGCGCGCAGGCGGGTGCGTTCGGCCTTGCGCCAACGCGCGACATCACGTGCCTGCTCGGGATCGACAGCCAGCGGATCGAAATACTCCGGTGCGACCTCGGCGGCATAGCAGGGCGGTGAGGAAAAGCCGCTTTGGCAGCGGAAGCTCTTGAAGTCGTCGCTCATGACATCGCCGTGAAACCGTTACGCACTGGGCCCTTCAGGATATGCCGGGCCTGCGCGACCATGGCGTTCAGACGTGCGGCCGCAGGGACGACATCGGGGATGTTTCCCGCGCCCTGACCGGCATAGAGCGCCATCGCTTCCAGATCGCCGGTTGTGGTGCGCAAGGGTGAATCCGTGCTGAAGCGCAGGCGGGGCTGATCGTCGTCATGGGCGATGGTCTCGCGCAGCAGGCTGTCCGGGTCGTGACCCAGGTAATTGCCCTTGAGACCCTCCGTCACGCTGTTGCCGATCACCCGCACCGCAGCGCCCTTGGGCCAGTTCAGAACGAACACATCGGTCAGCACCGTATCCTCGCCCGTGGCCTCGACGATGCGAGACTTGTGATAGGAATGCGCAAAGGATTCTTCGGTCGCCAGAAAGGCGGTGCCGCATTGCACGCCGCTGGCCCCGATCGCCAATGCGGCGGCAAGCCCTTCGCCCGTCGCGATCCCGCCCGAGACGACGACCGGCAGGTCGGTCCCGGCCAGTATCCGTTCCGCCAGCCCGAAGGCGGGACTTCGTCCGTGCACATGGCCGCCCGCCTCGATCCCCTGTGCGATGATCACATCCGCCCCGGCAGCTTCGGCCATCCGCGCGGCGGCCTCCGTTCCGACCTGATGCAATACGAGACATCCCGCGTTTTTCACCCGCGCCACCACATCCGGCATCACATCCCAGAAAAAGCAGAAGGCCGTCACACCAAGATCGAGGCAACAGGCGATCTGTGCCTCAAGCAACTGCGGCTCTGTCGCCGCCGGGATCAGGTTGACGGCGAAGGGCCGGTCCGTCGCCGCCCGCATCGCGGTGACCTCCCGTGTGATCAGGTCGATGGGTTCGCGCACCATCCCCAACATCCCGTAGCCGCCCGCATTGGCCACCGCCGCCGCCAGTTCCCATCGGGACACGCCGCCCATGCCCGCCAGCAGGACGGGTGCCTCGCATCCAAGCAGATCGCAAAGCGGCGTTCGCAGAGGCTCGTCATTAGGCCGGTCCGTCATTTTTCCCCTCCCTTTCCAACCATCGGCGCAGGCAGTCCCGCAGCACGACGGCGTTATTGTATTCCTCGTCCTTAGAGGCATAGAGCAGCGTGACGACATCGCCCTGCGCGTATCCGGCAAGCTCACACACCAAATCTTCGCGCGTGGCGAGTTCCGCCCGGTAGCGCGTACTGAAGTCCTGCCACTGATCAGGATTGGCATGAAACCAGTGTCGCAACGTATCGCTAGGCGCGATGTCCTTGCACCAGTCGAACAGCCGGGCGCGGTCCTTCGCCACGCCGCGTGGCCAAAGCCGATCGACCAGAATCCGCTTGCCGTCCGACACCCGCGCCGCGCGATAGATCCGCTTGACGCGGATACGCTCGCCGGGGGTGTCGGGGATGGGGGGCCTTGCAGGGGGCATCAGCTGTCCGGTTGGCCCGTGTCGCCGATCATCTCCACCGCCTTCAGCGCGTGGGCCCAGGCCGCCCCGGCGCGCATTTCGGATGCAACCCAGATGGCTTCCATGATCTGTTCGCCCGAGGCCCCCTCACGCTTGGCCGCCTTGACGTGGCCTTCGATGCACCACGGGCATTGAGTCACATGCGCCACGGCCACCGCGATGAGCTGCTTGGTGCGTGTATCGAGCGCCCCTTCGGCGAACACCGCTTTCGAGAACGCGCGGAATGCGTCTTCGGCATCGGGTGCCAGGGCATGACGCCGGTCGACAAGGTCCCTGGTAGGTTTTGGGAGGTGTAGCTCAGACATGGCCCGTCTCCCGCGTTTCGAATTGCGGAAACAGCACATCGTTTTCCAGCCGGATATGCTCTTCGAGGTCGTCAAGGAATTCACCGACCCCGGTATAAAGCCGCGTCCAGCTTCGGCAGGCGCCGTCCGGCAATGTCAGGTTGTTGGTCAGGTGCCGGATTTGGCCGACTTCGGCTTCGTGGTTGTCATGATCCGCGCGCATTGCCGCAATCGGCGCATCCAGCCCCGCCGCCGCGTTGCGAATGGCGGGGAACAGGATCAGTTCCTCTTTCTTCATGTGAACTTCCAGGTCACCGATCATCCGGTGCAATAGGTCGGCCAAACCCGCGGGAACCTCCGTTTGCCCGGCATGGACCGCTTCGACCTTTTCCGACAAGGTCGCCAGTTCAGGAAGCTGGGCACGGTGTTTTGCGTGATACTCGGTCTCGATGAAACTGGTCAGGTCGCTCGGGTCTTGCGGGGGCATTGGTTTTGTCATGTTCGTATCCTCGGGTCAGAGCAGTGATGGAATTGTCCGGGGCTTCGCATCCTCGACCGCCATATGCAGCGAGCGCGCGATCCGCTCGGCGCGTTCGATGACATGCGCCGCGCCTTCGGGCGGGCAGGTTTCGGCCGCGGTTTCGCGGAACAGCGTCAGCCAGCGGTCGAAATGATCCCAATCCACGGGCAGGCCGACATGCGCCGGGACCGGGGCTCCGTGATACCGGCCCGTCATCAAGGCGACCGAAGACCAGAAGGCCACCATGCGCTCCAAGTGCGGGCCCCAATCCGAAATCCGCTCCGCGAAGATCGGGCCAAGCGCCGAATCCGCGCGCACCTTGCCATAGAAACAATGCACCAGTTCGGTCAGCTTTTCCTCGTCCAGCCCGGTTCGCACCATGATCTCGGCGGTCATTTGCGGGCGGGCGGAATTGATCTGTGAGACGGTAGTCGACATGGGCCCCTCTGGAAATTGATCTTGAGTCTCATGCTATCTCTGCTAAATAGGTATTGCAAATACCAATTTGAAGATCTGCGGGACGCCATGAACCTTACCTCCTTCACCGACTACGGACTTCGAATGCTGATGCGGATGGCGAGCGCGCCCGACCGGGCGTTCTCAACGCCAGATTTGGCAGAGGAGTTCAAACTGTCGCGCAACCACCTGGCGAAGATCATGCAAAGGCTCGCACAGGGAGGCATCGTCGAGACCCGGCGCGGGGTGAATGGGGGCGCCGTCTTGCGATCCAGTCCGGCCGACATCCGGCTTGGCGACGTCGTGCGGCTGCTCGAACAGGGACAGTCGCTCGTCGAGTGTTTCGGGCCGGATGGCGGAGACTGTTCGATCGAGGGATGTTGCCGCCTGAAATCCCGGCTTCGACAGGCGGAGCGTCAGTTCATCGCCGATCTGAACAGATCCACGATCGCCGATATCGCCCTTCCCGAACCGGCAGCCGCATGACGAAGAAAGGCAGATCAAGATGACAGCATCGTTGTCGTCGACGCGCAGGTGCTGGCCAGGGCTTTCGGTCTGCCCGTCGAAGAAACGCGGGCGCGGATGTAGGGCGGCAAGATCACCTCTCTTTCCGAGGCGGGCGAGGGCGAGGATGCGGGTCGTTGGCGCTTGACGTTTTGTCACCAAGGCCGCGCCCTGCGTTTGATTGTGGATGCCCGTGGCGAAGTCTTAGGCTCCAGACTCGTTAATTTTCAAAGCCAGAAGATGATGGTTGCGGCGAGGGCTACGGCGGACAGAAAGACCTTCGGGCATCTGTCGTAGCGGGTCGCAACGCGGCGCCAGTCCTGGAGTTTGCCGAACATGATCTCGATACGGTTGCGCCGCTTGTAGCGGCGCTTGTCGTATTTGACGGGCTTGCCTCGGGACTTCCGGTCCGGGATGCAGGGTTTGATGCCCTTGTCCTGCAAGGCTTCACGATACCAGTCGGCGTCATAGCCCCGATCGGCCAACAGCCATTCGGCCTCTGGCAGGCTGCTCAGCAGGGCCGCCGCACCGGTGTAGTCGCTAACCTGGCCGGCGGTCATGAAGAACTTGATCGGGCGGCCGTTCGCGTCTGTGACGGCATGCAACTTGGTGTTCATGCCACCCTTCGTCCGCCCAATCAGCCTGCCACGCCCCCCTTTTTCAACCGCAGGCTCGAAGCCGTGCGGTGCGCCTTGAGATAAGTGGCGTCGATCATCACTGTCTTCCGGTCGGCGGCCTCGCAAGCAAGCCCCTCCATCATCCGGGCGAAAACACCCATGTCGCTCCAGCGCTTCCATCGGTTGTAGAGGGTCTTCGGTGGACCATACTCTGGCGGCGCATCGGACCAACGCAAGCCATTACGATTGATGAAGATTATCCCGCTCAAGACCCGCCGATCATCAACCCTCGGTTTGCCATGGCTCTTTGGAAAGAACGGCCGCAGCCGCGCCATCTGCTCGTCGCTCAGCCAGAAAAGATTGCTCATCATGCCCCCATCAGTTCGGGAGCGTGAATCACGCCGGCAAGGTGGCCGCAAGCCGATTAATGGGTCCAGACCCTAGATCTGGAGACTTCAGAAGATGAAAGCGTGCACCCGATTGCGGATGACGTTCAAGCATGGGGTGGTAGCAGTGCACAGCCTATTCAAACGATCCAGTAGCGCGGGCGATGATGCGTCTACGTGCGTGCTTGGGAGCTCGGCTCTCAGCCCAGGGCGGGTGTTGGCCGATGGATCATCTGCGGCAATCCTCGCCAGTCTCACACCAAACATGTCGGATAGCCGCCCGCCGCATCCGCTTCAATCAGATCGAAAAGGACCAACGCGTTCAATGAATAGCTCAAATCATCTTCCAAAATACGCAAGGAACTGGGAGTGCTCGGGCCGGTGGACGGGCACTGTCCACGACGGTACGGGGGCCGACCGGTTGCGAAACCCGGAAATGACGATGGCTATCCCGCGCCTCCAGGCCACCAACAGGGCCCAGACGGTCGGTCATGCTTGTTGAGGGCGATAGACGCAGTCTGCCAACGAACTGCGGTTGAGATCTGCAAGGAAGGCGGCTTCGGCGCCGGCGAGGCGCGCCTTCAGGCGGCAGTGTGGTGTCAGGGTGCAGGCCGCGCCCCCGGGCTGGAAACACTCGACCAGCGCTTGATCCGCCTCGAGATAGGCAACAACATCGCCTAACCGGATGTCCTCGGGGCGCCGTGCGAGCGTCGCTCCGCCGCCGCCGCCCCTCCGCGTTTCCAGGTAGCCAGCGCCAGAAAGCGACGAGATCACCTTTGCAAGATGATTGCGCGACACACGGAATTCATCCGCCAGTTCCGCCGTGGTGAAGGCGCGGTCGGGGCTGCCCGCCATCCGCATGAGAACGCGCAGTCCGAAATCGGTAAAGGACGTGAGGCGCAAGAAATCGCTCCTTGATTTGGTATTTACAGTGCGTATTTAAGGGCTATAATCAGCATATCAAATGCCAATTGCATTGGACACCCCTCGATCCCGAAAGCTCTGCCATGACCGCCCCTACCGCCGAAGCCCCCACCGAGACAGGCGCCCTGATCGATCACATCCTGTCGCGCTATCACGAGCGTCACCGCTCCGAATTGCCCGGTCTGCTGGACCTCGCCGAAAAAGTCGGCAGGGTCCATGCGACGGATCAACAATCCCCGAAAGATCTGGCGCAGTCCCTGGCCGCTCTTGGTCGCGAGTTGGAGGGCCATATGGCGAAGGAAGAGATGATCCTCTTTCCGGCGATGCGGGCGGGCGGGGGGGCAGGCATCGGGCCGCCGGTTGCTGTGATGCGCGCCGAGCATGACGACCACGCCGAAGCGATCGAGCGGATCCGCAAAATGACCGGCAACTTGACACCCCCGGACCACGCTTGCGGGTCGTGGCGGGCGCTCTATGCCGGTCTGGATCGGTTCCTTGAGGATCTCGCAGCGCATGTTGCGTTGGAAAACCACGTGCTTTTCCCGCGGTTCGAGCGGGGCTAGGACGGTGTTGCGCATCCAGAAACCGTGCTGGCGGAGGCGGGCGTGGACGCCGGTGTCCGCAGCGATCTGCGGCGAGTGCCGCGTGGCCATCCGCGCCGGCTCTGACCCGTGGGCGAAACGAAAGCCTCGGTCATGAGCGCAAGCCCCGATACTTTGCCCCGCACGCCGCGCCCAGTGGTGTCAGCCACGGCCCGGCTGTCCTGCCTGATCGTGCAGCCCGTCCTGACCAGGGTGGTGCGGCGTATCGCCAAGCGGCATCCGTCGCTTTTCGCGCGGCTTGGACCGCATCAGGGGACCGATTTCGTGATCGACCCGGTGGAATTGCCCTTTGCCCTGCACCTGCGACCTGATCCGCAGGCGCTGGTGTTTCGGGCCGTCCCGCGCGGTGCGGCGCCTGACGCGGGCGCCACAATTCGAGGTAAGTTCATGTTGCTTCTGGAGTTGGTCGACTCTGAAGAGGATGGCGATGCCGCGTTCTTCTCCCGTGATCTTGAGGTCACGGGCGACACCGAAGCCGTCGTGCGGCTCCGCAATGCCCTCGACGATGTCGATGGGTCCATCGCCGAGGAAACCGCCGAGATGTTCGGCCCTCCCGGCCGCGCCATTCTGGCAAGACTACGCCGCGCCTATCCAACGTGAAGAAAGGACCTCTCGCCCGATGAGTCTCGCCGAACTGATCTGCCCAGCCGGCACGCCCGCCGCCCTGCGCACCGCCGTCGATGCCGGCGCCGATGCAGTTTATTGCGGCTTTCAGGATGCCACCAACGCGCGCAACTTCCCCGGATTGAATTTCACGCCGGAGGAACTGGCGGCGTCGGTCGCCTATGCCCATGACAAGGGCACCAAGGTGTTGCTGGCATTGAATACCTATCCGCCTGCGGGCAAGGTCGATCTGTGGCGGCAGGCCGCCGATACAGGCGCGCGGCTGGGGGTCGATGCCTTCATCGTCGCGGATATGGGCGTGGCCGATTACATCGCGCGCACCCATCCGGGCGTCCGTCTGCACCTGTCGGTTCAGGCTGCCGCCTCCAGTCCCGAGGCGATCCGGTATTATTGCGAGAATTTCGCGGTGAAGCGCGTCGTGCTGCCGCGGATCCTGACGATCCCCGAGATCCGCGAGATCCGCAAGGAAATCCCCTGCGAGATCGAGACCTTCATCTTCGGCAATCACGGGTTGATGGTCGAGGGCCGGTGCAGTCTGACCAACTACCTCACGGGGCAATCGACCAACATGGACGGTGTGTGCTCACCCGCCTCGGATGTCGAATACCGGCGCCACGAGGACGGATCGATGTCCTCGCAGCTTGCTGGGTTCACCATCGACTGTTTCGGGCCCGACGAAAAGGCAGGGTACCCGACGATCTGCAAGGGGCGCTACACCGCGCCGCACCGCTCTGAGGGATACTATGCCTTCGAGGAGCCGATCAGCCTGAACCTGTCCCGGCTGCTTCCCGATCTGATCGACGCCGGCGTTCACGCCTTCAAGATCGAAGGGCGCCAGCGCTCCAAGAGCTATGTGCGGGGCGTGGTGTCGGCCTTCCGGCAGGCCGTTGACGACATCCGCGCCGGCCGGCAGGCGAATATCGCCGATCTGGTTGCCCTGACCGAAGGGCAGAAGCAGACCCAAGGCGCGTTCGAGACGAAGAAATGGCGGTGAGGGACATGACGAAATTGACCCTTGGCCCGATCGCCTATCACTGGTCCGCCGAGGCGCGGCGCGCGTTCTACGCGCGCATTGCCGACGAGGCGCCGATCGACGAGGTCTATCTGGGGGAGGTGATCTGCTCCAAGCGCGCACCGTTTCACGAAGCCGATCTGCCCGCGATCATCGAACGGCTGCAACGGGGCGGCAAGACGGTGATCCTGTCGTCGCTGGCCGAGGTGATGCTGAAGCGCGAACGCAAGGCCACGGCCGACCTCGCCGCGATGGACGCCCCCGAGATCGAGATCAACAACGCGGCGGGTCTGTTTGCCCGGGGCCAGCGCCCGCATCGCATCGGTCCGTTCATGAATGCCTACAACGAGGCGACGATCGCCTGGATGGCGGCGCAGGGGGCCACGCATGTCTGTCTGCCCGCGGAGCTGCCCGCACCCTCGATCGCCGTTGCCGCGAAGGCCGCGCGTGCGCTTGGCCTTGGGGTCGAGGTGCAGGTCTTCGGCAGGGCTTCGCTCGCGGTCTCGGCACGGTGCTATCACGCGCGTGCCCATGGCCGGACCAAGGACAATTGCCAGTTCGTTTGCGAGGACGATCCCGACGGCATGCCGCTGCGCACCACCGATGACCGCCCGATTCTGCGCGTCAACGGCATTCAGACCCAGTCGGAAAGCTACATCGACCTGCTGCCCGAAGCCGCTCAGATGATTGCACAGGGGGTCACCCATCTGCGGCTGATGCCTCAGGCGGTGGACATGGTTGCGGTGGCGGCGCTGTTTCGGGATGTTCTGGACGGCACCCGCGCGCCGGGAGCCGCGGAAACCATGCTGCGCGAGCTGTGCGACGGAGTTTCGTTTTCCAACGGCTTCTTCTATGGCCAGGCAGGGTATCGGCGCATTGCCGCCGCGGCCCCGGCTTGATCACCGCAAGACCCGTCATCAGACACCTCAGCCCGCATCCCGGGGCTGCGGCCTGCAGGGGGGCAGTGGCACCCTTGCCTGGCTAAGGGGCGCAGCCCTCAGGCGGCCGTCGTGCGCGCCTCGAGATGCGTCCTCAGCCAGGCTTCCAGCGCCGGAAACTCGGGTGGCAAGGCGTAAGCGAACTCACCCGCAAACTCCAGGAAAGCCTCTTTGTTCAGCGTATTGAGGCCGACCAGGATCGGGATGTCCGCAGCAAGTGCGGTCGCGATAATCGGACGGAAACCGCGCCCTTCGGCTTCGTGCTTGCCGAACTTGTTCACGATCAGGCAATCGGCCCCCTTGGCGAGCTCGGCTTCCACAAGGCCCACCGCTGTTTCAAGCGCCGCCGGGTCGAGGCGGCATCCCCGGGAGGCCGCGCCCAGAGACTGCGAGATGCGGATCGTCACGCCCTCGGGCAGCACCTTGACGTCCATGTCGCAGGGACCGGCGCTTTCGCGCTCGGCATTGATTTGAACCGTCCCGACCGGGCGGTAGCCCTGTTGGATCAGGGAAGACGCCAGACGATGCAGCATCAGATTCGTATCGCCGCGCCCAGGTGCCATCGTATATCCGATCTTCATTGCGTCCTCATGCTCGGTTGAAAGGCTGGAATTCCAGCAATGCGCCTTCGGGCAGCCGGTCTGTTTCAGCCGGAATGAATATCAAACCATCCGTGCCGGGCAGGTCCGCGACATGCGCGGAATTGACGGTGTTTCCGAAGTCCACGATCTCACGCCCTTCCGAATCGAACCCCATGAGGCGTGCAGGTCGCACTTCACATCGCCCGGGTTTGCGGAAGATGGGCTTGCCTGCGACGACATGACGACGCCTCTGCTCCGCGATCTGCCGCCCGGAAAGGATATCCAGCAGGGGCAATCCGAAGATATGCCAGATCACCAATGCCGACAGTGGATTGCCCGGAAGGCCAAGCCAACTTGCCGTCCCGATTTGCCCGAAACTGACGGGTTTGCCCGGCTTGATGGCGACACCGCTGAAGTGAACCGTGGCTTCCAGCTCGCCGAGCACCGGCTTGACGTGATCTTCCTCGCCCACCGAGATCCCGCCCGTCGTGACGATCAGATCCGCGGCCTTGGCCATGTCGGCAAGGGCCCGGCGCAGGTGGGTGCGGTCGTCCGCGCCCTGTATGACATCTATGAGATGGATGTCCGGCCGTGACAGCTCGGACGAAAGCATCGGCGAGTTGATGTCCCAAATCTCGGCCGCGCCCCGGTCTGCCCCGGCCGGCCGGACTTCGTTGCCCGTGACGAGAAGGGCGACCCGCACGGGGCGGATCAGATGCACGCGGGCGGCACCCGCAGCGGCACATGCCGCGATTTCACGAGGACCAAGCCTTGATCCCGCCCCCAGAACGGTCTGGCCGGGACGCATGTCACCGCCGGCACGGCGAATGTTCAGGCCGGGTTGGGGACGTCGGTCGAGGATCACCAGATTGCCGTCGCGCGCGACGTGCTCCTGCGGCACCACAGCATCCGCTCCGAGCGGCACTGGCGCGCCGGTGAAGATCTGTGCGGCGGTCCCACCGGCCACTCGCCCGGTCGACTCCGCACCGGCTGGAATACGCTGTGTGACGGGCAATCTCCAGGGACCCTCACCCCATAGGGCGGCACTGTCGAGCGCATAACCGTCCATTGCGGAGCTGTCGAACGGCGGGGTCATCGTGGCCGCCAAGACAGGTTCTGCAAGGACGCGCCCGGTCGCCAGGGATAGCGCTTCTGTCTCCGTGCCGGTGATGGGGCGCGCATGCTCCCCAAGCCGCCGCAAGGCTTCGTCCATGGAAATCAGAGGCGACGCGCCGTCGGAGGTTTCACATCCACAACGCCCATTTTCGAATGCCTGGATCGCCTTCATGGCCTTGTCCTTTCGACGAAGTGGCCCGGCCCAGTGGAACAATCGAGGTCCCGCAACCTGCCATCCTTCAAGCCGTAGATCAGTCCGTGCACGCGCACATCCGCGCCGCGGGACCATGCATTTTGCAAAATCGGTGTCTCGGACACCCGTTTTACGCCTTCGACGACGTTCAGCTCGGCCAACTTGTCGCGGCGCGTTTCATCGCTGCTGCAGGCCGCGAGGTCGACGGCGAAAGCGCGCGCAAGGCGCCGGATCGGCTCGAGCCAGTGACCGGACAACCCGTGCGGCAGGTCTTCGGTCGCGGCCTTGACCCCGCCGCAGCCGTAGTGTCCGCAGACGATAATTTCCTGCACCTTCAACGTCTCGACGGCGAATTCCAGAGCCGACAGGAGGTTGAGATCCGCAGAATGCACCACATTCGCAATGTTGCGGTGCACGAAGACCTCCCCGGGATCGAGGCCCGCAACGACATTGGCCGGGACGCGGCTGTCCGAGCAACCAATCCAGAAGAATTCCGGAGCCTGCAACGCGGCAAGGCGCGCAAAATAGCCGGGATCGGCCTCATTGCGCGCCGCAGCCCATGCGATGTTTCGTGCAAGCAACGTTTCCAGCACGGGATTACACTTGCATATCCTCGATCCGCCGCCGGATCATGGCGCTCCTCAGCCGGACAATATCATCATCGGTCAGCCTTGCTTGCGCGATCGGCAAGACGATCGCGTTCTCCACGATGAGATGGCGGCGCAGGCGATCGGCGAAGTCGCGCAGCGCGGCGGCCCCGTCGTCTTTGGCAGCTCGCTTGTCATCGTGCATCTCCGTGAGCACGGTCCGCAGGCGCGGGCACAGTTCGCTCAGCGTTTGATGCTCGGCCTTCAGCCGCTCGAGCGTTGGCCCGATGTCGTCTTCCGGGGTGCACCGGACCAGCAGCATGCCCTGCAACTCGTCATCCTCGTCATGGATCAAGAGCCCGATCTCGTGATCGAGGAAGCGCAGCAGCCGCGAGATTTCGACGGGGTCCGGCAGCGAGCTGTGGGAAATCTGCTCCATCAGCTCGCAGATCGCACGCATATGCATGTGATCTTCGTGGATGAACTCGAGAGGATCCTGGAGCAGGTCCAGATCGGTCGGGTCCTGTTCGCTATCGCCGCGTCGGGTATTGGACAGATGGTTCTTCATGATGTCTCTCCTGGGGCGCGGCGTCCAAGCTCGGCTCCGGATATCTGGGCAGAGGCGACGAGCCGATCCGCGAATGCCCGGGCGTTGCGCGCCCAAGCCGCTTTTTCCATGGCGTCAGCAATCTTCGATCGCACGGTTTCAAAGGGGAGCACCGCCCCCTCGGCGATGGCGTCCATGCGGATCACGTGCCAACCGTGCCGTGTGAGGACTGGCTTCGAACTGATTTCACCTTCCTTCATCTTGCGCAGAGCCGCTTCGAACTCGGGCACGGTGTCCCCCGGACCGAGTTGTCCAAGCGTGCCACCCGACGATTTCGATCCGCAGTCGCTGTGCGCCGATGCCAGCCGCGCGAAACGTCCGGGGTCTTCTGCCACACGGGCGAGAAGACCTGCCGCCCGCGCCCGGGCCGCCACGCGTTCGTTCTCGTTTCGGGGATCGCAGGCGCAGAGGATATGGGAAACCTCCCAGAGCGGCGGGGAACGAAACCGCCCGGGGTCGCGCGCCCATTCCCTGCGGATGTCGTCCTCGGTTGGCGCAGATACCTCGACCTCGGCGTCGAGAAGGCAACGGATGAGGGCCTCTTCCCCGGTTTCAAAGCGTCCCGGCCCGACCTCGGCGGGTTCCGCCCGTATCCCGCGCTGCCGGGCCTCCTGTAGGAGAAGCGTGCGCATGGCGACCGCATTCGCCGCGTGGCGCCAGGCAATGCCGGGTTTCCCGGACGGCGCCGGATGGTTCTGCGCTTCGTTGGCCACCACCGAATGGGGGACGAGCTCGCCATTGACGACAAGATCGGGATAGAGCTGTGCGTTCATTGCGCTTACTCCGCCGGATGGCGCGGCGCCTGGCGGCGTGAGCGCACGATCTGATAGCCGGTGCGGGTCAGCAGATACCGCACCGGCGCCGCAAACCCCGAGAGAATGTGCACCAGCCGGGTGAAGGGGAAGACGAGGAAGATCGTCAGCCCCAGAACGATGTGCAGCTTGTAGATCAGCGGCTCATCCGCGATATGCGCGGCATTGCCGCTCTGGAAGGTGAAGACACCCTGAGCCCAGTTCATGAAGTTGATCACGCTGCCATGTTCGGCGGTGGCGATGGAATAGGGGACGCTGATCAGGCCAAGGGCGAGCTGCACCACCAGCATCAGCAAGATCGTGATGTCCCAGAAGCTGGAGGTGTCGCGGATCCGCGGCTCCGTCAGCCGACGGTGCGCCAGCATCAGCGCGCCGATGATCGCGACGATACCTGCAATGCCGCCAGCGATTGCAGCCAGCAACTGCTTGGCTTCGGCGTGAATGCCGATCGCCTCGTAGACCTGGTGCGGGACCAGGAGGCCGAAGAAGTGTCCGAAGAAAATGAACAGGACGCCGATATGAAACAGGATAGACCCGACCATCAGTTGCTTGCGCCGCAGCAGCTGACTGGACGAGGATTTCCAGGTGAACGGGTCCCGGTCATATCGGGCGATCGAGCCGACGATCATGATCGAGAGGGCGATATAGGGATATATGCCAAAGAAGAAATTGTTCATTTCAGCCTCCGTTACTCGGCCGTCGCGCGCGGCGCGGGATTGATCGGAACATCCATCTGCGCGAGCATGTCGCGGACTTGCGGGCATCCTCCATTCGGGTCGGGACCGAAACGCACCTCGCTTTCTTCCCAGACCTTGTCGAGCGCTTCGAGGTCGTCGGCGTCGATGTCGGGCTGATCCAGAAGCTCGGCGACCGCGGCCTGATCCGGCGCACCGCCGGAAAGCTGGAAAAGAGCGGCGAACACGGCGGCATAAGGGCTTTCGCGCCGGACAAGCCGGGCGGTCAGGGCCTCGAATATATGCGCCGCGTCCGCCAAGGTTTCCTGTGCTTCGACAAAGGGACGCGTCGACAGGAATTCCAGCAACACCGGCAGGTGATCAGGCAGTTCCGTGGTGGCCGGTTCAAACCCGCCGTCACGATAGGTGTCCAGCAGCGAGACCATCGCGCCACCCCGGTCACGGCTTTCGCCGTGGACATGTTCGAACAGGTTCAGGGACAAGGCGCGCGAGCGGTCAAACAGCATCACATATTGCTCTTGCAGCTCATAGAGGTCGCGTGTCGCCAACTGGCTCGCGAGCGGGCGCAGCGCGCGCCGCGCCGCGGCGGTCAGACGTGACTCAGAGGCGAGAACGCCGCTGATTTCGGGCATTGCCTGTTGCAGTTCCTGCGTCGGATAGCTCAGGATCAGGGACATGGCCTTGAGCGTGCGGTCTTGAGGCGACAGGGACATCAGCGCACCTCCTGCGGCATCTTGAGCGGCTTCTTGGAGCCACCGAACAGCGACGCCTTGGAGGTGCCGGTGGAGCATCCGTTGCTATCGGTGAAGCCGCAGCCACCCCGCAGATCATAGGCTTCCTCGACCTGTTCACGATGCGTCGTGGGAATGACGAAACGGTCCTCGTAATCGGCCAGCGCCATGATGCGATACATGTCCTCGATGACCTGGCCCGAGAGCCCGACGCGTGCGGCGACGGCCTCGTCGATCACACCATCGACACTCTTGGCTCGCATGTAGGCGCGCATGGCCAGCATGCGCTCCAGGGCGCGGGCGATCGGCTTTTCGTCGCCTGCAGTCAACATGTTGGCGAGATAGCGCAGCGGGATGCGCAGGTTCTTCACGTCCGGCATGGCGCCATCCATCCCGATGGCCCCCGCCTCGGCGGCGTTCTGGATCGGAGAGAGCGGGGGGATGTACCACACCATCGGAAGCGTCCGGTATTCGGGGTGCAACGGGAAGGCGACTTTCCACTCCATCGCCATCTTCCAGATCGGGCTTTCCTGGGCGGCCTTGATCCAGTCTTGCGGAATGCCCTGCTTTTGCGCCTCGGCGATGACGGCAGGGTCTTTGGGGTCAAGGAACACGCCGAGTTGAGCGTCATAGAGATCCATCTTGTCGGCCGCGTTCGCCGCCTCGGCGATTTTGTCGGCATCATAGAGCATCACGCCGAGATATCGGATGCGCCCCACGCAGGTTTCCGAACATACCGTCGGGTTGCCGCTTTCGATCCGGGGATAGCACAGCGTGCATTTCTCGGATTTTCCGGTCGACCAGTTGTAGTAGACCTTCTTGTAGGGGCAGCCAGACACGCACATCCGCCAGCCTCGGCATTTTTCCTGATCGATCAGGACGATGCCGTCTTCCTCGCGTTTGTAGATCGCGCCCGAGGGGCAGGATGCCGCGCAGGCCGGGTTCAGGCAATGCTCGCACAGCCGGGGGAGATACATCATGAAGGTGTTCTCGTATTCCCCGTAGATCTGTTTCTGGATGCCCTCGAAATTGTAGTCCTGCGAGCGCTTCTCGAACTCGCCGCCGAGGATCTCTTCCCAGTTTGGCCCCTTCTCGATCTTCTGGATCCTCTCCCCTGTGATCTTCGAGCGCGGACGGGCCGTCGGGAAGGCCTTGCCCTCGGGCGCCGATTTCAGGTGGTCGTAGTCGAAGTCGAACGGTTCGTAATAGTCGTCGATCTCGGGCAGGTCGGGGTTGGCGAAGATATTCGCCAGAATCCGCCACTTCGCCCCCTGCTTGGGCTGGAGCTTGCCGGATTTCGTCCGGGTCCAACCGCCATTCCAGCGTTCCTGGTTTTCCCAATCGGTCGGATAGCCGGTGCCGGGCTTGGTCTCGACGTTGTTGAACCAAGCGTATTCGACACCATCGCGACTGGTCCAGACGTTCTTGCAGGTGACCGAGCAGGTATGACACCCGATGCATTTGTCGAGGTTCAGCACCATGCCGATTTGCGCACGAATCTTCATTCCGCTGCCTCCTTCGGGGTGGCTTCATCGTCGAGCCAGTCGACCTTGTTCATCTTGCGCACGATGACGAATTCATCGCGGTTGGAGCCCACGGTGCCGTAATAGTTGAACCCGTAGGATTGCTGGGCATAGCCGCCGATCATGTGGGTCGGCTTCAGCACCGCCCGGGTGACCGAGTTGTGGATGCCGCCGCGCAAGCCGGTCTTCTCCGAGCCGGGCGTGTTCACGATCTTTTCCTGAGCGTGATACATGAAGGTCGTTCCATCCTTCATGCGCTGGGACACCACCGCGCGCGCGGTCAGCGCGCCGTTGGCGTTGTAAAGCTCCACCCAGTCGTTATCGACGATGCCAGCCTTCACGGCGTCGTTTTCGGAGATCCAGATCACCGGACCACCGCGGTTGAGCGTCAGCATCAGCAGGTTGTCGGAATAGGTCGAGTGGATGCCCCATTTCTGGTGTGGCGTGATGAAATTCAACACGACATGCGGTTTGTCCTTGTCGGTATGGATCGCGTCGGTGACGGTCTTGAGGTCCACCGGCGGCCGGTAGGACATGAAGCCCTCGCCGAAAGCGCGCATCCACAAGTGGTCCTGATAGAGCTGTTGACGGCCGGTCAGGGTTCGCCAGGGGATCAGCTCGTGGACGTTGGTGTAGCCGGCGTTATAGCTGACATGCTCGCTTTCGATGCCCGACCAGGTCGGCGACGAGATGATCTTGCGCGGCTGGGCGGCGATGTCGCGGAAGCGGATCTTGTTGTGATGCTCGCCCTCGGCCAGGTGCACGTGATCGCGGCCGGTTGCCTTGCCAAGCGCCTCCCATGCCTTGACGGCCACCTCGCCATTGGTTTCCGGCGCCAGCATCAACACGACCTCGGCGGCATCAATCGCGGTGTCGATCACGGGTCTGCCCTTGGCCGACCCCTCGCGCCGTTCTCCATTGAGCGCCTTCAGCGCCGCGACCTCGTCCTCGGTATTCCACGAGATGCCCTTGCCCCCGTTCCCGAGCTTGTCGAGCAGCGGACCAAGCGCGGTGAACCGATCGTGGATCGCGGTATAGTCGCGCTCGACGGCGATGTAGTTGGGCGCCGTCTTCCCCGGGATCAGCTCGCATTCGCCCGTTTTCCAGTCCCTGACCTGATCCTGCGCAATCTCGGCAGGCGTGTCGTGCAGGATCGGGAGCGCCACGACATCGGTCTCTTGGCCCAGATATCCCGGAACGACCTCCTGGAACTTCCTCGCAATGGATTTGAAGATTTCCCAGTCGGATTTCGACTCATAGGCCGGATCCACGGCAGCCTGGAGCGGGTGGATGAACGGATGCATGTCCGAGGTGTTGAGGTCGTCCTTTTCGTACCAGGACGCGGTCGGCAGCACGATGTCGGAATAGACACAGGTGGTCGACATGCGGAAGTCGATCGTCACCAGAAGATCCAGCTTTCCGCGCGGCGCCTCCTTGTGCCATTTCGCCTCTTTCGGAAGTTGACGCCCTTCCTCGCCCATGTCCTTGCCGATGACACCGTTGTCCGTCCCGAGCAGATGCTTGAGGAAATACTCGTGCCCCTTGCCGGACGAGCCCAACAGGTTCGACCGCCACACGAACAGGTTGCGTGGCCAGTTCTCGGGCGCATCGGGGTCCTCGCAGGACATTTCCAGCGCGCCGGATTTCAACTGCTCCGCCACATAGGGCGCGACGTCCTGTCCGGCCTCCCTGGCCGCTCTCGCGACCTCGAGCGGGTTGGTCCTGAGCTGGGGCGCCGAGGGCAACCAACCCATGCGCTCCGCACGGATGTTGTAGTCGATCATGCCGATGTCCCAGTCGCCCTCGGGGGCCGTGGGCGACAGGATCTCACCCGCCGTCAGGGTCTCGTAGCGCCACTGATCGGTATGTGCATACCATGCCGAGGTCGCATTCATGTGGCGCGGCGGGCGGTTCCAGTCGAGGGCAAAGGCCACCGGCAGCCAACCGGTCTGCGGGCGCAGTTTTTCCTGGCCCACATAATGCGCCCAGCCACCGCCAGACTGACCCACGCAGCCGCACATCACCAGCATGTTGATGATGCCGCGATAGTTCATGTCCATATGGTACCAGTGGTTCATCCCGGCACCGACGATGACCATGGAGCGGCCACGGGTCTTTTCGGCATTGTCGGCGAATTCACGGGCGACATGGATGATCTTCGCGCGATCGACGCCGGTGATCTTCTCTGCCCAGGCCGGGCTGCCGGGCACATCCTCGTCATAGGACCCCGTGACCCAGTCGCCACCCAACCCCCGGTCGAGACCATAGTTTGCACAGAACAGATCGAAGACAGTGGCAACCGCCACCTCACCGTCGACGGTCTTGATCCGCTTGACCGGCACATTCTTGGTCAGGACGTTGGGGCGCTTGTCGCCGGTTGCGAACGCCACGGTGGCATCGGCGCCGAAATACGGGAAATCGACGCCGAGCACGTCGTCCTGGTCGCTGTCGACGATCAGCGACATCTTGAGCCGCGTCTCGGCCCCGGCGGCCTTTTCCTCGAGGTTCCATTCGCCTTGCTCGCCCCAGCGATAGCCGATCGAACCGTTGGGGGCGACCAGGGCGCCGGAGAGATCGTCGATCGCAACGGTCTTCCAAGCGGGGTTGTTGTCCTCACCCAGCTTGCCGTCCAGGTCGTCCGCGCGCAGGAAACGTCCCGGAGTGAAGGAGCCGTCCTTTTCGTCCAGCCTCACCAGCATCGGGAGATCGGAGTATTGTCGGCAATATTCCTCGAAATATTCGGCCTGCCGGTCGAGGTGGAACTCGCGCAGGATGACATGTCCGAAGGCCATCGCCAGCGCCGCATCGGTTCCTTGTTTGGCATTCAGCCAGACGTCGCCGAATTTCGCCGCCTCGGAATAGTCCGGGCAGATTACCGCCGACTTCGCCCCCTTGTAGCGCACCTCGGTGTAGAAATGCGCGTCGGGCGTCCGGGTTTGCGGGACGTTGGAGCCCCAAAGCAGGAGGTAGTTGGAATTATACCAATCCGCTGATTCAGGCACATCGGTCTGCTCGCCCCAGGTCATCGGCGAGGCGGGAGGCAGGTCGCAATACCAGTCGTAAAACGACAGGCAGGTTCCGCCCAGAAGCGACAGGTAGCGGGTGCCGGCCGCGTAGGAGATCATCGACATCGCGGGGATCGGCGAGAAGCCGAAGATCCGGTCGGGCCCATAGGTCTTGGTCGTATAGGCATTGGCGGCGGCGACGATCTCGGTCGCCTCGTCCCAGCTCGCGCGTACGAACCCGCCCTTGCCGCGGGTTTCAACATAGCTCTGGCGCAGAACCGGATCGTTCTGAATCGCGGTCCAGGCCTCGATCGGGGTCTTGGTCTCGCGCATCTTGCGCCAGACCCTCATCAGCTTGCCGCGGATCAACGGGTTCTTCACCCGGTTCGCCGAATAGAGATACCAGCTATAGGAGGCCCCGCGGGCGCAGCCGCGCGGCTCATGGTTCGGCAGATCGGGACGGGTGCGCGGATAGTCGGTCTGCTGGGTTTCCCAGGTCACGATCCCGGACTTCACATAGATCTTCCAGCTGCACGACCCGGTGCAGTTGACCCCGTGGGTCGAGCGCACGATCTTGTCGTGCCGCCAGCGGTTTCTGTAGGTGTCTTCCCAGTCGCGGTTTTCCCGCGTCATCTGCCCATGTCCGTTGGAGAAGGGCTCCGTCGTCCCCTTGGATTGCAGGAAATTCAATCTGTCGAGAAGATGGCTCATTTGGCTGTCCTTTCGTATGCGGAAACCCGGGTGACGCTATCGCCGCCCGGGTCTGGGCATCGGCTATTGTGCGGCTTTGGGGAGGATGGCGGCAGGACGGTTGCCGTGCTCGAGGTCATGCAGCAGGCCACCGCGCCGGGTGTAGTAGACCCATGTGATCGCCAGGCAGATGACGTAGAAGATTAGGAAGGCCCAAAGCGCGCCGACGGGGGATCCGGTCATCGCGATCGAGGATCCATAGGCCTTGGGGATGAAGAAGGCCCCATAGGCGGCGATGGCACTGGTGAAGGCGATGATCGCCGCACTCTCGCGTTCCGATTGCCGGCGCAGGGCGCTGCCTTCCAGTTCCGGCATGAGGCGCGGCACTTCACGCCCCATGATCGCGGGGATCATCTGGAACGTGGAGGCATTGCCGACCCCAGTGAGGAAGAACAGCGCCATGAAGGCCGCGAAGAACCCGCCGAAGCTGCCCGCCCCGAGCGAGGCGATGACCGCGAAGGTTGCGACGATCATGCCCGCGAAGGTCCAGAAGGTCACGCGCCCGCCCCCGAAACGGTCACTGATCCAGCCGGTGCCGGCCCGGCTCAGTGCGCCGACCAGCGGGCCAAGGAACACGTATTGCAGCGCATTGATGTCGGGGAAGGCGAGTTTGGTCAGCAGCGGGAACCCGGCCGAATAGCCGATGAAGCTGCCGAAGGTGCCGGTGTAGAGGACGCACATCAGCCAGTTGTGCTTGCGGCTGAAGATGATCGCCTGTTCGCGGAAACTGGCCTTGGCGTCGGCGATATCGTTCATGCCGAGCCAGGCGGCGACGGTGGAGATCACGATGAAGGGCACCCAGACGAAGCCCGCGTTCTGCATCCAGAGCTCGCCGCCCGTCGTCAGCGTCTGCGGTGCGCCGCCCATCGCCCCGAACACGCCGGCGGTGATGACGATCGGCACCAGGAACTGCATGACCGAGACCCCGAGATTGCCGAGCCCCGCATTCAGCGCCAGCGCATTGCCCTTTTCCGCCTTCGGGAAGAAGAAGGCGATATTGGCCATCGACGAGGCAAAGTTGCCGCCTCCGAAGCCGCACAGCAGCGCCAGAGTGAGGAAGATCAGGTAGGGCGTATCAGGGTTCTGAACCGCGTAGCCGATCCCCAGGGCCGGCACCAGCAGAGAGGCGGTCGAAAGCGTCGTCCACAACCGGCCGCCGAAGATCGGCACCATGAAGCTGTAGAAGATCCGGAGCGTCGCGCCCGAGAGGCCGGGAAGCGCGGCCAGCCAGAACAGCTGACTGGTCGAGAAATCGAACCCGATCGCGGGGAGCCGAGCCACGACCATCGACCAGACCATCCAGACCGAGAAGGCCAGAAGCAACGCCGGGATCGAGATCCAGAGATTGCGGCGTGCAATCCGGCGGCCCCTTTCAGCCCAGAACTCCGCATTTTCGGGCTGCCAGTCTTCCAGCATCCGCGGCATGTCTGTTTTCCCCGGGACATGAACCTCCTGCAGTTCGGGAAGGGTCGGGAGGGCGCCCAGCTCTTTTCCGAGGGCAGCCCGCTCCATTGCCCGGATCGACAGGTGCATCCAGGCCAGCATGATCACGACAAGGCCAGCCAGGAGGGCGAAGCACGAGGTATAGATGCCCGTCAGATCGAGGGCCGCGCCGAAAACGATCGGCAGGACGAAACCGCCCAGACCGCCGATCATGCCGACAAGGCCGCCAACGGCACCCACATGCCCCGGGTAATACACGGGGATATGCTTGAAGACCGCCGCCTTGCCCAGGCTCATGAAGAAGCCGAGGCCGAACAGCATGATGACGAAGGGCCAGAAATCCAGTTCGGTCGAGAAGGCGATCGGCCCTTCCTTGCCCTGGATGACATAGTCCGTCGGCGGGTAGGACAGCATGAACAGGAAGATCAGGGAAAAGCCGAAGGTCCAGTACATGACCGTTCTGGCACCAAACCTGTCGCTAAGATGCCCGCCGTAGGCACGAAACAGAGAGGCCGAGAGGCTGAACGAGGCCGCGGCCATACCCGCGGTCTTCACATCGACGCCGTAGACCTCGATCAGATAGTGCGGCATCCACAGGGCAAGCGCGACGAAGCCACCGAACACAAAGAAATAATAGAGCGAGAAGCGCCACACCTGCAGGTTCTTCAAGGGCGCGAACTGCTCGGCCAGAGAGGGGGCTGCAATGCCCTTGGTACGACGCTCGACGAGTTCGGGATCGTCCTTCGCCAGAAGAAAGAACAGCACACCGATCAGGGCAAGGCCCGCGGCCCAAGTGTAGGCAACGCCGTGCCAGCCATAGGCGACCATGACAAAGGGGGCGACGAACTTGGTCACCGCCGCGCCGACATTCCCGGCTCCGAAGATGCCGAGCGCTGTGCCCTGATGGCCGGCATCGTACCAGCGGCTGACATAGGCGACACCGATGATGAACGAGCCGCCAGCCAGGCCGATGCCCAAGGCCGCGATCAGGTACATGACGTAGCTGTGCGCGAGCGTCAGCAGCACGGTTGCAAGCGCGGTCAGCAACATTTGTGCGGAGAAGACTAGGCGGCCGCCGTATTTCTCGGTCCAAACGCCCAGAAACAGACGTGTGACGGAGCCGGTCAGGATTGGCGTGGCCACCAGCAGGCCGAATTGAGCCTCGGTCAGTCCCAACTCGCCTTTGATCGCGACACCGATGATGGAAAAGATCGTCCACACTGCAAAACAGGCAGTGAAGGCTACCGTGCTAAGCCCGAGGGCTCGAGTCTGGTCCGAGCGCGAGGCTGTGGCTGTGGTCTGCATGACAGAGCCTCCGGTGTTGTCATTGCTTCCGCCCCAAAAGGGATCGCCGTCAGACATGCAACCCAGAGTAACTGATCTTCTTGATTTAGATCATGTAATCGGTAATTTCCTGTAAAAATAAATGGGTTGCGGAAATATTACGACTTGTCGATTGAAACTTGTAGAATGTTTGAGTTGAAGAGTCCGGAACTCATATTGACATTTATCAATTGATAGAGTGATGAATATCAAGCGGAGGGTGGCCGTGCGATTGGGCATACCAGAATCAGATTCTCCCGATGTCCGGAGGCTGGACCTCTTTTCGGGCATGGATGACGCGCACTTCAGCACGCTGATGCGCGGCGCCTACGTTCAGAACTTTCCTCCGCAGATCGAACTGATAACCGAGGGAGAACCAAGCGATTTTCTGCATGTCGTCCTTTCTGGGTCCGTCGATCTCTTCTCGGTCTGGAACGGCAGGGAAACCAGCATGGCGACCGCTCGGCCGGTGTCGACGTTCATCCTCGCGGCGTCGATCAAGAGCGCGCCCTACCTGATGTCGGCCCGAACCTTGGAAAAAAGCCGGATTGCTCTCATCCCCAGTCAGGACGTGCGCAACATATTTGACGTCGACAACTTCTTCGCGCGCGCCATCGTGGCAGAGCTGGCGCAGTGCTACCGTTCCGTCGTGAAGACCAAGAAGGAGCTGAAATTACGGACCTCTCAGGAGCGACTTGCGAACTATCTTCTTCGGCTGCAGGCGCGTGTGGGGGCTGGTTCCCAGTTCGACCTGGAGTTCGAGAAACGTCGTTTGGCGTCCTACCTCGGAATGACCCCCGAGAACCTGAGCCGCGCCTTCAGGGGGTTGCAGGCCTATGGCGTCACTGTCCAGGGCAATCGGGTCAACATCAGCGATCAACAGGATCTCGAGAGATTTGCAAAGCCTAACCCATTGATCGACGATCCGGACTCGTAGAGAGATCCAGATGACAGCGGCCCGCCCGGCCGCCACGATCCGCCAGATCACGACGGCAATCGACAACGCCGAACAGGACAATCCAGAACCGGTCAGCCCGAGGCGCGCCCCGGGATCGGCCGAAGTGGCGGACCTATCGGCAAGGACTGGCTGACGCAGGACGTCACAACAGCGCGCGCAAGCTCAGATCATTCCACAGCGTCACGTCGTCATCCTTGGACGAACGAGCAGCGGTCCGTAGAGGATCGCGAAACCTCCGAAGGCCGCGATCCAGCAGAGGCCCGAAATCGCGTAGAGCGCCCCGGCAGCTCCGGGCGCAAGACCGGCTATCAGCCGCGCCAGGACGGCACCGATCAGGCCGAGATAAATCGTCCGCGTTCCTGTTCCCGCGGTCAGGGTCTGGCCTGTATGCCCCAATGTCGCCCGGGTCATCACCGCCAGCGTCATCAGCCCGATTGCGCCGGCCATCCAGACATGCTGGGCCGCGGCTTGCGTCAGAAGGCCCGGCCAGAAGGTGGAAAAACCAAGAGCCAAGGCTCCGAGTGCGAGGAAAGCATAGCCGGCGTGCAAGACCCAGACCAGCGGTTCGGACAAGGTGTGCCTCCCGGCCCACCGGACCAAGCGTATCGCTTGCGTGACGCCGGCCGCAATTAGGATCGCACCGGAGATGAGGTTTTCGGGGGAAACCACCCAGAACAGCAGGGCGACCAGAAGAATGAGCAGGGCAGCCCGGTCAAACCGCTGCATCGGCGGGGTTGGGAGCCGGGTCTCGCGTCGCTTGACCAGCCAGTTTCGGGTAAACGAGGGAATGATACGCCCCCCGATGACGGCGATCATCATGATCCCGGCTCCGAGCCCAGCCCTGAGCCCGAGATCGCCAGCAGCGAAGGCGCCTGTTGCTGCTTGCCAATGGAACGTCGCATTCGCGAGCGTAAAGGTGATGAGCATTCCTAGGACGATCAGGTTGCGCCAGTTCTTGCCCGTGACGATCTCGCGCGTCAGGACGCCGACCAATACAACGGGCATGGCAAGATCTGCCAGAGCCACGCTCCAAACCGGAAGGTAGATCGCGACAGCAATCGCAATGCGACCAATCACCCAAAGGAGAAACAGAATGCCGAGCGGCCAGCCGACGACAGGAAGACGCCCTGTCCAATTGGGGACTGCCGTAAGCAGAAATCCTGCGATCACAGCCCCAAGATACCCGAACAGGAATTCGTGCGCATGCCAGGTCACGGGATCGAAGCGTGTCGGTAGCTCCGCCGCACCCGAGAGCATCAGGAGCCACAGCGTCATCGCACTCGCAGCCCATAGCCCGGCCCCGAGAAAGAAGGGGCGAAACCCAAAGGTCAGGAGGGCTGGACCGTTCCAGGTCCGCATCTGTTCCGAGCTTGTCGTCATGTCAGGTCTCGTTCCGTCTGTGCTGCGGCCTCGGTCAAGATCAGGTCGAGGCGGATATCGTGGAGTGGTGGATGGATCGCGGTAAGTCGCGCCGCCAGAAGCTCACCCCCGACACCGAAAGGTCTCGGCCTGGGAGCCGCAAGCGTCCGGTCGAAGGAGCCTTCCGCCAGAGCCGAGGTGATCGCCGTCCGCCCTCCAGCCGGCAAGGAGGGGCAAGCACGAGGTCGGGCGTGACGACGGGGGCGTCCGGGGGGGGGATATTCCAGCAGCCGCGTATCATGCGGGTTTTGGGCGCCCAGCGGCGAACGGTGAGCGGGGCCGCCCTGGTTTGGGAAGATGCGGCGGAGGGCATGGGATTCTCACGAGCTTGAACTTGCGTCTCATGCTATCTTCTATGAATTGGCATTTCAAATACTGATTTTATGAATGCGAGACGGGCCGTTGTCGTGCCAATCAACGTTCGGGCTGACGGTCTCCTTTCCCGTCAACCTTCAGACAATAGCCTCAATCTTTGCGCGGCCGAGGGCCGGGAAGCAGTTCATAACTAAGCGGCAGGCGCCACCAGTTCGAGCACAGCCGCGAAGGATGCGGATCTGGATTTCGGCGGCCTGGCGGTCAGGGCCTCGCGATATGATCCGCTCGCCAAAGAGCTTCAGGCGATTCATGTGAGCCCCGCCCCGATTTCGGACGTGATAGTCAGTCCATCGCTTCCAGAGCGCTCATCCAAGGCGTCGCGTCGCGTGCAAGATCTCGTTCCAGGCTGAGGCTGCGGGGCAACCTTCTTTCCAGCTGTGCCCGTTCCGGCGGATTGGCATGACGGCATGATCGTCTCGGTCCATGATCGCACAGTGGCATCGTCGCGTGTCATGGGCGCCGTCCGCGATGACGGTAGCTATCGCCTCGTCTCGGGAATTTGCTCTAGCAAGGCGGGCAGGAAAGGGCTGTCTCCGTGACGGCTCGAGGTGGAGTCGACTGCGCGTATGTTGCCGGTTTTAGTGTCCAAGGCGATGTGGACCTTCCTCCGTTGCCTACGTCGCGACGGCCCGTGTTTGCGAGTCAGCCATTCGCCATCCGCGCAGAACATGAAGCTGGGAAACGGGGGCGCATCCTGACCTGCTGCCTGGACCACGCTTTTTCACCGCACCCCAAGCCTCCCGGGGTGGCGGCCGCGTGCCTTACTCCGTGCTCAGGCGCCCATCGCGCAGATGGATCAGCCGATCAAAGCGGTCGAAGATCTTCTCGTCATGTGTCACGGTGAGGATGCAGGCTTCCTGTTCGACGGCGAGCTTGCGCAAGAGGTCCATCACGAGCTGAGCGCGCACGGAATCGAGCGCAGCCGTCGGCTCGTCGGCAAGGATGATCCGGGGTCGGTTCGCCAGAGCGCGCGCGATGGCGACGCGCTGTGCCTCTCCGCCCGACAGATGTGCAGGCTTTACCCCGGCGCGGTGTCCGACCTCGAGATAGTCCAGCAGTTCTCGCGCCCGCGTTTGCGCCGCCGCGGGTTTCCACCCTGCGAGATCGAGCACGACAGAGACGTTCTCCTCGGCGGTGAGGAAGGGCAAAAGGTTATGCGCCTGAAAGATGAAACCGATCTTGTCGAGCCGCAATTGGCGCAGGTTGCCACGCAGCCAGCGGCCATCAAACACCGTCTCGCCATCGAGCACGAGCCGGCCTGCGGACGGATCGACGATGCAGCCGATGATGTTGAGCAGCGAGGTCTTGCCCGACCCCGAAGGGCCGAGCATCGCCACAACCTCACCTGCATGGATCTGCAAATCGACCGCGCGCAAAGCATCGACACGCGTTTCGCCCTCGCCGTAATGCTTGGCCACACCCGACACATCGACGAGAAGATCACCAATCGCCATTTCAACCTCCCAGCGCCGTCGCGGGATCGACCTTGAGCGCGGCGCGGATCCCCAATCCGGATGCCAGGATGCAGACAAGGATGATGATCCCGAAGAGCACCAAAGCGTTGGTTGGTTCCAGCACCACCCGACGCGGGAAGTTGTCTTTCACCAGCAGGATCAACGACAGCCCGATCGCCCAGCCCGAGGCACCCAGGATCAACGCCTGCTGGACGATCAGACCGAGGATCGTGCGATCCGGCGCGCCGATCAGCTTGAGCGTCGCGATCTGTTTCAGCTTCTCCATCGTCATCGTGTAGATGATCAGCGCGATCACCACTGCCGAGACGGTGAGCAGGATTCCCAGGAACAGCCCGATCTGTCGGCGCGCGCGATCGACGACCGAAGCGAGCAGGAGCTCTTCTTGCTGCGCTTGGGTCAGAGCGCCCAGATGTTTCCATTGCCGGATCGTCGCAGCCACCCGCGCGACATCTGCATCTGGCTCGATCCGTGCGATGACTGCCGCGACATTGCTGGCGTCAGGCGAGGCCGCTCCACGGGCCGCGCGGACCCGCTCGGCTGCGGGATCGAGTTCGCTCTGCAGGGCCATCGCGTCGGAAAGCGTCATGAAAACTGCGGGATCACCACCGGAATTCATCGCGTCTTCCGTTAGCCCGACGACGGTAAACCGGTTGCGTCCAAGACGGATCGTGTCGCCCACCTCAAGCCCTGACTTTCGATCGACCACCAATTCGTAATGACTGCGCCCAAGCCCACGCCCCTCGGTGACGGTGGACGGACCTCCGGGACGACCCCGTTCGTAACCGATGACATATAGCCGGAGCGTCTGCGTCCCGTGCTGCGCTTCGATGGTCTGGTAAGTGATCGCGCCCGCCTCGGCGATCCCCGGAAGACGCGCGACCGCATCGCGTGTCGCGGCAGGCAGCGAAGACGCCTCGGCAAAGGGCCCCTGCGTATTGGCCTCGACGACCCAGAGATCCGCGCGCGGCGCTTTCACCGCGGCCAGCGCATCCGAGACGAGACCGTTATAGATCCCGATCATCGCCAGCACGACAGTCATCAGCAACCCCAGCCCGAAGCAGGTCAGGATAAAGCGAAAGAGACTGTGCCGAATGTCCTTGAGCGCGAGGTTCATGCGCCCGCCCCGATGCGAACCTTGCGGCCATCGACCGCATCCTTGGGAACTGGCGAGACGATTTTCGCCCCTTCCGGCAACCCGCCCGTCACTTCGGCACGCCCCAGATCGTCGCGCGCACCGAACTCCAGGGTCGCCTGTGCCAGCGCCCCATCCCGCGCGATCCAGACCGTTCCCGACGCGCCATCAAAGCCGATGATATCGACCTCGGGCACCATCAAGGCCCGATCGCGATGACCGGTCGTGACCAGAGCCTCGGCCTGTTCGCCCAGATACATTTCGGCGGGGCAATCCGTGCAGGCGAGCCAGACCTTGCGCTCCTCGTTGACGCGGTCGCTTTCCAACCCGATCCGCACGATGTTGCCATGAAACTCTTGTTGCGGGCGCGAACGAAGACGGATGGCGCCCACCTGCCCCAGCGCAAGCTGGCCCGCGCGCTCCTCGTCGATATAGGCCTGAATCCAGATCGTCTGCGGATCAATCAGGCTGAAGATCGTGTCACCCGCCTTGACCACCGTGCCAGCCTCGGCCTTGCGCGCAATGATCAGGGCATCATAGGGCGCGGCCAGAACGTGCTTTTCGAGAAGCGTGCGGGCCGATTGCAGATTGGCGTCCGCCTCCGCCGCCTGAGCCCGCAGCACCATCAGTTCGGTTTCGGCCACAGCGAGATCGGCGCGCGCCACATCGAGATCGCGCTGGGTTTCCTCCGCGCTTTGCTTCGAGGCCCGGTCCGTTCGTGCAAGTTCCTGCTGGCGCGTATTGGCCGCCTCGCGTTGTGACAATACCGCCTGAGCGCGTGGCAGGGCCGCTTCCGCCTTGGCGAGCGCCGCGCGTGCCGCTTCCACCCCGGCCTCGGCTTGGGCCACGCGCGCCTGTTGTTCCTCGGGATGCAGACGCGCCAGTTCCTGCCCGGCCAGAACGCGATCGCCCGCATCTGCGGACAGGCTCTGCACGGCGCCACCCAGCTCGAAGCCAACCTCGCTCAGCACACGTGCCTCGACGGTTCCCAGACCATAGAGTCGCAAAGTGACATCGGTCTCCGGCGAGAGCACCTGCACCGGCAGCGGGCGATGGCGCATCACCCAGATCCCACCTGCCAGAGCAATTGCGGCAACCCCGACGACAAACCAGCTCTTGCGCATCTCTCAGCGATCCTTCCTGCACTCGAGGAGGCGCAGCTGCACATCGAGCAGCGCGAGCCCCGTCTCTTCCATTGATGTGGTGCGCGGCCCGAGCGCCCAGCGGATCGCGGCGCCCTGAACGAGCGAACTCAGCAGGTAGGCGATATCGCGCGGCCGGAGATCGGCCGCTATCCGGCCCTGTGACTGTGCGGCGGCGAGGTCTGCCTCGAGCGTTTCGTGAAACACGCCAAGGCGCTCTCGGAAGGCGCCGCGCAGAACCTCGTTCTCGGTGGTCAATTCCCGCGAGAACAGAAGCATCGGGATCGCGGGCGTGCGCGCGATCACCCCAAGTTGGGCCGCCACCAGCGCGCGCACCCGCTCCAACGGATCCGAAACATCTTCAAGTGCTGCCTCCCAAGCCGTCGCCAGCGTGTCGGTGACATGCTCGGCGACCGCGCCCCAAAGCTCTGCCTTGGACGGAAAGTGCCGAAACAGCGCCGCCTGGGTCACTCCGATCTGTTGCGCGACCGCTGCCGTGGTCACGCGATCCGGGCCGATCCGGTCCGCCATCTCGAGAACGGTCGCGACGATCTCGGCCTTGCGCAACTCTGCTGATTTTCGCATCACTCGATATCATTTAGTTAGTGATCACTTACTTACTAGTGACTATTTCACAGAACGTCAATCGAGTCTTCGACCTGGCTCTGAGCCTGTGGCCGCCAAGCGTCGCGCCCTACGTTCCCGCAACTCGCCAAGCCGCCTTGATCAGCCGAGATGCGTGGCAGATCAGCGGACGGGATCCCGCCATGGCGCCCGGGTATAGCAATCGGCACAGTTGGAAGTTGCCGACCTTCGAGATCCGTCCCAGCCTTTCCTTGCCGCCGCTCGAATGGGACCGGGGCGTCAGGTCGAACAAGGCTGCGTAATCGCGACCGCGTCGGAAGGCGCTCACGTCTGGTGTCGTCACGGCGAAGGCTCTGGACGAGATTGCGCCGACCCCGGGCACCGTTGCCAGACGGCGTGCAAGCGCGTCACCGGCTTGCACCTCGCCGATCCGTGCGGCCACGTCCTCGATCTGATCCTGCGTGCCTCGGAACTGTGCCGCCAGCCTGTCCACAACACTGGTCGCGCGGCGTCTGGCAGGTCTTGAGCAGAAGCAAGCAGGCGCTCGATGTTGTGGATGGGTGTTCTATGGACGGCTCCTTTCGGGGCGCTGTATCCAGACCCATCCGGGCACAATGCGATGCTGTGGGTCGGGCCATCCACACCATCAGTGGCGGGCTATCCCACATTATTGTTGCGCGGGTAGCGTGCGTGGTCGTGGCACAGCCGTGACGCGATTGTCCCATAATGAATGCTTCATTCCATTCCAGCGAATGGAGCCCACCGTCAAACCGTGGGAACAAACCTCGTGCCCTTTAGGGGCTAACCAATCTCTGGAGCTAAATGCGAGGTGTGTGTGGTTCGAAAATCGGGGTTTCCAAACGACGGCAACGAGTTACATTACGCTGCGAGCTTGGGGATCTGGCGTTCGACCAATCGCAGGTATCGTTGGTTGCACGCCCCCGCAACCAACGATAATTGCGAAACCTCCGCAGGCCCCGCCGCGGAGGTTTTTGCATTCCTATCCCCATTTCGCAGAGATCGTCTGTTGCGCCCTCCCGCAACCAAAAATACCGAAGTAATTACAATGCGTTAGCCTCGCATCACGCGGGGCTGTCCGCGTTTGGTATGGGCCGCTGGAAGCAAACGGGGCGCAATGCGGACCCTTGCAAATCCGCAACAGCACGCATTCGCACGCATTCGCACAGCAGCCCACAAACCAACGCCGCCTGAAGGCGCACTAACCCGCGGCAGAAACCGGCCATAGCCAGAGCGGGGGATTGCCACGAAGTTTTGGCCGGTTGCATCAAAAGGGTTTGCTTGCCCAGGTTTTCCGGTCACGCTTGCGGCGGCCCCGCGGGAGGCGGGGAACGGACATTTGGGAGGATGCAATGTTTCGGAGCTTCAAGCTCGGCGCGCTGGTCGCCGGGGCTATCGCTGTTTCCACGCCGGTCGCACAGGCCAGCGAATTCATCAACATTCTGACCGGCGGCACCTCGGGCGTGTATTACCCGCTCGGCGTGGCCCTGTCGGACATCTATGCCAAGGGCATCGACGGCGCGCGCACCCAGGTGCAATCGACCAAGGCTTCGGTCGAGAACCTGAACCTGCTGCAGCAGGGTAAGGGTGAACTGGCCTTCGCTCTGGGGGATTCGGTCAAATATGCCTGGGAAGGCAATGCCGAGGTCGGCTTCAAGGCGCCGCTGACCAAGCTGCGCGCGATTGCGGCGATCTATCCGAACGTCATCCAGATTGCGGCCCTGACCGACAGCGGCGTGAAGACGGTCGCCGATCTGAAGGGCAAGAGCCTGTCGGTCGGCGCAGCGAAATCGGGGACCGAGCTGAACGCGCGGGCGATCTTTGACGCGTCGGGCATGAGCTATGACGATCTGGGCAAGCTGGAATATCTGCCGTTCTCGGAATCGGTCGAACTGCTGAAGAACCGGCAGCTGGACGCGACGCTGCAATCCTCGGGGCTGGGCAATGCCGCGCTGAAGGATCTGTCGACCTCGCAGGCGATCACCTTCGTGTCGGTCCCGGCCGAGGTGGCGGCCTCGCTGGGTGCGCCCTATGTCGCGGGCACGATCCCGGCGGGCACCTATGAAGGCCAGGCCGAAGACGTGCCGACCGTGGCCGTCGTCAACTTCCTTGTCACGCATGAGGATGTCTCGGACGAAGTCGCCTATCAGATGACCAAACTGCTGTTTGAAAACCTCGATACGCTCAAGGCTGCGCATAGCGCTGCGGCGGGCATTTCGATCGAGGAGGCCGTGAAGGGCTCTCCCATCCCGCTGCACCCGGGCGCCGAGCGCTATTACAAAGAGCAAGGTCTGCTCTGATCGGGGACAGTCTGTGGGCGGCCCGGTGCGCCGGGCCCCCATCGCAGGGAGGATATCATGGAACAGAACACACATCACCTGCCCGACGACCAGCTCGGGCTGCACGATCCGCTGGCCGAAAGCTTTCCTGAAACGCTGGAAGGCCGGGTGCTGTTCTGGCTCGCCTTTGCGTTTTCGGTGTTTCAGGTCGCCATCGCGGCGCATGTCATCGACCTGCCCAGCCAGGTGGTGCGGGCGGTTCACGTCGGCTTCCTGCTGGCGATCGGCCTGCCGCTGCTGGCGATTGCCAAGCATCGCGGCCCGCTGAGCAAGGTCTTTGCCTATCTTCTGGCGGCGATCGGCGTTGCTGTCGCGGCCTATCAATGGGTCGAATATACGCCGCTTCTGATGCGTGCCGGCGATCCGCTGATGATTGACATCGTGCTGGGTGTCGCGGCGCTGGTCACCATTTTCTGCGCCGCCTGGATGCTGATGGGCCCCGCTTTGCCGATCATTGCGGGCGTTTTCCTGTCCTACGCGCTGTGGGGCGAATACCTGCCCGCGCCGCTGGACCATCGCGGCTATGATTTCAGCCAGGTGATCGAGCATCTGACCTATGGCACCGAAGGCATCTACGGCATCCCGGTCTATGTCTCGGCGACCTATATTTTCCTCTTCATCCTGTTCGGCGCCTTCCTTGAGAAAGCCGGGATGATCAAGCTGTTCACCGATGTCTCGCTTGGCCTTGTCGGGCACAAGATGGGCGGCGCGGCCAAGGTGTCGGTGCTGTCCTCGGGGCTGATGGGCACGATTTCGGGCTCGGGGGTGGCCAATGTGGTGACCACCGGGCAGTTCACGATCCCGCTGATGAAAAGCTTCGGTTACCGCCCGGCCTTTGCCGGCGGGGTCGAGGCCACCGCCTCGATGGGCGGGCAGATCATGCCGCCGGTGATGGGCGCCGTGGCCTTCGTCATGGCCGAAACGCTGGGCGTGGAATATGTCGAGGTGGTCAAGGCCGCGCTGATCCCGGCGATCCTGTATTTCCTTGGCGTCTTCTGGATGGTCCACCTGGAGGCTGGCAAGCGCAACCTGCGCGGGCTGAGCCGCGAGGAGCTGCCCTCGGCCAAACAGGCGCTGAAAGAGGGATGGTTCCTGATCCTGCCGCTGGGCGTTCTGGTCTACCTGCTGTTTTCCGGCTACACGCCGCTGTTCGCTGGCACGGTCGGTCTGGCGCTGACGGGCCTGCTGATCCTGGGCGGTTCGGTCGCATTGGGCCTGCCGGCGGGTATTTTGCGCGTGATCTTCTGGGTGTTCCTGGGGCTGATCGCGGCAGCGTTCTTCAAGATGGGGCTGAACATCGTTCTGGCCGCGCTGGCGGTTCTGATCGCGATCAGCGTGTTTTCCAAGGGCGGGCGCGAGACGCTGGCCCTGTGCCGTGACAGCCTGGCCGAGGGCGCCAAGACCGCGCTGCCGGTGGGCATTGCCTGTGCGCTGGTGGGCGTCATCATCGGTGTGATGACGCTGACGGGCGCGGCCAACACCTTTGGCCAGTATATCGTGGGCGTCGGCCAGAACAGCCTGTTCCTGTCGCTGGTACTGACGATGATCACCTGCATCGTGCTGGGGATGGGGATTCCGACGATCCCGAACTACATCATCACCTCGTCGATCGCGGGCCCGGCGCTGCTGGCGCTTGGGGTGCCGCTGATCGTCAGCCACATGTTCGTGTTCTACTTCGGCATTCTGGCGGATCTGACGCCGCCCGTGGCGCTGGCCTGCTTCGCCGCGGCGCCGATTGCCAAGGAAAGCGGCCTGCGCATCAGCTTCGAGGCGGTCAAGGTCGCGGCGGCCGGCTTCGTCGTGCCCTTCATCGCGGTCTATACCCCCGCGCTGATGCTGCAAGACGGCGGCCCGCTGGCCGAGGCGATCGGCTATGCCCCGGCGGTGGCCTATGTCGTGCTCAAGGCGGTGCTGGCGATCGGCCTGTGGGGTGCGGCGGTGATCGGCTGGCTCGGGCGTCCGCTGGCGCTGTGGGAGCGGGCGATTGCGATGGCAGGCGCGTTCTTCCTGGTGGCCGCACTGGCACTGACCGACGAGCTGGGCTTTGCCTGCGTCGCGGCCTTCTTCGCCGTGCTGTGGCTGCGCCGTCGCCCGGCGGTGGCATGAGCAGCTGCCTGATCGCGGGGGCGCTGACTGTGGCGCTCTCGACCTCGGGCCAGTTCACCCTCGAATGGACCCATTCCGTCGAGAAAGAGGGCTGGCGCGAGGTCTGGCAGGTTGAAGGCGACCGGATGCATCTGGTTGAAGCCGCCGTCAAAGGCTCGGGCGCCGGGATGGAGCCCGGGCCCGATGGCGGCTTTGTCGATGGTTGGTGGGTCTGGGTGCCCGACAGCCCGCCGGTGAGCGAACTGCTGCTGGCCGCCTCGGGGGAAACACCCTCGGGGTGGCTTTTGTGCGGGGTGGACTGTGTGACGCTGGGGGCCCGGCCGGACAAGCCGATCCGCCTGCACCCCTGCGAGGCGAAATGACCCACGATCCCGGACAGACCCGATCCGCAAGACAGGGGCCGCGCGCCTGGCGCGCGCCCGCTTTGCTGACGGTTCTGCCGGTGATTGCGGTTGCGCTGATCGCAGGCGCGCTGGCCTGGCGCAGCACCGTGGCCGAGATCGACGCGCGGCTTGAGCAAAGCCTGATCCTGTCGCTGCGCGCGCTGGAAACTGAAATCGACCGCTTTCGCTATCTGCCGAAGGTGACCGGCGAGGATGCCCGGGTGCAGGCCGCGATCCGCAATCCCCAAGACCCCACCACCATCGACGCCGCCAATCGTTATCTGCAACGTGTGACCCGGCTGGCCGGGGCAAGCCATCTGTATCTGATGGATGCGGCGGGGCAAACGCTGGCGGCCTCGAATTGGGATGTCGACGAAAGCTTCGTGGGCAACAACTACAGCTTTCGCCCCTATTTCCGCGAGGCCATCACGACCGGCGTCGGCGCGTTCTATGCGATTGGCGTCACCACCGGCACGCCGGGCTATTTTCTGGCCGCACGCATTGATCTGGCCGATGGCAAACAGGGTGTGGTTGTCGTCAAGGTGGTGCTGGACGCGCTGGAACAGGCGTGGACGGCCGCCGATCAGGCGATTGCGGTGGCCGATGTGGACGGGATCGTCTTTCTGTCGGGCGAACCGGCCTGGCGCTATCGCCCGCTGGACCCGCTCTCGCCCGAGGCGTTGGAGCGGCTTGGTGCGCAGCGCACCTATTTCGGGGCCGAGGTGAACGCGGCCGAACCGCTGTTGCAGGGTGCTGCGGGCTGGATATTCGACGGCACCGGCGCGCGGATGCGCACCCGGGGCGCGCCCTTCAGCGACGAATGGCGGATGCTCGCCGCGGCGCCGGTCCTGCCTGCGGTTCTGGCCGCGCTTGGCTGGGGCGGCGGCGCGGCGCTGGCCTGGGGGCTCGGGATCGGACTGGCCAAGATCCAGCGCCAGCGGCGCCAGCTTGTCGCGCTGCGGCTGCGCCAGTCGGACCTGCTTGAACGCAAGGTTACCGAACGCACCCGAATGCTCGCCCGCGAGATCGAGGCCCGCCGCCAGACCGAGGCCGAATTGCGCGATGCCCAGGAAACGCTGATCCACTCCGAGAAGATGGCCGCGCTTGGCCGGATGTCCGCCGCGATCGTGCACGAGGTCAGCCAGCCGCTGGCCGCGATGGAGGCCACGCTGGCCGCTGCCGAAATCTCGCTCGAACGCGCGCCCGAGCGGACAGGGGCCCGGATCGAGACGGCGCGCAACCTGATCCGGCGGATGCAGCGCACGATCAAGCATCTGAAATCCTTCTCGCGCAAGGAAAGCGGTCAGCTGGAGGAGGTCGACGCGCTTGGCGCGGCGCAAAACGCGCTGGAACTGGTGCAGCCGCGCGCCCGGGCCGTGGGGGTTGACCCTGTGCTGGAGGCCCCGGACCGGATGCTGCGGGTCAAGGCCGGGCGTGTGCGGCTGGAAATGGTGCTGGTGAACCTGCTGCTGAATGCGCTGGATGCGGTCGAGGGGCGCGCGGGCGCGGCGGTTGCGCTGACGCTGACCGTGCAGGGCGATGACCTGCGCCTGACGGTCAGCGACACCGGCCCCGGCATCGCCGCCGAAGACCTGCCCCGCGTGACAGAGCCGTTCTTTTCCACCAAGGCCAACAGCGAAGGGCTGGGCCTGGGGCTTGCCATTTCGCAAGCCATCCTGTCAGAATTTCATGGACGGCTGGACATCGAGACCACCCCCGGTCACGGCACGCGGATGACCGCCGTCCTGCCATTGCTGGAAAAGGCGCAGGCATGACCGCATTGATCCATATCGTCGAGGATGACGCCGATCATCGGGCCGCGCTGTGCGATCTGATCGAGGCGAGCGGTTTCGAGGCGCGCGGCTTCGCCTCGGGCGAGGCGGCGCTGGCCGCGCGCCCGGGGCCCGATCTGATGATTACCGATCTGCGGATGCCGGGGATGGACGGGTTCGCGCTGCTTGATGCCGTCAAGGCCCGCGCGCCGGGTCTGCCGGTGATCCTGATCACCGGCCATGGCGACGTGCCCCATGCTGTGCGCGCGATGCGGATGGGCGCCGAGGATTTTCTGGAAAAGCCCTATGACGCGGCGCATCTGCTGGCGGTCGTCGACCGCGCCCTGCGCGCCGCCGCGACCCGCGCCGAACTGGGCCGCCTGCAATCGGAATTGCTGCGCAAGGACGGCAGCGAGATATTGGGCAGATCCGCCGCGATCGAGGCACTGCGGGCCCGGATCGCCGCGCTGGCGCCGCTGGATCTGGATGTCATCATCACCGGCGAGACCGGCACCGGCAAGGAACTGGCGGCGCGCGCGCTGCATCTGGCCAGTCCGCGGGCCGACGGGCCCTTTGTGGCGATCAATTGCGCGGCCCTGCCCGACAGCCTGTTCGAGATCGAGATGTTCGGCCATGTCGCAGGCGCCTTCCCCGGTGCGCAGGACAAGCCCGGCAAGCTCGAGGTGGCCTCGGGCGGGACGCTGGTGCTGGACGAGGTCGAGGCGATGCCGCCCGCCGCGCAGGTCAAGCTGCTGCGGGCCTTGCAGGAACGGCAGGTCGAGCGGCTGGGCGAAAACACGCCGCGCCCGCTGGATCTGCGGATCATCGCGCTGTCCAAGACCGATCTGCGCCGCCTGTCGCTGGACGACAGCTTTCGCCCCGATCTGTTCTACCGTCTGGCAGGGGCCGAGATCGCGCTGGAACCGCTGCGCGCGCTTGGCGATGACATCGCGCTTCTGTTCACGCATTTCACCGGGCTGACCGCCCGGCGCTATGGTCGCCCGCCGCCCGAGATTTCCTATCAGTTCCGTCAGCAATTGCAGCGCCGCCCTTGGCCCGGCAACGTGCGCGAGTTGAAGGCGCTGGCCGAACGGGTCGCACTTGGATTGGAACTGCCCGATGCGCCAGCCGTCGCCCAGGACGCGCCCCAGACCCTGACCGAAAAGGTGGCCGCTTTCGAGGCCCGCGAGATCCGCGCGATGCTGGAACGCTGCCGTGGCAATACCGAACGCGCGGCTCAGGCGCTGGGGATTGCGCGGCGCACGCTCAATGACAAGATCACGCGCTACGGCATCCGGGTGTAGGCGCCGCCGCGGCTATTCCGAGGGCGGAATGGCCGCGCGCGCCTCTTTGGGGCAATATTGCGCGATTTTCTCGGCCAGGGCGGTCTTCCTCAGGGGTTTGGTCAGATAGTGATCGGCGCCCGCCGCGAAGATCGAGTCGCTGTCGCCGGTCATCGCATGCGCGGTCAGTGCGCAAATCGGCACATGCCCCCCCGTCACGACCTCTTCCGAGCGGATCGCACGGGTGGCTTCACGCCCGTCCATTTCAGATGCCGTAATGGGGCGGCCGCCCGGCGCGGAATCGAAACCCGAACTTTTCTCGCTGGGAAACTCGGACGCTTCGTCGCTTGATTCAAGCTGCCTGTCATTTGGAACAAGAGGGGAGTAACCCATGGGTGTTTTCGTTGGCATTGATGTATCTCTCGAGAATTCTGCGGTTTGCGCCGTGGACGAACACGGCAAGCTTGTGAAGGAAACGAAAGTTGCCAGTGACCCCGGCGCATTGAGCGACTGCATCAGGGGCATGCCGGGCGTGGTGGAGGCGATCGGTATCGAAGCCGGACCCTTGTCCCAGTGGCTTCATAAATCTTTGACCGACCTTGGACTGCCAGTGGTGCTCATGGAGACGCGGCAGGTGAAAGCCGCCTTGAGAGCGGCGCCGGTAAAGACCGACCGCCGCGATGCTGCTGGCCTGGCCCGCTTGCTGCAAATGGGCTGGTTTCGGCCGGTGCATTGCAAGTCGCTTTCCGCGCAGGAGCTGAGGGTGCTTCTCGGTGCGCGCCGATGCGTGCAAAGCGCCGCAGTCAACATCGAGCTGTCTATTCGGGGCATGCTGCGCAATTTCGGACTTCGACTTGGTCGGATCGGCAAGGTCAGCTTTGAAGACCGGGTTCGCGAATTGACCGAGGGCAACAGGCTCATCCAGCTTTCAATCGAACCGATGCTCAGGGCCCGATCTGCGTTGCGCAGCGAGCTTGTGCGCCTTGAACGCATGGCCCGGGACATCACGCGCGAGGATCCGGTTTGTCGCTTGCTGATGACGATGCCCGGCATCGGCGCGGTCGTCGCTCTGACTGTCCGTTCCTCCATCGATGACCCCGGCAGGTTCCGGCGGTCGAAGGATGTCGGTCCTGCAATCGGTTTGACCCCTCGTCGCTACCAATCCGGCGAGACGGACATTGTCGGCGGCATCACCAAAGCTGGCGATCTGGACATGAGGACCGCGCTTTATCAAGCAGCCACAGTGGTGATCCACCGCTCGAAAAAGCAGACTTGGTTGCGCGCATGGGCGGAGCGGGTTGTTCGTCGGCGTGGAGCGAAACGAGCGGCAGTCGCGCTGGCCCGCAGGATGGGCGTAATTCTGCATCGCATGTGGGTCGACAACACAGAATTCCAGGCCGTCAGACAGGTTTAAAGCAAGCCCGTCGAGCCGCCGCGAATGAAAACAACAATCTGGCCGTCGTAAGTCCCGGCCATCGAGGTCCTCACCAGGACGCGGTTTCCGATGACGCCGCTCGATGCCTTGTCGCCGGAGCCTCCGCTTCGAGCACGTATCTCAGATAGGCGCACGGAAACCGCAATGAACCAGCATCAAGTTGGCGACCACTGCGTCGACCACGGACAGAAGCGCGAACCGGTGTAGGATCATAACCGATGGAACAGTATCGAAAGCGCCAGAGGGGGGTACCTGCCAAGACTTGTCCGTTCCGTCGAGCCATGCCCTCGTAGCGCTCAGCTTCGAAGGTGCGTTCGTTTGGAAATTACCCATTGACTGCACTGGCCCCATTACAGAAGGCATCGAAATATCCATGAAGATCAGGTCCGGGCGGAGCATGCGCCATTTTTCGATCGCTTCGTGCCCATTGTCGGCGAAATGCAGATCAATGTCGAAATCCTTGACCATCTTGCGCAGAACAAGCTGGTTGGTGCGGTTGTCTTCGGCCGCCAGAACACGCATTTGCCGCAGCGCGGCGGTGGGCGGCGGCGGGTCGGATGTGGCGCACGCTTCGGGCAGTGCCGCGTCGGGGTGCGACAGCCGCTGCAGGGTGTGAAACAGCTCGGACCGCAAGACCGGTTTTTCCAGACAGCCCGCGATGCCGAATTTCTGTTGTGCCGCCTGAAGCGCGTCGGGGTCCGAGGTCAAAAGCAGGATCGGGGTCTGGATCCCGCGATCATGCAGTCGGCGGCTCAGTTCCAATCCGTCCAGCGCGGGCATCTTGTGATCGGTCAGCACGATGTCGAAGGTGGCGCCATCGTCCAGCACCCGCAATGCCTCGGCTGCGGTGCGGCACAAGGTGACGTCGAGCCCGTAGGTTTCAAGCTGCCGCTCCAGAATGACGCGATTGACCAGCAGGTCGTCGACCACCATCGCCGCCTTCAACGTGATCTGCTGGCCGGGCTTGTCGATCGGATCGGCCGGTTCCGCCCGCGGCACGGTGATCTTGAAGCCGAAGCACGATCCTGCGCCCAGTTCGCTGTCGACCCAGACCGTGCCCTCCATCAGCTCTATCAACTGGCGCGTGATGGCCAGCCCCAGCCCCGTGCCTTCAAACTTGCGGTTCGCGGTGCTTTCGACCTGGTTGAATTCGCCAAAGACGTGATCGACATGTTCCGGGGCGATCCCGATGCCGGTGTCTTCGACCGTCACATGCAACTCGTATTGCCCCGCCTCGCGTTCGAAACCGACGACGCGGGCCAGCACATGCCCGGCCTCGGTGAATTTGACCGCATTGCCCAGAAGGTTTGTCAGGATCTGCCGCAGCCGCCCGGGATCGGCGATGAAACGGGTCGGCAGGAACAGGTCGTAATCGACCAGCAGCTTGACGCCTTTGTCCTTGGCCGAGGCCTGCAGCAACACCATGATTTCATGCAGGCAGCGTTCCAGATCGAACACTTCGGGATAGAGCCGCAGCCGTTCGGCCTCGATCTTGGAATAATCCAGCACGTCGTTGATGATCGTCAGCAACGCCTCGCCGGAGGAGCGGATGGTTTCAGCAAACAGCCGTTGTTCCTCGGTCAGATCGGTATCGGCCAGAAGTTCGGCCATGCCCACGACACCGTTCATCGGGGTGCGGATTTCGTGGCTCATATTCGCGAGGAAAGCCGATTTCGCACGATTGGCGGCCTCTGCCTTTTGCCGCGCCTCTTCCAGTTCCGCCTCGCGCGTGACGATATGGGTGATGTCCTGCACCAGACAGACCAGATCGCCATCGGCGCCCCAGCGGTCGATCAGTTTCAGGTGGCGGCCGTGGCGGGTGGTCAGGGTGAAAGGTTCGATCTGATCGCGCCGGATGCGCGCGATCATGTCGTGATGCCAGTCCGGCGGGTCGCGCCCGTCCATCTCGACCATGCCTTTGGTCGCGGCAATGCGCAGAACGGAATCATAGCTCACGCCTGCCGTGACCGCGATTTCCCCCTGAAAGAACGACATATAGGCACGATTTGCGACCACCAGCCGCAGGTCGCTGTCATAGACCGCGAATCCGTCGCGGATGGTTTCCAGCGCGTCCCACAACCGGCGTTGTGCGATCAGTGCGACGCAATTGGCACGTTCCAGATCGACCCGGACCTTGCTGTTTTCCCCCTTCAGCGATTCGGCCTCTGTCAAGGCAAGCTGCAGGCCATGACGCTGCTGCACGATTTGATCCGACAGCGCCCGCGCATGTAGTGCAAGCTTTTGATTTGCGGTGAAAAGCTCGCGCTTCTTCTGTTCCAGCAGCCGCTCTGCCGCCAATCTGGCACGCCGTTCCTGCGCCAATTTCTCCGTGATGCTGGCACTCATCATCCGGCATTCGTCCCATATCCTGACCCGGGCCGAACCTTCGCAGAGCCGCGTGAATTTAGCCTTAATCCGCGCAACCACCGTTGCCACGCCCAAGGCCGCGTGAGACCATCGCCCTGTCTTTCGGGAGGATGTATTATGCGTGTGTCGTTCAAAGCCCTGTCTCTTGCCGCCGCGATCTTTTGCACTGCGGTGCCGCTGATGGCGCAGGACGGACCGCTGGTGCCCGCGCGGCGCATGGTCTTTACCGAAGGCATGGATCTGGCCGGGCGCGATCTGGCGCAGATCTTCGACACCACGCTGGAGTCGTGCGAGGCCGCCTGTCTGGCCAACCCCGCCTGCGAGGCGGTGACCTTCAACGCGCGCAACAATTCGTGCTTCCCGAAGGCCGAGATCACCGCAACCAGCCCCTATCAGGGGGCATTTTCCGGCTTCGTGCGGGCCGCGGCGCCGGGGGCGGAAACGCTGGCACAGCAGCGCGCCGCTGAACTGGGCTTCCTGAATGCAGAGGATTTCGATGCAGCCCTGCGTCTGGCGCAAGGTCTGGGCCGCCGGCATCTGAGCGGGGATTGGTCCGAGGCGGATTTGGCGAAGGCGCTGGCTGCGGCGCGCGGGCGCGGCAATCTGGATCAGATCTGGCGGTTGCAGGGCGCATTGCTGACCCTGACAGATGCGCCGGATCAATGGGTCGAATATGCGCGCACGGTCCTGACGAAAGACGGGCGCAAAGGGGTGGCCTTGGCCATTCCGGCGGCGCTCAACGGCTATTTGCGTGCGCCGGGCAAGGCCACCCGGGCCGAGGCGTTGAGCGTCCTGGCCCAGGCGTTCGAATTGGCCGGGCGCGGGCGCGACATGATCCCGGCACTGACGCTGGCGCAGGCCCTGTCGTCGCGCACCGATATTGCCGCCGCACTGGACGATGCCACCGCCAAATACGGTTTCCGCGTTTCGGGCCACGAGGTCGAAGCCGACAGCGCCAGCCCGCGGATCTGTGCGCAGTTCAACGCCGATCTGGTTCGCGCGGGCACCGATTACGCCAGCTTCGTGCAGCTGCCCAAGCCCGGCCTTTCGGTCGAGGCAACGGGCGACCGGATCTGCGTCGAGGGGTTCAGCCATGGCGAACGCCAGAGCCTGACCTTCCGCAAGGGCCTGCCCGCCGCCTCGGGCGAGGTGCTGGCCAGGGATGTGACGATCACCGCCTATATCCGTGATCGTTCGCCCGCCGTGCGCTTCCCGGGCCGGGCCTATGTGCTGCCGCGTGCGGTGGATGCGGGGCTGCCGGTGGAAACCGTGAATACCGAACATCTGGACCTGCGTCTGCTGCGTGTGTCCGACCGCAACCTGGTGGCCGCGATGCGCGAAGATTACTTCGCCCGCTCGCTCGACTATTGGCAGGCAGATTACTTCACCGACACGATGGCCGAAGAGGTCTGGACCGGGACCGCCGATGTCGCGATGCAGGTCAACCGTGACATGACCACGCGCCTGCCCGTGCAAGAGGTGACGGGGCCGCTGGGGCCCGGGGTCTATGCCTTGCAGGCCAGCGTTCCGGGCAAGGACGAGATGGACAATCCGGCGGCGACGCAGTGGTTTGTCATCTCGGATCTGGGGCTGAGCACCTATTCGGGCACCGATGGGCTGACGGTGGCGGTGCGCGGGCTGTCCGATGCCGCGCCTCGCGCCGATGTCGCGGTCGAGCTGATTTCCAAGGCCAACGCCGTGCTGGGCCAGACCCGCACTGATGCCGCAGGCGTGGCCCATTTCGATGCGGGGATTGCTGCCGGGCGCGGCGCTGCGGCGCCCGCGCTGGTGACCGTGGCTTCGGGTGATGACATGGCCTTCCTGTCGCTGACCGATGCCGAATTCGACCTGTCCGATCGCGGGGTCGAGGGCCTGCCGCCCGCGCCGCCGATCGACGTGTTTCTGGCGACCGATCGCGGCGCCTACCGCGTAGGCGAGACGATCCATGCCACGATGCTTGCGCGCGATGCGGCCACCCGGGCGTTGCCCGGCCTGCCGCTGACCGCCGTTCTGATGCGTCCCGATGGCGTGGAATATTCCCGGATGATCGCCACCGATGCCGGGGCGGGCGGCCATGTGGCCAGCTTCGCGCTGGGCGGGCAGGCGCCGCGCGGCACCTGGCGGCTGGATGTCTTTGCCGATCTGAAGGCCGCACCGCTGGCCAGTTCCAAGCTGCTGGTCGAGGATTTCCTGCCCGAACGGATCGACTTTGACCTGTCCCTGCCCGATGGCCTTCTGGCCGGGGGCGACATTCCCGAAATCGGTGTGGACGCGCGGTATCTGTTCGGCGCACCGGGCGCCGATCTGGAGATGGAAGGCGATCTGCGGCTGAGCGCGGCCACCGATGTGCCGGGGTTCGAGGGCTATCGCTTCGCCCGCCACGATGCGCCTTTCTCGCCCTGGAGTGCATCGCTGGGCGATGGCACGACCGATGCCGCGGGCCATGGCCGCCTTTATGCCGAGCTGCCCGACATGGGCGACGACGGCAAACGCCCGCTGGATGCCACCTTCACCGTGCGGGTCAAGGAGGGCTCGGGCCGTCCGGTGGAACGCAGCATCAGCCGCATCATCCTGCCGGCCGATCCGGTGATCGGCATTCGCCCGATGTTCGACGATACCGTGGCCGAGGGGGCCGAGGCCCGCTTCCGCATTCTGGCGCTGGGGCAGCAGGCCGCGCCGGTGCCGATGCAAGTGCATTGGGTGCTGAACCGGGTCGAGACACGCTATCAGTGGTATTCGCTTTATGGCTCGTGGAACTGGGAGGCCGTGACCCATCGCAAGGCGGTTGCGCAGGGCGATCTGAGCCTGGGCGCCGAGGGCCCGGCCGAAATCGGCGTGCCGGTCGACTGGGGGCAATATGAGCTGGTGGTCGAGCGTGTGGGCGGTGCCTATACCGCCAGTTCGGTGGGCTTCGACGCGGGCTGGTATGCGCCCGCCGATGTGCTGGCCAGCCCCGACCGGCTGGAGCTGTCGCTGGACAAGCCGGGCTATCGCAGCGGCGATGTGGCGCGGCTGCGGGTGGTGCCCGCGACCGATGGCGTGGCGTTGGTCTCGGTTCTGTCGAACCGTCTGATTTCGCTGAAATCGGTGCCTGTGACGGCGGGCGAGAATGTGATCGAACTGCCGGTGACCGATGATTGGGGCGCAGGCGCCTATGTCACCGCCTCGGTGATCCGCCCGCTGGAGGCGGACGCGCCCGAACGCGCCCCGGTGCGGGCGATGGGGCTGGCGCATGCCGCGGTGGACCCGGGGGCGCGCCAGTTGCAGGCCGCCTTCGAGGCGCCCACGGCATCGGACCCGCGCGCGGCCCTGCCGGTGGCCATCAAGGTCGATGGCGTGGCGCCGGGCGAAACCGCGCATGTCTCCATCGCGGCGGTCGATCTGGGGATCCTCAACCTGACCGGGTTCAAATCGCCCGACCCCTCGGCGCATTATTTCGGTCAGCGTCGACTGGGCGTCGGCCTGCGCGACATCTACGGGCGGCTGATCGACGGGCAGGCGGGCGAAGACGGTATCATCCGGTCGGGCGGCGATGCGGGGCGCGAGATGACGACGCAGGCGCCGCCCCCCACCGAGGAACTGGTGGCCTATTTCTCGGGTCCGCTGGAGGTGGGCGCGGATGGCTATGCCCGCACCGAATTCCAGATGCCCGCGTTCAACGGCACCGTGCGGCTGATGGCGGTGGTGTGGTCGGAAACCGGGGTGGGGCAGGCGCAGGCCGATGTGCTGGTGCGCGATCCGGTGGTGGTGACCGCTTCGGTGCCGCGCTTCCTGGCGCCGGGCGACCAGTCGCGGATGCTTTTGGAAATCGTGCATGCCAGCGGCCCCTCGGGGCGGATGGGGCTGGATCTGACCTCGGCGGGGTTGGCACTGGGTGCGGCGCCTTCGGGCGTCGATCTGGCCGATCTGGGCAAGACCGAACTCAGCGTGCCGATCACGGCGCCACAGACCGCCGGGCTGCATCAGATCCGCATCGCGCTGACCACGCCCGATGGCAAGCTGCTGGAGAAGATGCTGACCCTGCCGGTGCAGCAAAACGACCCGGCCGTGGCGCATCAAAGCCGCTTCGATCTGGCGGCGGGGAACAGCTTCACCTTCGATGCCAATGCCCTGAGCGGTTTCGTTCCGGGCACCGCGCGGGCGATGCTGGCGGTCGGCCCGCTGGCGCAGTTCGATACGGCGGCGCTTCTGGATGCGCTGGATACCTACCCCTACGGCTGCACCGAGCAGGTGACCTCGAAGGCGCTGCCACTGCTTTACCTGTCCAGCGTGGCCGAGACGATGGGGCTGGCCAGCCCCGCCGATCTGCGCGACCGGGTCGAGGTGGCGATCCGCAAGGTGCTGACCAATCAGGATGCCTCGGGGGCGTTTGGTCTGTGGTCCGCCAGTTCGGGCGATCTGTGGCTTGATGCCTATGTGTCCGATTTCCTGAGTCGGGCGCGCCACGAAGGCTATGCCGTGCCCGATGCGGCCTTCCGCAATGCGATGGACAACCTGCGCAATCAGGTGAACTACGCCCCCGATTTCGATGGCGGCAGCAATGGCGGCGGCCGCGATCTGGCCTATGCGCTGATGGTGCTGGCGCGCGAAGGCGCGGCCTCGGTGTCGGACCTGCGCTATTATGCCGATGTGAAGGGCGGCGATTTCGCAACGCCGCTGGCTGCGGCGCAACTGGGCGCGGCGCTGGCCTCTTATGGCGATCAGACCCGGGCCGATGCGATGTTTGCGCGGGCGGCCGCGCTGCTGGCACAGCCCGAGGATGCGGCGCTGTGGCGGGCCGATTACGGCACCGCGCTGCGTGACCGCGCCGGCGTTCTGGCGCTGGCGGCGGGGGCGGGATCGCAGGCGGTGCCGCTGGCCGATCTGGGGCAGGGACTTGCCAGCCGGATCGCCGGGCAGCGCCTGTCCACGCAGGAGGCCGCCTGGACCCTGCTGGCCACCCACGCGATGATCGACCGCCCCGGCCTTGACGGGTTCACCGTCAACGGCGCGCCGGTCGATGGGCCGCTGCTGCGGATGATCGGCGCGGATACGGCGGGCCAAAGCCTTGATATCCGCAATGGCACGGCGCGGCCTGCGGTACTGACGCTGACGACAATCGGCGTGCCCGAGGTGCCCGAACCTGCGGGTGGCAAGGGGTACTCGATCACCCGGCAGCTTTACGCATTTGATGGGAGCCCGGTCGATCCGGGGGCGGTGAAACAGGGCGACCGTCTGGTCGAGGTGCTGGAAATCACCCCGCATGGTCCGGTCGAGGCGCGGCTGATGGTGGCCGATCCGCTGCCGGCCGGGTTCGAGATCGACAACCCCAACCTGCTGCGCGCGGGCGATCTGGCCGCGCTTGACTGGTTGCAGGTCGAGGAGAATACCGAGATGACCGAGTTCCGGCAGGATCGGTTCCTGGCCGCACTGAACTGGCGCTCGGATCGGTCGTTCCGTCTGGCCTATATCCTGCGCGCGGTAAGCCCGGGCAGCTTCCATCGTCCGGCGGCCTCGGTTGAGGACATGTATCGCCCCGACCAGCGCGCGCAGACCGGGGCGGAGCGGGTGGTGATCCAGTAGATGCACCGCCTGCTTGCGGCTCTGGCGGTCGCACTGGCGCTGTTGGGCGCCGGGCGCGACGGCTTCGACGACTGGATCGCGCGCACCGACCTGCCCGCGCTGGTGGTGCCCGTCGGCACCGAGGTTGTGGCCCGCGACGGCAGCCTGCTGCGCGCCTTTCCGGTGGCGGACGGGCGCTGGCGGCTGGCGCCGGGGCCCGTCGATCCGGCCTATCTGCGCCTGCTGATCGCATTCGAGGACCGCCGGTTCTACGATCACGCCGGGGTCGATCCGCGCGCGGTTCTGCGCGCCGCATGGCAGGGGCTGCGGGCGGGGCGGATCATCTCGGGCGCCTCGACGCTGAGCATGCAGGTCGCGCGGCTGCTGGAGGCTGGGCCGACCGGCACGCTGCGCGGCAAATTCCGGCAGGCGCGGGTCGCGCTGGCGTTGGAACGGCATCTGTCCAAGGCCCAGATCCTTGATCTGTATCTGCGGCTGGCGCCCTTTGGCGGTAATCTGGAAGGGGTGCGCGCCGCCAGTCTGGCCTGGCTGGGCAAGGAACCGCGCCGCCTGACGCCCGCCGAGGCGGCGCTGCTGATCGCGCTGCCGCAAGCGCCCGAAAGCCGCCGCCCGGACCGGGCGCTGCAGGCCGCACAGGTGGCGCGCGACCGGGTTCTGGCGCGGCTGGGCGCGGCAGGCGCACTGACGCCCGAGCAACTGGCCGCCGCGCAGGCAGAGCCGATGCCCGGGCCCCGGCGCGACTTTCCCGCGCTTGCCCCGCATCTGACCGATCGGCTGGCGCGGGCCGCCCCGCAGGGCGCCCGGATCGAAACCACGATTGACGCCGGGCTGCAACGCGCCGCCGAGGCGCTGGCGCGGCGTGCGGTGGCGGGGCTGGCCGGGCAGGTCTCGGCCGCGATGATCTTTGCCGATCACCAAAGCGGCGAGATCCTGGCGCAGGTCGGCGCGGCAGACTGGAGCGATGACAGGCGGGCGGGTTTCGTTGACATGACGCAGGCGCTGCGCTCGCCCGGGTCGACGCTGAAACCCTTTGTCTATGCGCTGGCCTTCGACGACGGTCTGGCACATCCCGAAACCCTGATCGAGGATCGCCCGGTGGCCTTTGGCGCCTGGCACCCGCAAAATTTCGACCGCAAGTTTCGCGGCACCGTCAGCATCCGCACCGCGCTGACGCAATCGCTCAATATCCCGGTTGTCACCCTGACCGAGGCCTTGGGGCCGGCGCGGCTGATGGCCAGCCTGCGCCGCGCGGGGGCCGATCTGCGCCTGCCCGGGGGCGAGCCGGGGCTGGCGGTCAGTCTGGGCGGTGTGGGTATCACGCTGCAGGATCTGGTGCAGGCCTATGCGGCGCTGGCCCGTCTGGGCGCGCCGGTCCATCTGTCGGCCGAGGCGGGCGGGGCCTATCCGCTTGATACCCGGTTGTTCGGGGCGGTCGCGGCCTGGCAGGTCACCGATATTCTGGCGCGGATCGCACCGCCGCCGGGCGGGCAACCCGGGCGGATCGCCTACAAGACCGGCACCTCTTATGGCCATCGCGATGCACTGGCGGTCGGGTTTGACGGGCGGCATGTGGGCGGCGTCTGGCTGGGGCGGCCCGATGGCACGCCGGTGCCGGGGGCGTTCGGTGGCGATCTGGCGGCGCCCGTTCTGTTCGAGCTGTTCGCGCGCGCCAAGGCCACGCCCGATCCGTTGCCGCCACCACCGCCCGCGACGTTGCTGCTGCCCAACGCGCGCCTGCCGCTGCCGTTGCAACGGTTTCGCCCGCGCGATGCGATCTTTGCCGAACTGCCCGAGGATGCGCCCACGCTGGTCTTCCCGCCCGACGGGGCGGAACTGGAGGCACCGCAGGGCGGGTTGGTGGTGAAGCTGCGTGGTGGGGTGGCCCCCTTCACCTGGCTGGCGAACGGGGTGCCGGTGGCGATCGGGTCACGGCTGCGTGAAACCACGCTGCCGATGCCGGGGCCGGGGTTCGTGATGCTGACGGTCCTGGACGCGCGCGGGCGTTCGGCCAGCGCGCAGATCCGGCTCAGGCCCTGAGATCGCGGGCCGCCAGCAAGGCCTGGGCCGCGGCGATCGCATTGGCCACCGATTGCCGTGCGCGCGGAGCATTGGCCCAGCAGGTGGTTCCCAGATGCGCGGCGACAAGGCGGCAGATGTGGTCAGGTTCGGCCCCGGCCAGCGCCTGCGCCGAGCCGAAGCCGATTTCCTCGAACCGGGCCAGAACGGTCGGTCCGACCAGAGGCGCGGCCAGCAAGGCCGCGCGCTCGTCAGGGGTGAAGGACATCACACCCGTTCGATGGCGATGGCGATGCCCTGACCGCCGCCGATGCACATCGTGATCAGCCCGAGTTTGCCGCCCGTGCGCTGCAGATGATACATCGTCTTCACGGTCAGCAGCGCGCCGGTGGCACCGATCGGGTGGCCAAGCGCAATCGCGCCGCCGTTCGGGTTGACCTTGGCCGGGTCGAGGCCGAGTTCCTTGGACACCGCCAGCGCCTGCGCGGCAAAGGCCTCGTTGCTTTCGATCACGTCGAAATCGGCAACGGTCATGCCCAGTTTCTCGCACAGCTGCTGCACGGCCGGGATCGGGCCCAGACCCATCACCTCGGGGCGCACGCCCGCAACCGAGTAGCCCAGGATCTTGGCCATCGGCTTCAGACCGGCGGCTTCGGCGGCTTCGGCCCGGGCCAGCACCACGGCGGCGGCGCCGTCATTGATGCCGCTGGCGTTGCCCGCGGTGACAGAGCCATCCTTCTTGAACACCGGCTTCAGCCCGCCGAGTTTTTCCAGCGAAGTCGATTTCGGATGCTCGTCGGTGTCGAAAACCACCGTGCCCTTGCGCGAGGCGATTTCAAGCGGGACGATTTCTTCCTTGAACAGGCCGGCCGCGATGGCGGCAGCGGCGCGGTTCTGGCTTTCCATCGCGAAGGCGTCCTGATCGTCGCGGGTGATGGCGCATTCGCTGGCCACGTTTTCGGCGGTCACGCCCATGTGGCCGGTGCCGAAGGGGCAGGTCAGCGCGCCGGTCATCATGTCGATCATCTTGGCGTCGCCCATCTTCTGGCCGAAGCGGGCCGAGGGGATGATGTAGGGGCCGCGGCTCATGCATTCGGCACCGCCTGCCAGCGCGAAATCGGCGTCGCCCAGCATCAGCGCCTGCGTGGCCGAGACGATCGCCTGCGCGCCCGAACCGCACAGGCGGTTGACGTTCATGCAGGGCGTGCCGACGGTCACACCCGCTTCCAGCGCGGCAACGCGGCTCAGATACATGTCGCGCGGTTCGGTGTTCAGAACGTGGCCGAACACGACCTGACCGATCTTGTCGGCCTCGATCCCGGCGCGTGCGATGGCGGCCTTGGCGGCGGTGGTGGCCAGTTCGATCGGCGTGAAGCCAGCAAGGCTGCCGCCAAAGGTGCCGATGGCGGTGCGGGCGCCCGAAAGAATAACGATGCCGGTCATGGAAAACTCCCCAGGATGGTTGCGCGCAAACCCTAGCGCGCCGCCCCCCCGCACGCCAGTTGGCCGGGACGAAGCGACGTAGCGTAAATTTCGCAGTTGGCGCTATCATCGTGCCTGGTAAAGGGAATTGCGTGGGCCGATGGTTCGGCTAAGCTCCGCCCGTCCAGCCGGAGCCAGCCCATGTTCGATATTCTTGCCACCTACCCGACCGAGCAACTGATCGCCTTCATGATCGGTGGGCTTGTGCTGAACCTGACGCCGGGGTCGGATGTGCTGTTTGCCACCGCCAGCGGCATTCAGGGCGGGCCGCGCGCAGGCGCCGCGGCGGGGCTGGGCGTTGGCCTTGGCGGCATCGTGCATGTCACGCTGGCGGCGCTGGGCCTTTCGGCGCTGGTCGCGGCGCATCCCGGTGCCTTGGGGGTGATCCGTTGGGCCGGCGCGACCTATCTGCTGTGGATCGCGGTGAAAAGCTGGCGTGCGGGCGCGCCGCATATGGTGGCCGCCCGCGGCCCGATCGGTCCGGCCGAAGCCCTGCGGCGCGGCGTGACGATCAATGTGCTGAACCCCAAGGTGATGCTGTTCATGCTGGCCTTCCTGCCGCAATTCACCCGTCCCGAATACGGGCCGGTCTGGCAGCAGATCGTGCTTCTGGGCAGCATCGTGACGATTACCGGAACCCTTACGACCATCGGCTACGGCCTGACGGCGGGGTGGCTTGGCGCGCGGCTGGCGCGGCGGATGGGGGTGCTGAACCGGGTGGCGGCGGTGCTGTTTGGTGGTCTGGCCGCGCGGCTTGTGATCGACTGAGGCTTGACGCCCCGCGCGCCCCGCGCCATCCCCGGAACATGAGCGATTTCATCTATTCTCCGCCGCCCGAGGCCCCGCGTATCCTGTATGCGGATCACGAGATCCTCGTGGTCGACAAACCCGCAGGCCTGCTGTCGGTGCCCGGGCGCGGCGAGGACCGGGCCGATTGCCTGATCAACCGGCTGCGCGGCGCCTATCCGACGGTGCTGTTGGTGCACCGGCTGGATCTGGATACTTCGGGGGTGATGATCTTCGGCCTGACCCCGCATGCACAGCGCCATCTGGGGCGGCAATTCGAGGACCGGCAGACGAAGAAGCAGTATCTCGCCCGGCTCTGGGGGCATCTGGAGCCGAAGACGGGGCGGGTCGACCTGCCGCTGATCGTCGACTGGCCGAACCGCCCGCGCCAGCATGTGAACCACGAGACCGGCAAACCCGCGCAGACCGATTGGCGGGTTCTGCGCCACGACCCGGACGGCACCACGCGGGTGCGGCTGACGCCGCTGACCGGGCGCAGTCATCAGTTGCGGGTGCATATGATGGAACTGGGCCATCCGATCCTGGGCGATCCGCTGTATGCAACGGGGGCGGCGCGGGACTATCCGCGGCTGATGCTGCATGCCGAAAGCCTGCGCATCCGGCACCCCGACAGCAACCAGACCATGACCTTCAGCGCGCCCTGCCCGTTCTGAGGGCGGTGGAGGCAGGGGGGCAAAACCCCCGGGGGTCAGGTCAGGTGGTTGTGCTTGGCCAGATATTGCGCCTGGGTGTCCAGCGCCGCCAGCCAATCCGCAACCAGTTTCGCATCATGCGGCGCGGGGTGAACGCCTGCGGGGATGGTGCGCGCCAGAACCGCTTCGGTCGCCAGCGACACCGGCCCCGACACCAGCCGTGCCATGGCCGATCCGCGCGCATCGCCTGTCGCATCCAGTGCCCAGGATTTGTGCCAGACGGGGCGCCCCGCGCGTTTGGCCTGCAGCGTGACATGCAGCACCACGCGGTCGGGTTCGCCGGGGCCATAGGCATTCTCGTGCCAGAGCCTGTCGGCCAGTGTGGCCAGCCGATCCCCGGCGCCTGGGGCGTCATCCTCCAGCGCGGCGAAGACAGGCTTCCAGGCCTCGGCCCAGCCCATCAGCCGGATCGTGCCGCGCACGAAATCCTCGATCTTCCAGCCCGGATCGAAGCGATAGTCCGCGATGAAGGGCAGGCTGTCGCGGTTGGGGTAGACCTCGAAACTTTCGGGGCGGGGCAGGGTGGTGTCGAAGCGGCTGACGGCTTCCCACGGGCGGCTGACCCGCAGTTCCGAGAAATGCCGGATCGAGCGCGAGGGAGATTTCAGCGCCCGCAAGACCCCCAGCGGCGACCAGCTGAATTTATAGCGAAACGCGTTGGGCTGCGCGGGCACGCCGCCGCAATAGGAATGGAACGACAGCGTGGTGTCCGGGCCGGCCAGACCGCTGGTCCGATAATCGGCCACCAGATCATGCGCCATCAGATGGTCGATCCCGGGGTCGAGCCCGACTTCGCCGACCAGCGCCACGCCAAGATCACGCGCGCGGCCATCCAATGCGCGCAGCGCATCGCTCAGATAGGACGAGCAGACGAAATGCGCCTCTGCGTCCAGCGCGATTTCAGCAAGGCTCAGGTGCAGGTCGGGCGGCAGCATCGAGACCACGACATCGCCGGGATTGAGGGCCGCGCGCAACGCCTGCGGGCTGTAGGCGGCGATACGCGCCGGGCGCCCGCCGATCAGCGCATAGGCGGCGGGTTCGTCGATCGTCCAGACCGTCACCGCGCGGCCCTGGTCGATCAGTCGCCGCAGACCCGGCCCCGAGCTAAGCCCCGTTCCACACCAATGGATCATCGCGCCCATGGTTCAGCCCCGTGCCGTCTGGCGTTCGGTCATCCGGTAGCCACGCGCGACCGCCTTGCCGCGCCAGCGGTCGGCGGCATGCACAGCTTCGCGCAGGTTGGAAAACCAGTTTGCCCGGCTGCCCGCGCGCCGCCCCTGTCGGCCCCATTCCCGCAAAACGGTGTATTCCCCGAACAGATTGTCCGAAATTTCAACGCGATAGAACGCCCTGGAGGGCGCACGGTGGAGCAGAAGGGTCAGCATGGCAGTGCTTTCGATCCGGGATTTGTGCCAGGGAATCAGAAGCGGCCGGGCAATGCCAGCGCAAAATCACTCCCACCGGACCTCACCCAGAAAGATATAGCCCGCGCCGTAGATCGTCTTGATAAGCCGCGGGTTCTTGGGGTCTTCGCCCAGCTTGGTGCGCAGCCGAGAGATCCGCACATCCATTGCCCGGTCGAAACTTTCGCCCGCCGCGCCGCCCAGGCTTTCTTGCATCTGCGCCCGCGAGATCAGCCGGTTGGGTGCGTCCAGGAACAGCCGCAACACCTCGCCTTCGGCATGGGAAAACGGGGTTTCGGTGCCTGCGGCATCCACGAGGATGTAGCGGTCGAAATGGGCGCGCCAGCCGGCGAAATGCGCGACCTGCGCGGCGGGGCCGGCATCGGCGCGATGCTTGCGCAGACGGGCGCGGATGCGGGCCACGACCTCGGCCGGATCAAAGGGTTTGATGATGTAGTCGTCCGCCCCGAGTTCCAGCCCGGTCACCCGGTCCTGCACCTGCGCACGGCCCGAGATGATGATGATCGCCGCGCCCGATTCCAGCGCCAGCCGATGCACCAGCGCCAGACCGTCGCGGTCGGGCAGGCCTAGGTCGACCAGGCAGACATCGGGCGCCATCCGTTTCAGCGCGGCCTCGAATTCGGTGGCGCGGCCATAGCTGGTGGTGCGAAACCCGGCCTCTTCCAGCGCGTCCGACAGCATCCGGCGGATTTCGGGTTCGTCGTCCAGAATGGCGACATGCGGCTGGGCGGCGGTCATTGGCAGGCTCCGGCAATCAGGGCCGCAAGCTCGGCCTGGGTGAAAGGTTTTTGCAGGACAGGGCAGGGCGCCGAGGCGCGCAAACTATCGCCCGGCGGCAGCGAGGTCATCAGCGCGACGCAGCGCCGCCCGGTCAGTTGCCGCGCCAGATCGACGCCGGTCGTCGCGCCGGGCAGCTGCACGTCGGACAGCACCATGCCGATGTCGGGCAGGTTGGCCAGCGCCTGCGCTTCGGCGATGGTGGTCGCCTCGATCACGCTGTGGCCCAGCCCGCGCAGCATTTCGCGCACATTGGCGCGGATGTCGTCGTCATCCTCGACCAGCAGCACCAGCATCGGCCGCTGCGGTTCGGCGTGCCGCAGCGGCAGGCGCAGGGTGATGCGCGCGCCGGTGGGGGTGTTTTCCAGACGCACCGTGCCGCCCGCCAGCTTGGTCTGGTCATAGACCATCGACAGCCCAAGGCCCGACCCTTCGCCGCCCTTGGTGGTGAAGAACGGATCGAGCCCGCGTTCCAGCGCCTCGGGCGAGAAACCCGGGCCGGTATCGGAGACGGCGATCTCGACCCAGGTGTCGCGCACCTCGTGCGCCTCGATCGTGATATAGCCGCCCGCCGGGGCCATCGCATCGCGCGCGTTCAGCAGCAGGTTCAGCAGACTGTCTTGCAGCGGGCCGGGATCAAGCAGAATCGGCGTATCCAGCCCGGCGGTGAAGATGTCGAGCGTGACCGCCGCCCCCAGCGTGGGCCGCGCCATTGCCGCCAGATCGTGCAACAGATCGCCCAGCACCACGGCCTGCGGGCGCAACTCGCGCGGGCCCGAGATGGCCGCGATCCGGTCCAGCAACATGCCGCCACGTCGTGCCGCCGCCAGGGTCGAGCGGGCGATTTCGGCGGCCTCGGGGGGCAGATGTGCCATCCGCTCCAGCCGCCCCTGCAGGCCCAGAATGATCGTCAGAAGATTGGCAAAATCATGCGCCAGCCCCGAGGTCAGCTGCGCCGCCAGTTCCCGTTTGGACGATTGCGCAAGCGCCGCGCGGGCCTGTGCTTCGTGGGTGACATCGGTCGACAGGATATAGACGCCGTTGACCCCGCCCGCGCCGTCGCGGTCGGGTGTCAGTGCGATGCGGATACGCCGGCCCGTGGGGGCGTGGGTGATCTCGATCACATTGGCCTCGCCCGCAAGCGCACGCGAGAAGCCCGGCTCGATCCGGGCGAAGGTTTCGGTCCCCAGGGCCTCGGCCGCGGGCAGGCCCACCACGTCCAGCAGGCTGCCGGGCATCACCTCGGACAGTTTGCGGTTCGAGAAGGTATAGCGAAAGTCCCGGTCCACATGGGCGATATGGGCAGGCATCATTTCGGTGACCTGCCGGGTGCGCGCCTCGATCATCGTCAGCTCGCGCTTGGCCTCTTCCAGCGCGGCATTGGTGGCACCGAGCGCACGGTTCGCCTGCGCCAGACGTTCGGCGTTTTCCAGAACCTGTTCGGACAGCTCCGCCGAATGGGCGCGCAGCAGGGCCTCTTGCCGCTTGATCTCGGTGATGTCGGTATAGACGGTGACCCAGCCCCCCTGCGGCAGGGGCGATCCCTCGACCGCGATCGTGCGACCGTTGGCGCGGGTGCGTTCCATGTAGTGCGGCTCAAATGCGCGGGCCTGATCGACGCGCGACCACACCGCCTCTTCGATGTCGGCGACGGGGCCGTAATCGCCGCGTTCGATCAGATAGCGGATCGTGTCGGAAAATGGCGTGCCGGGGCGGGTCAGCGCTTCGGGCAGGTCGAACATGCGCTGATATTCCCGGTTCGACACCGCCAGCCGCAGATCGCTGTCAAAGATCGACAGGGCCTGCTGGATCAGGTTCAGTCCGGCCTGTGTCAGCCGTTCGCGCGTGTCATCCGTTGTCATCTTTCCGCCTCCGTCTTCTTCGCTAACATCGCGGCGGGGTGGGGCAAAGAGAAGAAATCACGCTGAAAGAATTCGTAAGAATCCAGAAAAAGTCAGGAAAAGTTTGACGCCGAGGGTCACGGCATGACGCTATGGGCGACGGAGGAATCGCCCACCGCGGCGAGGGGCGCCGGTTTGCCGGCGTAAGGGAGGATCAATGGCTGACGCAGTTGCGGCAGAGGAATCTGCGCATTCGATTCCGGCGCTTTTGGCCCGAAACGTCAAACGTTTCGGCGGCCTGCCCGCGTATCGGGAAAAGGAATTCGGTATCTGGCAAAGCTGGACCTGGGCCGAGGCCGCCGAGGAAATCCGCGCCATGGCGCTGGGCTTCCTGAGCCTTGGGGTCGAGCGGGGCGATTATATCGCGATCATCGGGCGCAACCGCCCGGCGCATTACTGGGCAATGGTCGCGGCGCAGATGTGCGGCGCGATTCCGGTGCCGCTGTATCAGGACGCGGTGGCCGAAGAGATGGCCTATGTTCTGGAAAACTGCGGCGCGCGTTTTGTCATCTGCGGCGATCAGGAGCAGGTCGACAAGGTGGTCGAGGTCGAGGACCGCATCCACCACATCCAGCATGTGATGTATACCGACAAGCGCGGCATGCGAAAATACGACCATTCGCGGATGAACGCGCTGGAAGATGTGCAGTCCGAGGGCCGCGCGGGCCATTACCGCTATGAGGAAGAGCTGAGCAAGCGCATCGCGGAACTGACCTATGACAGCACCTGTGTGATGCTTTACACCTCGGGGACGACGGGCAAGCCCAAGGGCGTTGTGCTGTCGAACCGCAACATCATCGAGACTGCGAAGAATTCGGTCGCCTTCGACCGGCTGACCCATAACGAAGAGGTTCTGGCCTATCTGCCGATGGCCTGGGTGGGCGATTTCATCTTCTCGATCGGGCAGGCGATGTGGGCGGGCTTCACCGTGAACTGCCCCGAAAGCCCGGCCACGATGATGACCGACCTGCGCGAAATCGGGCCGAGCTATTTCTTCGCGCCGCCGCGGGTGTTCGAAGGCCAGCTGACCAATGTGATGATCCGCATGGAAGATGCGGGGCGGTTCAAGAAGAAGCTGTTCGATCATTACATGGCCGTTGCGCGCAAGGTCGGACCGAACATTCTGGACGGCAAGCCGGTCAGCTTCGGGCAGCGCCTGAGCTATCTGCTGGGCAATATCTTCATCTACGGGCCGCTGAAGAACACGCTGGGCTTTTCCAACATCCGCGTGGGCTACACCGCGGGCGAGGCGATCGGGCCCGAGATCTTTGATTTCTACCGCTCGCTGGGCATCAACCTGAAGCAGCTGTATGGCCAGACCGAGGCTTCGGTGTTCATCACGCAGCAGCCCGACGGCCAGGTCCGTTCGGACACGGTGGGCGTGCCGAGCCCGGGCGTCGAGGTGAAGATCGGGGACAATGGCGAAGTGTTCTATCGCAGCCCCGGCACCTTTGTGGAATATTACAAGAACCCCGAAAGCACCGCCTCGACGAAAGACGCCGAGGGCTGGGTCGCAACGGGGGATGCAGGGTTCTTTGAGGAAGGCTCGGGACACCTGCGTATCATCGACCGCGCCAAAGACGTGGGCAAAATGGCCGATGGCCGTCTGTTCGCCCCGAAATATGTGGAAAACAAGCTCAAGTTCTACCCCAACATCCTTGAGGCCGTGGTCTTTGGCGCGGGTCGGGATCGTTGCACCGCCTTCATCAACATCGACCTGACGGCGGTGGGCAACTGGGCCGAGCGTAACAACATCGCCTATGCGTCCTATCAGGAGCTGGCCGGTCATCCGCGCGTCTATGCGATGATCAAAAGCCATATCGACGAGGTCAACGCCAGTGTCGCGCAAGATCCGATGCTGTCGGGTTGTCAGATCCATCGCTTCCTGATCCTGCACAAGGAACTGGATGCCGACGATGGCGAGATGACCCGTACCCGCAAGGTGCGCCGCAATATCGTCGAAAGCAAATATGCCGATCTGATCGCCGCGCTCTATGACGGGCGCGACAGCGTCTACACCGAGACCGAGGTGACCTATGAGGACGGGCGCAAGGGCAAGATCACGGCGACGCTGACCCTTGCCGATGCGCAGGTGGCCCCGGAACAAAGGATGGCTGCGGAATGAACGACATGAGCGAAGGATACGTCACCGCAGACGGCCGCAAGATCGGCGGCGTGCTGATGGAGATGAAGAACATCACCCTGAAATTCGGCGGTGTGACGGCGATTCAGAATATCAGCTTCGACATTCGCGACGGCGAGATCCGCGCGATCATCGGGCCGAACGGCGCGGGGAAATCCTCGATGCTGAACGTGATCTCGGGGTTCTATGTGCCGACCGAGGGCGAAGTCTGGTTCAAGGGCTACAAGCGCGGGCCGATGAAACCCTATCAGGTGGCGCAGCTGGGGATCGCCCGGACCTTCCAGAACATCGCGTTGTTCGATGGCATGTCGGTGCTGGACAACATTATGACCGGGCGGCTGACCCTGATGAAATCGGGGCTGCTGTCTCAGGCGATGTGGTGGGGCGGCGCGTCGAAGGAAGAGGACGAACACCGCGAAAAAGTCGAGAAGATCATCGACTTCCTTGAAATTCAGAATATTCGGAAAACGCCTGTCGGTCGTCTGCCCTATGGTCTGAAGAAGCGTGTCGAACTGGCGCGTGCGCTGGCGGCGGAACCCAAGATCCTGCTGCTGGATGAACCGATGGCCGGCATGAACGTCGAGGAAAAAGAGGACATGTGCCGCTTCATCCTGGATGTGAACGACGAGTTCGGCACGACGATTGCCCTGATCGAGCACGACATGGGTGTGGTCATGGACCTGTCCGACCGCGTCGTGGTGATGGATTACGGCAAGAAGATCGGTGACGGCACCCCCGACGAGGTGCGCAACAGCCAGGAAGTGATCGACGCCTATCTGGGGGTGGCCCATGACTGAGTTTGCCCCCACGACCCGCATTCAAGCCACGGAGGCGCACCATGCCTGATCAACTTCTTTTCGCGATGGAGGTCACCCTCAACGGTCTGATGGCGGGGGTGATGTATGCGCTGGTCGCTCTGGGCTTTGTGCTGATCTACAAGGCCTCGGGCATCTTCAACTATGCGCAGGGCGTTCTGGCGCTGTTCGCGGCGCTGACGCTGGTCGGTATTCAGCAAGGCCAGGTGCCCTTCGCGCATCTGATCAACGCGGTCACCGGCGGTCACCTGACGCATTTCGGCTGGACCGTGCCTTCGGTGCTGGCAATCATCCTGACCGCCGCGGTGATGGTCGGTCTGGCGATCGTCATCGAGAAACTGGTGCTCAAGCATCTGGTCAATCAGGCGCCGATCATCCTGTTCATGGCGACCATCGGCATGGCCTATTTCCTGGAAGGGTTTGGCGATGTGATGTGGGGCGCCGACATCAAGAAGCTTGACGTCGGCCTGCCGCAGGGCATCTCCGAAACCGTCGAGGGCCTGACCGACAGCATCTTCGGCTATGGCTTCTTCATCGACAACCTCGACATCGTGGCGACGGTGGTCGCGATCCTGCTGGTGACCGCGCTGACGCTGTTCAGCCAGTATTCCAAACAGGGCCGGGCCCTGCGCGCGGTGGCCGACGATCACCAGGCGGCGCTGTCGGTTGGGATCTCGCTGCGCTTCATCTGGATCCTGGTGTGGTCGATCGCGGGTTTCGTGGCGCTGGTCGCGGGCATCATGTGGGGCTCCAAATCCGGGGTGCAGTTCTCGCTGTCGCTGATCGCGCTCAAGGCGCTGCCGGTGCTGATGCTGGGTGGCTTCACCTCGATCCCCGGTGCGATCATCGGCGGGCTGATCATCGGCGTGGGCGAGAAGCTGTTCGAGTTCCTGGCCGGTCCGTTGATCGGAGGCGCGACCGAAAACTGGTTTGCCTATGTTCTGGCGCTGATCTTCCTCGTGTTCCGGCCGCAGGGTCTGTTCGGCGAAAAGATCATCGAGCGGGTGTAACGGCGATGAAAACTGTTTGCGATAACAAGAAAATCGTTGATCGGTGCGCCGGGGTGCGACATTCTGACACGGATCTGACCACCAAGGGGAGTGGAGGCCCCGGTCGGAGGGAAGGGACGCAAGCGCGGCCCGACATGGCCGCGCAGGGGATTGGGAGGTCCTTTGGGCATGAAAACCTGTGCAACCGTGTTCACAATCGGATGGGGCGCCGCGCTGGCCTTTGGATGGATCGCGCTGGCCGCACCGCCGGGCGAACCGCAAAGTCTGCAAATTCTGAATATCTTGCTGGCAGCACTGGGTGCGGGCGTCGGGATCTTTTCCTGGGTGCGCATTCGGCGGGGCTGCTGAGGGGAGCGACTGACGCCATCCCCCAAACGATCAATGGGGGGAGGATCTGATGTTCTACCGCGAGGCAGGTGATTTCAAGACGACCTATCGGGAAGATAGCCAAACCTTCCCGATCAAATTCGACCGGCTGCGGTTTTATGCCGTGCTGGCGGTGGCCTATGGCGTGATCCCGCTGTTCATCAACGACTATTGGGCCAACGCCGTGGCGGTGCCCTTCCTGATCTATGCGATCGCGGCGATCGGGCTGAATATCCTGGTCGGCTATGCCGGGCAGGTATCCTTGGGCACCGGGGGCTTCATGGCGGTGGGCGCCTATGCCTGCTACAAGCTGATGACGGCTTTCCCCGAGGTGTCGATCTTCATCCATGTTCTGCTGGCCGGTGGCGTGACCGCCGTCGTGGGGGTGCTGTTCGGCCTGCCCAGCCTGCGGATCAAGGGGTTCTATCTGGCGGTGGCAACGCTGGCCGCGCAGTTCTTCCTCGTGTGGCTGTTCAACAAGGTGCCGTGGTTCTACAACTACTCGGCCTCGGGGCAGATCAACGCGCCCGACCGCACCATCTTTGGCGTCTTCGTGACGGGTGCGCAGACCTCGGCCATGGCGAAATACATGTTCTGCCTGGTGATGCTGACCATCGTCGCCGTGCTGGCGCGCAACCTGACGCGCGGCACCGTGGGGCGCAAATGGATGGCCATTCGCGACATGGACATCGCCGCCGAGATCATCGGGGTGAACCCGCTGACCACCAAGATGACCGCCTTCATGGTCAGCTCTTTCTTCATCGGCATCGCTGGGGCGCTGTTCTTCTCGGTCTATCTGGGCGCGGCCGAGGTGGGCGAGGCCTTCGGCATCCAGAAGTCGTTCCTGATCCTGTTCATGGTCATCATCGGCGGTCTGGGCAGCATCTTCGGCAGCTTCGCGGGCGCGGCCTTCCTGGTCCTGTTGCCGGTTCTGCTCAAGAACCTGCTGGTGGGGGCGCTGAACTGGCCGACCGATCTGGCCGCGCATATCGAACTGATGATCGTGGGCGCACTGATCGTGATTTTCCTGATCGCCGAACCGCACGGGCTGGCACAGCTGTGGCGTGTGGCGAAAGAGAAACTGAGACTCTGGCCCTTCCCGCACTGAGCGGGGCGGACCGAAGAACCGGGAAACCGGCACTGAAACAACGGATTACGTTCTGGGAGGAATACGTATGAAGACGACTTTTGCTGCACTCGTGGCCGCTACGATCACCATGGCCGCCCCGGCCATGGCCGATCTGACCGTGCCGAACCTGAGCTATCGCACCGGGCCTTATGCCGCCAACGGCATCCCCTATGCGGACGGCTTCAACGACTACTTCACCCTGCTGAACGAACGCGATGGCGGCATCGGCGGCGAAAAGGTGCAGGTGCCGGAATGCGAGACCGCCTATAACACCGAAAAAGGCGTGGAATGCTATGAGGCGACCAAGGGTCAAGCGGCGCTGGCCTACAACCCGCTGTCGACCGGCATCACCTATCAGCTGATCCCCAAGGTCACCGCCGACAAGCACGTTCTGTATACCCCGGGCTATGGCCGCACCTCGGCTGCCAACGGCAAAGTGTTCGAATGGGTGTTCAACTACCCGGCGAACTATTGGGATGGCGCCTCGGTCGCGATCAAATATCTGCTCAGCCAGAATGGCGACGATCTGAAGGGCAAGAAGATCGCGCTGGTCTATCACAACTCGGCCTATGGCAAGGAGCCGATCCGCACGCTTGAAGAGCTGTCGAAAAAGCACGGGTTCGAGCTGAGCACGATTCCGGTCGACCATCCCGGCCAAGAGCAGAAATCGCAGTGGCTGCAGATCCGCCGCGACAAGCCCGATTACGTCATCATGTATGGCTGGGGCGTGATGAACCAGGTCGCCGTCCAGGAGGCCGTGAACATCAAGTTCCCGATGGAAAACTTCATCGGCATCTGGTGGTCGGGGTCCGAGAATGACGTGGGTCCGGCGGGCGAAGGCGCGAACGGCTACAAGTCGATCTCGTTCCACGGCGTGGGCAGCAACTTCCCGGTCTATGCCGACCTGCAGAAATACGTCTTCGACGCGGGCAAGGCCGCTGGGCCGGCGGATGAGCTGGGCACCGTTCTGTATTCGCGCGGCATGTATGCGGCGATGATCATCTCGGAGGCGATCCGCGAGGCGCAGACGATGGCGGGCCATTCGGCCGTGACGCCGGAAGAAGTGCGTGACGGGTTCGAACACCTGAACCTGACCGAAGAGCGGCTGACCGAGCTGGGGCTGCCGGGCTTCGCCCAGCCGATCGCGGCGACCTGCGAGGACCATGGCGGTCCGGGTTCGGCGATCATGCTGCAGTGGGATGCCGTGGCGAAAACCTGGGGTCCGGTGTCAGACTGGATCACGGCTGACGCTGACGTGATCGACCCGCTGATCGCCGAAGATTCGGCGGCCTTCGCGGCCGAAAGCGGCATCGCCGAGCGCTGCAACTAAGACAAAAGCCCCCGGCGGTACAGCCGGGGGCACCACCCCTACGGAGGACGCCATGCTCGACGCCGCTCAGACTTCGGAAACCCGGACCGACACCCTGCTGGAGGTCAACAATATCGAGGTGATCTACAACCATGTGATCCTCGTGCTGAAAGGCGTAAGCCTTGCGGTCCCGAAGGGCGGGATCACCGCGCTTCTGGGCGGCAATGGCGCGGGCAAGACGACCACGCTCAAGGCTATTTCCAACCTGCTGAAATCCGAACGCGGCGAGGTCACCAAGGGCTCGATCCTGTATCGTGGCGAACGTGTTCAGGATGGCTCGCCTGCCGATCTGGTGCGCAAGGGCGTGATCCAGGTGATGGAAGGCCGGCATTGCTTCGAACACCTGACGGTCGAGGACAACCTGCTGACCGGGGCCTATACCCGCACCGACGGTCGCGCCGCGATCGCCCGCGATCTGGAGATGGTCTATAACTATTTCCCGCGTCTGAAAGAGCGCCGCAAAAGCCAGGCTGGCTATACCTCGGGGGGCGAGCAGCAGATGGTCGCAATGGGCCGCGCGCTGATGAGCCGCCCCGAGATGATCTTGCTCGACGAACCCTCTATGGGTCTGGCGCCGCAGCTGGTCGAACAGATCTTCGAGATCGTGAAAGCGGTGAACGAGGGCGAAGGCGTGACCTTCCTGCTGGCCGAACAGAACACCAACGTGGCGCTGCGCTATGCCCATTACGGCTACATCCTGGAATCAGGGCGCGTGGTGATGGACGGCCCGGCCAAGGCGCTGCGTGAAAACCCGGACGTGAAGGAATTCTATCTGGGCATGTCCGACGAAGGCCGCAAGAGCTTCCGCGAAGTGCGCAGTTATCGCCGCCGTAAACGCTGGCTCGCGTAAACTAACATATTGATTTTGAACAATTGCTGCGCAGCATTCTGCGGCGCGGCAGAGGGCGGATGTGCCGCGCGCAAGGAAAAGGGCCTGCTATGAGCCAGTATTTCGACGATCTGGAAACCCGCTCGCAAGATGCGCGCGACGCCGCCTTGGCGCAGGATCTGCCACGGATTCTGGCACGCGCGCTGCAGGCGCCGGGGCTGGCCGCGCATCTGGGCGCGGTCGATCCGGCGGCGGTGACGGACCGTGCGGCACTGGCGCGCCTGCCGGTGCTGCGCAAGTCCGACCTTGGGCATGCACAGAAGAGCGCGGCGCCCTTTGGCGGGCTGACCACGAAACCGGCCCATGCCTTCGCGCATATCTTCCAAAGCCCCGGTCCGATCTACGAACCGGGCGAGGTTTCCCAGGATTGGTGGCGGATGGGGCGGTTCCTGCATGCGGCGGGGGTGGGCCCGGGCGACATCGTGCAGAACTGCTTTGGCTATCATCTGACCCCGGCCGGGATGATCTTTGAATCCGGGGCCCGGGCGGTGGGCGCCGCGGTTCTGCCCGCGGGCACCGGCCAGACCGAATTGCAGGTGCGCGCCGCAGTGGACATCGGAACGACCGTCTATTCGGGCACGCCTGATTACCTGAAGGTGATTCTGGATAAAGCCGACGAGATGGGCGAGCGCCTGTCGATCACCCGTGCGGCGGTGGGCGGCGGCGCCCTGTTCCCCAGCCTGCGCGCCGAATATGCCGACCGCGGCATCCAGTGTCTGCAATGCTACGCCACCGCCGATCTGGGCAATATCGCCTATGAAAGCCCGGCGATGGAGGGGATGATCTTGGACGAGGGCGTGATCGTGGAAATCGTGCGCCCCGGCACCGGCGATCCGGTGCCCGAAGGCGAGGTGGGCGAGGTCGTGGTGACCACGCTGAACCCCGATTACCCGCTGGTGCGCTTTGCCACCGGCGATCTGAGCGCGATTCTGCCCGGTGCGTCGCCCTGCGGCCGCACCAATCAGCGGATCAAGGGCTGGATGGGACGTGCGGACCAGACCACCAAGATCAAGGGCATGTTCGTGCGCCCCGAGCAGGTAGCGGCTTTCGTCGCGGCACACCCCGAGGTGGCGCGCGCCCGGGTCGTGGCGACCCGCGCCGGCGAGATGGACGTGATGACGGTTCGGATCGAAACCCCTGCCGAGGATGGCGCGCGCTATCAGGCGGGCGTGGTCGAGGCGCTGAAGATGAAGGCCGTGATCGAACTCGTGCCGGTCGGCAGCCTGCCCAATGATGGCAAGGTGATCGAGGATCTGCGCAAATACGATTGACGGACCCCTTTGGGACCGAAGGCCCGGCTGCTTTCCGCAGCCGGGCTTTTTTGTGTGGCGCATTTTGCCTGGGGCACCAATGGAAAAAGCCGCGCGGGTTGCCCCTGCGCGGCCTTTTATCACTGGCTCGAAGCCGTTCTTAGCCCTGACGGGCTTTGAAACGCTTCTGCGTCTTGTTGATCACATAGACGCGGCCCTTGCGGCGCACGACTTGGCAATCGCGATGACGCTGCTTGAGCGAGCGGAGCGAGTTACGGACCTTCATCGGTCTTCTCCTATTCGCGGCGCGCGTGCGCCTTGAAACCCATGTGCCCCCGAAAAGGGAGCGGCGAAAATGGTGGGCGGTACTGGGATCGAACCAGTGACCACTACGATGTCAACGTAGTGCTCTACCGCTGAGCTAACCGCCCACGCCGTGTGATTCTGCCAGATCGCCCTTCTCTGAAAGAAAAGGACGCGGGCGGAACCGCGTCGGTCTCGGGGTCTATAAAAGGAGTCGTTTCCGCTTTCAAGAGGCTTTTGGCGTGAAATCAATTCAGTGTAGGATTGCGATGAGAGGAACCACAATGGCCCCTGCCTTTTCGCCGATGCCGCCCTATGATCTGCGCCTGCCCGACCAATTGACCTCGGGTGTTGTTTTCGCGTCGCCGCATTCGGGGCGCGACTATCCGGCAGAGTTGCTGAAACGCTCACTCCTGGATGAACGGCGGCTGCGGTCTTCGGAAGATGCCTTTGTGGACAGGCTGCTGCAGGCGGTGCCTGCACAGGGGGCGGCCTTGCTGGCCGCGCGCGCACCGCGGGCCTTTGTCGATCTGAACCGTGCCGAAGACGAGCTGGACCCCGCCGTGATCGAGGGGCTGCCCGTCGCAGGGCGTGGGCCCCGGGTGGCCGCCGGGCTTGGGGTGATTCCGCGCGTCGTTGCGGGGGGGCGTGCGATCTATTCGGGCAAGATCACCCAGGCAGAGGCTGAGGCACGGCTGGCCGGCATCTGGCGGCCCTACCACGCCCGGCTGCACCGCCTTCTGGCCGATTGCCGCACCCGATTCGGCCGAGCGGTCCTGCTGGATGTGCACTCGATGCCGAGCGAGGCATTGGAAGGGCTTGGTCCGAACCGTCCCGATGTCGTGCTGGGCGACCGTTACGGGGCCTCGGCCGCGCCGGGGGTGATGGCCGCCGTCGAAGCGGGGTTTTCCGGGACCGGGCTGCGGTTGAGCCGCAATACACCCTTTGCCGGCGCTTATATCACGCAGCGCTACGGGCGCCCGGCCGAGGGCATGCATGTGGTGCAGATCGAAATCAACCGTGCGCTTTACATGGATGAGGCGCAGATCCGGCCGCGGGCCGATTTTGCAAGCTTCGAGGCGCTGATGCGCGGCGTCACCGCCTGCATCATCGAATTGCTGCGGGAACCCAACCGGCTTGCCGCCGAGTGATCAAGCGGCCTCTCCGCGGCCAGCTTCGCGCAGCCATTTCGACAGACCGGCCACCAGATGTTCAGACTGCGGCTTGAATTCGGTCTCCAGAAGACGATGTGCAGCCTCCAGATCGCCCAGTGCGATCTGTTCGACCACGCGTCCGGCGCAAAGGTGGAATTCACGGTGCAGTCGGTCGATGACCCGGAATTGCACGCTCTCCCCAAGTGCGGCCTTCTGTTCGGGCGCGGCCAGCCATTTGCCGAAATCGCAGCAGTCGCAGGCACTGGCCTGGTCCAGGGGCATCGGGGCCTTGCCAGTGTCGATCCCGGATTTCAGATGCAACTGCCAACTGAAATGGGCGCCGATGGCCTGTCGAAGGGCGGTGTGAAGTGTCTCGTTCATCATGAGTCCCGTATTGAAACCGAGGATACGCATTCGCACGCAGGACATGATGCCGAAGGGATCTTAAGCCTTGGTTAGGTTCGGGACGCCCCCAGATTATTTTTTCGATGTGGTTAATCCGCGTCCGGTGCGGATGGCGTCATGGCCAAAACGGGCGCGGATCGTGTCGGCGGCACGCTCGGCACGGGCGCGGGCACCGGCCTGCGGGTCCAGCAGATCGCCCGCAGGGTCGCGCCCGTCAGCCGGCGAAAGATCGGAGAACCCCGTTCCGATCAGCCGGAAGGGCCCGGCTTCGGGCAATGCCTCGAACAGCCGCCGCGATTCGCGAAACAGCGTATCGGCTAGCTGGCTCGGCTCGGTCAGCCGGGTCTGGCGGCTGAGCGCGGAAAAATCGGCACGCCGCAGCTTCAAGGTGACCGTGGCACCCTGCAACCCCTTTGCCTTCATCCGGGCCGAGGCCTTTTCCGCCATGTGCCACAGATGCGCCAGCAGCAATTCGCGATCGGCAATATCGGTGTCGAAGGTGGTCTCGTTCGAAACCGACTTGACCGGAGCGTCCGGGGTGACCCGGCGGCTGTCTTCGCCCTGTGCCAGCTGCCATAACCGCGTGCCCGCGCTGCCGAAGCGCCGCACCAGCGCGTCTGGCCCCCAGCGGCGGATGTCGGCCAGGGTGCGAATTCCGGCCTGCGCCAGGCTGGCCTGCGTGGCGGTGCCCACACCCCACAAGATCCCAACCGGTTTGTCGCGCAGAAAGGCTTCGGTATCGGCGCGCCCGATCACCGAAAACCCGCGCGGTTTGTCCAGATCCGAGGCGATCTTGGCCAGAAACTTGTTATGCGATAGCCCGACCGAGGCGGTCACGCCGATTTCGGTTTCGATTTCGCGCACCAGCCGCGCCATCTGCAGGGCAGGCGGGCCATGCAGGCGCTCGGTGCCCGACAGGTCCAGAAAGGCCTCGTCCAGCGACAGCGGCTCGACCAGCGGGGTCAGCGCGGTCATGCGGGCGCGGATCTGGGCCGAGACTGCGGCGTAATGGGCCATCCGCGGGCGGATCACCACCGCCTCGGGGCAAAGTGCCAGCGCCTTGAACATCGGCATCGCCGAACGCACGCCCGAAATCCGCGCGACATAGCAGCAGGTCGACACCACCCCACGGGTGCCGCCGCCGATGATGACGGGCCGGGCGGAAAGTTCGGGCGCGTCCCGTTTTTCGACCGAGGCATAGAAACTGTCGCAGTCGATATGGGCGATGGGCAGGGAAAACAGTTCGGGATGCGCCAGAATCCGCGGTCGCCCGCAATGGGGGCAGCGGGCGGGGGCAGTGTCGAATGTGGCAAGGCAATCGCGGCAAAGGGCGGGCATGGGAAGGCTCCGGTCCGGTGCAGTCTAACCTGCCGCGCCCCCCGCGGCGAGGCCGGTTTTCGCGTATTTTTGCCAAGAAGAAGGCCCGAGTCTTTCCCTTCTTCTTGGCGGAAATACTCCGGGGGTCTGGGGGCTGGCCCCCAGCCTGGGCATAAGGAAAAGGGGCGGGAAATCCGCCCCTTTCCGTATCAGTGAACCGGCGTTTCGCGCGGCTCTTCCCGGGTCGAGGGCGAGACGTGACCGCCCACCACCAACCCTTCGGCCGTGGCGGTGACCGGGATCGTCTCGCCGTCGCGAACCTCGCCGGACAGGATCAGTTCGGCCAGCGGGTCCTGCAGGTGGCGCTGGATCACCCGCTTCAGCGGGCGGGCGCCGAACACCGGATCGTAGCCTTCGTCGGCCAGCCACTTCCGGGCCGCCGCGTCCAGATCGAGCGTGATCTTCCGCGCCGCCAGACGTTTCTCAAGCCGCTTGAGCTGGATCTTGACGATGCCATCCATGTTGTCCCGGGTCAGCCGGTCGAAGATGATGGTTTCGTCCAGACGGTTCAGGAATTCGGGACGGAAATGCGCCCGCACCGCTTCCATCACCTGCGCCCGCGCCTGCGAACCGTCATTGCCCTCGGGCAGCTGGCTCAGCGCTTGGCTGCCGAGGTTCGAGGTCAGCACGATCAGGGTCTGCTTGAAATCGACCGTGCGGCCCTGGCCATCGGTCAGCACCCCGTCATCAAGCACCTGCAACAGCACGTTGAACACGTCGGGGTGGGCCTTTTCCACCTCGTCGAACAGCACGACCTGATAGGGCCGGCGCCGCACCGCTTCGGTCAGCACGCCGCCTTCGTCATAGCCGACATAGCCGGGCGGGGCGCCGATCAGACGGGCCACGGCGTGTTTCTCCATGAATTCGCTCATGTCGATCCGCACCATCGCCTGGTCATCGTCGAACAGGTATTCGGCGACGGCCTTGGTCAGTTCGGTCTTGCCGACACCGGTCGGGCCGAGGAACAGGAAGCTGCCCAGCGGACGGTTTTCGTCGTTCAGCCCGGCACGCGCGCGGCGCACGGCATTGGCCACCGCCTTCACCGCCTGCGTCTGGCCGATCACCCGCTGGCCCAGAACCTCTTCCATCTTCAGCAGTTTCTCGCGCTCGCCCTCCAGCATCTTGGAGGTCGGGATGCCGGTCCAGCGTTCGACCACTTCGGCGATCTGCTCGGGGCGGACGGCCTCTTCGACCATCAGATCCTCGGCGCTTTCGGCCTCGGCCAACTGCTTCTCAAGGCCCGGGATGACGCCATAGCTCAGCTCGCCCGCCTTCGCCAGGTTACCCTCGCGCTTGGCCTGTTCGAGCTGCGCGCGCGCCTGATCGAGCTGTTCCTTGATCGTGCGGGCACTGTCGAGCTTGTCGCGTTCGGCCTGCCATTTCGCGGTCATGCCGGCCGAGCGTTCCATCAGATCGGCCAGTTCCTTTTCCAGCTTTTCAAGCCGGTCCTTGGAGGCCGCGTCATCTTCCTTCTTCAGCGCCTCGGCCTCGATCTGCAATTGCAGGATCGAACGGTCCAGCGCGTCCAACTCCTCAGGCTTGCTGTCCACTTCCATGCGCAGACGGCTGGCCGCCTCGTCCACAAGGTCGATCGCCTTGTCCGGCAGGAAGCGGTCGGTGATATAGCGATGCGACAGCGTCGCCGCCGCCACCAGCGCCGAGTCCGAAATCCGCACGCCGTGGTGCAGCTCGTACTTCTCCTTGATGCCGCGCAGGATCGAAATCGTGTCCTCGACAGTGGGCTCTTCCACCATCACCGGCTGGAAGCGCCGGGCAAGGGCCGCGTCCTTTTCGACATATTTGCGGTATTCATCCAGCGTGGTTGCACCCACACAATGCAATTCGCCCCGCGCCAACGCCGGCTTGATCAGGTTGGCCGCGTCCATCGCGCCATCCGATTTGCCCGCACCGACCAGCGTGTGCATCTCGTCGATGAACAGGATGATTTCACCGGCGGCGGATTCGATTTCCTTCAGGATGGCTTTCAGCCGTTCCTCGAATTCGCCGCGGTATTTGGCGCCAGCGATCAGCGCGCCCATGTCCAGCGCCAGCAGACGCTTGTTGCGCAGGCTTTCGGGCACATCGCCGTTGACGATGCGCAGTGCCAGACCTTCGGCGATCGCGGTCTTACCCACGCCGGGCTCGCCGATCAGCACGGGGTTGTTTTTCGTGCGGCGGCTCAGCACCTGCATCGTGCGGCGGATTTCATCGTCGCGCCCGATGATCGGGTCGATCTTGCCTTCCTCGGCCGCCTCGGTCAGGTCGCGCGCGTATTTCTTCAGCGCTTCCATCGTATCCTCGGCGCTGGCCGAATCCGCCGTGCGGCCCTTGCGAATATCGTTGATCGCGGTGTTGAGCTTTTGCGCCGTCACCGCACCGGCATCCAGCGCGTCTTTGGCCCGGGTGTTGACCACCGCCAGCGCCATCAGGATGCGTTCGACCGGCACGAAACTGTCACCGGCTTTCTTGGCGATCTTTTCGGCCTCGTCCAGAACCCGCACAAGGCTCTGCTCGACATAGACCTGACCGTCGCCACCCGATACTTTCGGCAGTTTCGATACCGCCAGATCGACGGCCTCGATCACCCGCGCGGGTTCGCCGCCCGCACGCCGGATCAGGTTGGCCGATAGGCCCTGATCGTCATCCATCAATGCTTTCAAAAGATGCTCGGGCACCACGCGCTGGTGACCTTCGCGCATCGCAATCGTCTGAGCGGACTGCAGAAAACCCCGCGACCGTTCCGTGAACTTTTCCATGTTCATCGGCTATCTCCTTTTCCAAAGCCCCCGGAGAATGGCACGCCCAATCGTGGCGCGCGCCTTGGCCCGGGTCTTGCACAAGAGTTGGTTCGCAATCCGGCGCGGTTCAAGAGGAGGCGGCGCAAAATCTGTGGCGTGAACGATTTGGAAAGCAATCTGTCGCAGGCTGTTCCTGTCATTCGGGTCAGGAGTCTGCATGCACCACGCCACCGCCACGCGCATCGCCCGGCTGTTCTACCATGCCGCCCGCCGCCGATTTGATGCGGTGGTCGAATTCTTCGCCCCCGGTCTGCCAGAACCGCTGCGCGTGCCCGTGGTGTTCGAGGCGCCGCCAGATCTGGCCTATCGCGATCTGACCCGTGCCCTGACGCGCGCGGCGCAGCGCCGTGGCATTGGCGGGGTCTGAGCGGGGTTTTCCTTGACCCGGGGCGCTATCGGGCGCATAGGACGACCGTTTGTCCAATTGCCCCTGTCCCAACCCCGGAGCCTGCCATGACCGCCTTGCTGCCTGCCGATGATCGGCTGATCGTTGCCCTTGATGTCCCCAATGCCCTGGCGGGGCTGGAGATGGCGCGGGTGCTGGGCGACAGCGTGTCGTTCTACAAGATCGGTCTGGGGATGCTGACGGGGGGTGGGCTGGCGCTCGCCAATGAGCTGAAGGAAGAACACGGCAAGCGCATCTTCCTGGATATGAAGCTGTTCGACATCGGCGCCACGGTCGAGGCCGCGGTGCGCGGGCTGGCGCAGTTCGACCTCGATTTCCTGACCGTCCATGGCGACCCCTATGTCGTCAAGGCGGCGAAGGAAGGGGCGTCCGGCAAGGATCTGAAAATTCTGGCTGTGACGATCCTGACCTCGCTCGACCGGGCCGATCTGGACGCGGCGCTGATCAAGCCGGGCGATATCAAGGATCTGGTGGTCGAACGCGCAGGCGCGGCCTTTGCCGCAGGGGCCGACGGGGTGATCGCCAGTCCGCAGGAGGCCGCGCTGATCCGCGCGCTGCCCGAGGCAGAGGGCAAGCTGATCGTGACGCCGGGCGTGCGCCCCACGGGATCGAGCCTGGGTGACCAGAAGCGGGTCGAAACCCCGGCGGCGGCGCTGGCCAATGGGGCCGATCATATCGTCGTCGGCCGCCCGGTCTGGCGCGCCAACAATCCCGCGGCGGCCGCGCAGGCCATTCTGGCCGAAATCAGCGCGGTGTGATCCGAACACCCGGCGCCTGAAAGAAACGGCGGCCCATGGGCCGCCGTTTTCGTAGCGATCAGTGTTTGACCACGGTGACGCTGGTGGTGCCGCTGGCGTCGCCGTTCATCGGGTTGGCGGCCACAATCCAGACGACGATACCGACAACGGCAACCAGCGTTGCGATCGTGAAGAATTTGAGGCCCGCGGCCTCGTTCGGGAAGTCCTTGTACATGCGCGATCTCCTGAGAAAAGACCGCCGCAGGACTAAGGGCTTGCGGCGCAGGTTTCCAGTGCTGCGGTGCGGGAATCTGCAGCGCGGGCGTCAATTCTCGTTGATGTCGCGATCCCAGCGTTTGACCTGACCCGCACGCACGCCCACCAGACGGCGCGCGATCAGCCAGACCGGCACGGCGGTCACCGCCATCACCAGCACCATCACCGGCAGGCTGGTGCCCATCACGCCCACCCAGACCAGCACCCCGACCAGCAGCGCGCCGGCCGCCAGCCCAAGCAGGTAAAACCCGGGCGCCAGCATCTCCAGCGCGGCCAGAACCACGCCCCCCGCCACCCAGACCCAAGGTTGTTGCCACAGCATCACGACCGTCCTTTCAGCAAGCCGAAAGCATCGGAAAACGCATCCAGCGCCGCGGCAGGCAGTAGAACAGTCTGCTTGCCATCCCCCGCGCCGACCTTGGCCAGCGCCTCGACCTGTTTCAAGGCGACCTGATACTGTGCCGCCTCCAACCCGTTCTTGCTGATCGCATCGGCGATCACCCCGGTGGCATAGGCTTCGGCATCGGCCAGAACGCGGCGTGCCTTGGCCTCTTGCTCGGCGGCGTACAGCTCGCCATCGGCCTGCAACTCGACCGCGCGCTTGCGGCCCTCGGCCTCGGTCACCTGCGCACGTCGCGCGCGTTCGGCGTTCAGCTGTTGCAGCATCGCGGTGCGCGTCGCCTCGTCAAGGTTCACGTCCAAAATCTCGGCACGGGTCACCTCGATGCCCCAGTCGTCGACCACATTGGCCAGGTTGTCGCGGATCGTGGCGATCAGGCTGGCGCGGTTCGACTGCACCGTGTCCAGCTCCATCCGGCCGATTTCCGCGCGCACGATGCCCGCCACGGTGGTGGCGATCGCCGCGTCCACGTCGCGGATGCGATAGACGGTCTTTTCCGGTTCGGTGATGCGGTAGAAGACCGAGGTGTCGACCTGCACCAGCACGTTATCGGCGGTGATGGCGTCTTGCCGGTTGGTCGGCAGCTGGCGTTCCAGCACCGAAATCCGGTGGGCCACACGATCGAGGAAGGGCACGATGAAGTTGATGCCGGGGCCCAGCACGGCGTGCAGGCGACCGAAGCGCTCGACCACATGTTTTTCGGACTGTGGCACGATGCGCACGCCCAGAAACACGGCCAGCAGGAAAAACGCCGCGAGGGCCAGGTAAACGGCGTTGCCGCCGAGGAGATCTTCAAAATACACAGGCAGTCTCCTTCAAGAAACAGAGCAAGCGAAAGGGGGGCATCAGGCGGGCAGCAGCTTGACGCCGGTCAGCGCCAGAACGGCCAGAACCGCCCATCCGCCGGGGCGCGAGATCAGCCAGATCGCCACGCTCAGCAGGGCCAGTGCGATGCGTGTCGTGGCAAGCCCCAGAAACCCGAACAGCGCGCCCATCAGCGCGGTCCATACTGGCGCCAAAGCCACAGCAAGACCATCGCGCCCAGCACCGCGCCGACAAACCCGGCCATCCAGCCGGTGATGGTCAGCAGGATGCGCAATGTCAGACCGCCGATCAGGGCGCCCAGCACGCCGATGGCGATGGTGGTCAGGATGTCGGTTTCGATCCGCATTGCGCGGGTTGCGATAAACCCGGCCGCGGCGCCGATGATGATGAGGGCGATGATGCTCATGGGGCGCCTCCTGTCCGGGGCAATATGGGGACTGGGCGTGAGCTTGGAAAGGGGAAAGCGGGGAGTTTACGCCCCCTCCGCCCCGGGGGAGTTTCCGCTTCCTCGCCGCTCAGTCGAGCTGCGTGGGCAGCACAAGGCCCTTGAGCACCTCGGATGCGGGCATCGGTTTCTTGCCCTCGCGTTGTGCGTTCAGGATGTCCAGCGCACCGGAGCCGCAGGCGATGGTGAAACCGCCCAGCACCTGGCCAGGGGCGCCGTGGCCTTCGGCCAGTGCCGCGCGCAGCAGTTTCACGCGCTCGCCGTTGATTTCGCACCAGGCGCCGGGGAAGGGCGACAGGCCGTTGATCTGGCGCACCAACTCGGGCGCGGGGCGGGTCCAGTCGACGCGGGCTTCGGCCTTGTCGATCTTTTGCGCATAGGTCGCGCCGGTTTCGGGTTGCCGCTGGGGTGTCAGCGTCTCGATCCGGTCGAGCGCGGCAAGGATCAGCCGCGCGCCCATGGCCGACAGCCGGTCATGCAGTTGGTCGGTGGTTTCGGTCGCGCCGATCGGCGTCGCCTCGCGCAGCAGCACCGGCCCGGTATCAAGCCCGGCCTCCATCTGCATGATGCACACGCCGGTTTCGGCGTCGCCCGCCATGATCGCACGGTGGATCGGCGCGGCCCCGCGCCAGCGCGGCAGCAGCGAGGCATGGATGTTCAGGCAGCCGTGGCGCGGCGCATCCAGCACAGCCTGCGGCAGGATCAGCCCATAGGCCACCACGACCGCAATATCGGCGTTCAGCGCGGCGAAGGCGGCGCGCTCGGCATCAGCCTTGAAATTCAGCGGATGGCGCACGGGCAGACCCAGGGCCTCGGCCCGGGTCTGCACCGGGCTGGGGCGGTCCTTCTTGCCGCGGCCTGCGGGGCGCGGCGGCTGGCAATAGACGGCCACGACCTCGTGGTCGCGATGCAGGGCGTCCAGCACCGGAACCGAAAAGTCGGGCGTGCCCATGAAGACCACGCGCATCAGCGGCCCCCTTGCAGTGCGCTGCCCTTTTTCGATTTCTGGATCAGCATCTTGCGGCGCAGCGGGCTGAGGTGATCGAGATAGGTCTTGCCGTTCAGGTGGTCGATCTGATGTTGCACCGATGTCGCCCAGAGCCCGACGAAATCGCGGTCCTCGATCTGGCCCTGATCGTTCAGGAAGCGCACCGTCACCGCGCGCGGGCGTTTGATCGGCGCCCAGACGCCGGGCAGGTTCGGGCTGGCCTCGTCATGCGATCGCAGCTGGACCGAGGCGTGCAGCACCTCGGGGTTGGCCATGCGCACGGCCTGCCCGCGCTTGTCCGAGGCATCGACCACCGCCAGGCGCAGCATGATGCCGATCTGCGGCGCGGCCAGGCCCACGCCGGGCATTGCCTCCATCGTGTCGATCATGTCGTCCCAGATCATTCGCACGGTTTCGGTGATCGTCTCGACCGGGGCTGCGGGGCTGTGCAGGCGCCTGTCGTCGAAGGGGATGAAGGCGCGCACCGCCATTATGCGTCGCCCCGGGCGCGCTCGCGCTTCAGTTTTTCCATCTTGCGGGTAATCATCTGCCGCTTCATCGCGCCCAGATAGTCGATGAACAGCTTGCCGTTCAGATGATCGAATTCGTGCTGCGCGCAGGTCGCCCAGAGCGCATCGAACTGCTCTTCATGCATCTGCCCGTCCAGACCGAGCCAGCGCATCCGCACCTCGGCCGGGCGCGTCACCTCGGCATATTGGTCGGGGATCGACAGGCAGCCTTCTTCATAGACATTGGTTTCTTCCGAGGTCCAGGTGACTTCGGGATTGATCAGCACCATCGGATCGGGCGCGGCGTCCTTGTCCTTCACGCAATCCATCACGAAAACGCGCTTGAGCACGCCAACCTGCGGTGCGGCGAGGCCCACGCCCGGCGCGTCATACATGGTGGCAAGCATGTCATCGGCCAGCTTGCGGATGTCGTCGTCAATGGTGACAACGGGATCGCAAAGCTTCTTGAGCCGCGGGTCGGGATGGATCAGGATCGGGCGAATGGTCATGGCAGAGATTTAGGCGATGGGGGCGACCGGTGCAATGGCGGCGGCAATTCGGAAATAGTGTCTGCATTTGCTGACTTAATCGGGAAAATATCCCACTTATGAAATCTTCACAAGAACGCTGTGCTGGATTAGCAATTCATTCCAGAACAAAAACACAGCAGGAGAGCGCGGCAATGAGCCAATCCCCCGATTTTGACGAAATCATCGACCGCGTCGGCCACCATTCGGTGAAATGGGACGGCATGCAGGGGCTTTACGGCGTCGATCCGCGCGAGGGAATCGCGATGTGGGTCGCCGACATGGATTTCCGCCCCCCGGCCTGTGTGCAAAAGGCCCTCGAAGAGATGGCCGCGCATGGCGTCTATGGCTATTGGGGCGATGACCGTGCCTATCTGGCGGCGATCGGGTGGTGGATGGCCAATCGCCATGGCTGGCAGATCGCGCCGGAATGGGTGTTCACCACGCATGGGCTGGTCAACGGCACCGCGCTTTGCGTCGATGCCTTTACCGCGCCGGGCGATGGCGTGGTTCTGATGACCCCGGTCTATCACGCCTTTGCCCGCGTCATCAAAGCCGCGGGGCGCAGGGTTGTCGAATGTCCGCTGGTGCTGAACGACGGGCGCTATGAAATGGATTTCGACGCCTGGGATGCGCAGATGGACGGCAGCGCGAAAATGCTGATCCTGTGTTCGCCGCATAACCCGGGCGGCCGGGTCTGGACCGAGGCCGAGTTGCGCGGCGTGGCGGATTTCGCGCGCCGTCACGGGCTTGTGCTGGTGTCTGACGAGATCCACCACGATCTGGTGATGCCGGGTCACAAACACCACGCTTTCCCGACCGTCTGCCCCGAGCAGCCGGTGGTGATGATGACGGCCACCACCAAGACCTTCAACATCGCGGGCACCCATTCGGGCAATGTCATCATCGCCGACCCCGATCTGCGCGCGCGGTTCGCCGGGCGGATGGCGGCGAGGGGGGTTTCGCCCAACAGCTTTGGCCTGGCGCTGGCGACGGCGGCCTATTCGCCCGAGGGGGCGGCCTGGCTGGATGCGCTGATCGCCTATCTGGATGAAAACCGCCGGATTTTCGACGCAGGCGTGAATGCGATCCCGGGGCTGCATTCGATGCCGCTGGAGGCAACCTATCTGGCCTGGGTCGATTTTGCCGGCACCGGCATGACGCGCGAGGAATTCACCGCGCGGGTCGAGCAAGGCGCGAAAATCGCTGCGAACCACGGGCCGACCTTCGGGCTGGGGGGCGAGAGCTTCCTGCGCTTCAACCTGGCGACGCCCCGGGCGCGCGTGATCGAGGCGGTCGCCCGGTTGCAGGCGGCCTTCGGCGATCTGCAATAAGCGATGCTGCGGCGTCTGGCGCGGCTGTTTTCGGCCCTGACGCTGCTGGTTTTTCTGGCGGCGGCATGGCTGATGATCCAGCGCCCGCCGCCGGATGTGCTAAAGGTGCCGCTGGTCGGGCCGGTCAGCCGCATAGTGGTGGAAAAATCCGCGCGGCGGATGACGGTCTATGTCGGCGATCAGGTTGTGCGGGTCTATCGCGTGCGGCTGGGCTTTGCCCCCGAGGCGCCAAAGACCCGGCAGGGCGACGGGCGCACCCCCGAAGGCGAGTTCCGCATCGACCGGCGCAATGCGGCCAGCGCCTATCATCTGTCGCTGGGCATCGACTATCCGCGGCCGCAGGACCGGGCGCAGGCCGCGGCCCTTGGGGTCAGCCCGGGCGGTGACATTTTCTTCCACGGCCAGCCCAACCAGCTGCCCGAAGGCGTCACTTTGGCCTATGACTGGACGGCCGGCTGCATTGCCCTGGCGAATGCCGAGATCGCGGAATTGTTCGCCGCCACGCCGATTGGCGCGGCGGTTGAAATCCTGCCCTGAGCGGCGTCACGCGGGCGGCAGATACCCGACCGGCGCGTTTTCATTCCGCTCGAAATCCAGCGCGGCGCGGTCGCTGACCGGGGTGTCACGCTTGATGGTGCAGATCAGCTCGCCCCCCTCGACATCCGAGGCGACGATCAATGCGGTCGAGATATGACGGCTGCCCTCATACAGATCGACCAACCCGCGCAGATGCGTGACCTGATCGGCATTCAGCGCAAACCCGCCCCGCCAGCGCCGCAGCACCGGCCAGACGTCGTCGCCCACCTGCACCCGCAGCCGCGAACGGCGCCCGGCCTCGCGCGACTGCGCGTCGCGCAGGGCGTTCAGAATATCTTTCGGCAGAATCTCCATCTCTCCCTCCGATGGCCTCGCTCCCGCGGCTAATCCTGTGATCCACAATGTAAAAATCAAGTTAACCAAACGGGTATCCCGCCCGAAAACATGGGCCGTGCCCAAATTGCAACGTTGTTGCCCCGGCCTTCGGCTGCGGGTAGCGTCGACGCAGTTTCATATCCGAGGTTTCCCGATGCGTCCTGTGTTTGCTTTGTGTCTTTGCTTGCTTGTGCCCACTTTGGCCCATGCCCAATGTGGCGGCGACTTCGGCGGTTTCGTTCAGGATCTGAAGGCCGAGGTGCGGCGCAATGGCCTGAGCGCCGCGCAGGCAGATGCGTTCTTCGCGGGGGTGCGTCAGGATGCGCGGGTGTTGAAGGCGGATCGGTCCCAAGGCGTTTTTCGCAAGAATTTCATCGAATTCTCGGGCGCGGTCATCAGCCAGAACCGGCTGAGCAACGGGGCGAAAAACGCGCAGAAATACGATGCGGTTTTCGACCGGATCGAACGCGACTATGGCGTTTCGCGGGGTGTCCTGCTGGCGTTCTGGGCGCTGGAAACCGATTTCGGCGCGGTGCAGGGCGATTTCAACACGCGCGACGCGCTGGTGACGCTGGCGCATGATTGCCGCCGACCGCAGCTGTTCCGCCCGCAGGTTCTGGCCGCGGCCGAACTGTTCCGGCGCGGCGATTTCGACCCCAAGCGCAACCTTGGCGCCTGGGCGGGCGAGATCGGCCAGGTGCAGATGCTGCCCGAAGACATTCTGCGCAACGGCGTTGACGGCGATGGCGACGGGCATGTGAACCTCAAGGGCTCGGCGCCCGATGCGCTGATGTCGGGGGCGAAGATGATCGCAGGCATGGGCTGGCGACGGGGTGAGCCGTGGATGCAGGAGATTACCGTGCCTGCCGGGCTCGACTGGGCGAAAACCGGGCTCGGGACCGAGCTGCCGACTGCCGACTGGGCGCAGATGGGGGTGCGGGCGCGCAGCGGTAACCTGGCGCCGGGCAAGGGCTCGATCCTGCTGCCGATGGGGCGCATGGGGCCGGCCTTCATGGTTTATCCCAACTTCCGGGTACTGTTTAACTGGAACCAAAGCTTCGTTTACGTCACCACCGCGGCCTATTTCGCGACCCGGTTGGAGGGCGCCCCGAAATTCGATCCCGGTCGCCCCGAAGCCGGTCTGAGCGTTGAGCAGATGAAGGCGCTGCAGAAAAAGCTGGCAGCGCGGGGCCATGATGTCGGGCCGATCGACGGCATTCTTGGCGCCCGGACGCGCGATGCCGTGCAGGCCGAACAGGCGCGGCGCGGCCTGCCGGCCGATGCCTGGCCCACCCGGGCACTTCTGGACGCGCTGTAAGCTTGGTGCCTGCTGCGGGCCCGGTTGCATCGGTCTGCTTTGGGCAGGATGAAACGCGCGGCTGCCCTTGTCTCGTAAGACAGGGGTGCTTATTCCTGATAGGGTAGATTCTGTTGATTGTCTGTGCGCCCGCCATCTGTTCCGGGCGCAAAAGGGGGGATGCTATGGGCCTGATGGCGCGGGGCGCAGCGGGTATCGCCGCAGCGGGGTTGCTGATGGGGCTCTTGGCGGGATGTGCCGGGGGGGACCCGGATGGTATCAATGACCCCTACGAACGCGGCAACCGTTCGGTGCATGCCTTCAACAAGTCGGTCGATTCCATGCTGTTCAAGGATGCCGACGTGCCTGAGCCGCTGATGCGTCCGATCACCAATGTCGGGCACAACCTCGGTCTGCCGGGCAAGGTCATCAACTCGCTGCTGCAGGGCCGGTTGGAGCCAGCGGGCCAAAACACCTTCCGTTTCCTGCTGAATTCGACGCTGGGGATCGCCGGTCTGTTCGACGTGGCGCAATCCTTCGGCCTGCCCGAGGCCCACACCGATTTTGGCGAGACGCTTCATGTCTGGGGGGTGGGTGAGGGCGCCTATCTGGAACTGCCGCTGTTGGGCCCCGCGACCGAGCGTGACGCGCTGGGCCGGGTGGTGGATATCGTGTTCGACCCGGTCACGACCGTGCTGTCGGGGCGCGATGCGTCTGTCGCGACGGCCTTTACGCTGGGGTCAAAAGTTGGTGACCGGCTCCGGTTTGGGGGGGCGGTCGACTCGGTTCTGTATGAAAGTGCGGACAGCTATGCGCAATCCCGGCTGCTGTATCTGCAAAGCCGGCGTCACCAATTGTCCGGTCAGGAGGAAAACGATGCGGAAGCTTTCGATCCCTATGCAGACCCCTATGCCGAATGACCTGAGCCGGCGTGGCCTGATCGGGCTGGCGCTTGGGGCCGGGGCGGCGGGGCTCTTGCCTGCAAGCGCGGCCTTTGCGCTGACCGATTCCCAGGCGCGCGCGCTGATCGGCCGCGCGGTGAACGAGGTCAATGCGGCGATTGCCTCGGGCAAGACCGGCCCGGCGCTTTATGCCGATTTCGAACGGATCTTCACCCGCTACGCCGATGTGCCGGTGATCGGGCGTTCGGCGCTGGGTGTGGCCGCGCGCAGCGCCAGCGCCGCGCAGATGAGCGCCTTCACCGTGGCCTTCCGGGGTTACCTGTCGCGCAAATACGGCAAGCGGTTTCGCGAATTCATCGGTGCGCGTTTCGAGGTGCAGGGCGCGCGACCTGTGAAAACCTTCTATGAAGTCAAGACCATAGCCTTCATGAGGGGGCAGGCCCCGTTCGAGGTGTTGTGGCATGTCTCGGACAGGTCCGGCAAGGATCTGTTCTTCAACATCATCATCGAGGGCGTCAACATGCTGGCGGCCGAGCGCACCGAAATCGGTGCGATGCTCGACCGTCGTCGTGGCAATATCGACGCGCTGATCGCCGACCTGAAGACCGCGGGCTAAGATCAGTAAAGCGAACGCAGCAGGTTTTCGATCGCGGCGCCCAGCCCTTCGTTCCGGGGGCGTTCGGGCGCCACAAGCTGCCCGTCGATCACCGGCACGCCGCCTTCGGGGATCGGGTCGTTCGCGGACCAGGCCTGCCCCGGGAAGCCGTTCTGCGGCGGCGTCTGGCCGCGCCACTCCGAGGGGTCGGCCATCGGCAGGGGCGTGACCGGCTGGCCCGCTTCGACGCGCGCCATCACCTCGTGCCAGATGTCGGCGGGCAGACCGCCGCCCGTCACACCCGACAGCGGCCGGTTGTCGTCATAGCCCATCCAGACGCCCGCCACATAATCGGCGGTGAAGCCGATGAACCATGCGTCGCGCGCGGCCTGCGTGGTGCCGGTCTTGCCCGCGACTTCGCGGTTATCCAGTCGCGCGCGGCGGCTGGTGCCGCGTTCCACACCCTGATGCATCATGTAGATCAGTTCGCGCGCGGCCCGTTCCGAAATCACCCGTTCGCCGATGCCGCCGCCTTTGCCGAACAGGGGTTCGGAATCGCCCTTCAGCCGCAGCTCCGTCAGCCCGTAGGGCTTCACCGAGGAGCCGCCGTTCAGGATGCCCGCATAGGCGCCGGTCATCTCGATCAGCGTCGATTCCGACACGCCAAGCGCGACCGCAGGCCCCGCCGCCAGATCCGAGGCAAAGCCGAAATCCTGTGCCACCTTGCGCACCGCATCGCTGCCCACGGTTTCCGACACCCGCACCGTCGCGGTGTTGATCGATTCCGCCAGCGCCTGCCACAGCGGGATCGGGCCCTTGAAGTCCTTGGTGTAGTTCTTGGGTGACCACGGCCCCGAGCCCTTGACGTTGATCGTCAGCGGCGCGTCCTCGACGATCGTATCGGGGGTCCAGCCCAGATCCAGCGCCGCGGCATAGACGAAGGGCTTGAAGGTCGATCCGGTCTGCCGTTTTGCCTGAGTGGCACGGTTGAAGGCGCCCGACACCTTGGTCGCCCGCCCGCCCACCATCGCCCGCACGGCGCCGTCGGCCGACATCACGATCACGGCGGCCTCGGCTTCGGACCCGGCCTTGACCTTGGTTTCGAAGATCGTCTTCATCGCCTCTTCGGCGGCGGTCTGCAGGCGCTGGTCCAGCGTGGTGTGGATGACCACGTCCTCGGTGGTGTCCTTCGACAGGAAGTCGGGGATCGTGCCCATCACCCAATCGGCGAAATAGCCGCCCGCGCGGGCCTGGGCCGCCTCGGACAGGGTTGCCGGATTGGCGCGGGCGTCCAGCCATTCCCGATCGCTCAGGAAGCCCTGCTCGTGCATCAGCGCCAGCACCATCCCCGCCCGATCCTGCGACCGTTTCAGGTTTGAGGTCGGCGCATAGCGCGAGGGTGCCTTCAGCAGCCCGGCCAGCATCGCCGCCTGTTGCGGGTTCACATTGGCCGCCGACACCCCGAAATAGCGCTGCGCCGCCGCCTCGAACCCGCGCGCGCCTGCGCCCAGATAGGCGCGGTTCAGATAGATCGTCAGGATCTCGTCCTTGGTGTATTTCACCTCCATCGCCAGCGCGTAGGGGATCTCCTTGATCTTGCGCTGGACCCCGCCCGAGCGGCAGTCGTCTTCATAGGCCGCTTCGGTCTTCCATTGCTTGGGATCGAAGGGCACGCCCAGGCACAGCAGCTTGGCGACCTGTTGGGTGATGGTCGAGCCGCCGTTGCCCTCCAGCGGGCCGCGGCCTTCGGACAGGTTGATGCGCACGGCCGAGGCGATACCCCGCGGGCTGACGCCGAAATGGCGATAGAACCGGCGGTCCTCGGTCGCGACGATGGCGTTCTTCAGATGTGGCGAGACATTGGCCGCGGTGATCTGCCCGCCGAAGGTTTCGCCGCGCCAGGCAAAGACCTGACCGTTGCGGTCCAGCAGCGTGACCGAGCCGCGGTTGCGCCCGTCGAGCAGGGCGCTCACCTCGGGCAGGCTGGAGTAATAGTAGAACGTGGCCAGACCCAGAATCAGCCCGGTCACCAGACCCAGGCGCCAGCTCACGCCCCAGATCACCCGCCATATCAGCCGCGCCAGCCCCAGGATCGAGCCGACCACCACACCGTGCTTGCGGCGTGTGGCCGGGGCCTTGCGGCGTTTGGCCGGTTTGGCGGTGGCTTTCGGTTTCGGCGCGGATGTTGCTGCCGAATATCGTTTGTCCGCCACCAGCGGCCCGCGCCGCCCGCCTGTTCCTGCCATATGTCTGATCCGGTGCCTGTCGTTTTGCGCAGGTTACACCGCCAGACCTGTGTTGTGGAGCGACGAAAGATCACGATTCGGTTTTTGGGGTGATTAAATTTTACGCAAGGCGCACAATTTGTGCGTTTTTTGTGCAGTAACCGCCGCGTGATGCCCGTTGCTCAGGCGAGGATTTCTTGTGCTGCAGATGCAGAATGGGCCTTCTGACGGCGTGCGATGTCTTTGGGGACATCAGGAGTTGCTGACATAGGAAGGGATGACCGGTGAAACTCATCATTGCAGCAATCAAGCCGTTCAAGCTCGAGGAGGTGCGCGAAGCGCTCACCGCAATCGGCGTGCGTGGCATGATGGTGACGGAAATCAAGGGCTTTGGCGCGCAGTCGGGCCACACCGAAATCTACCGCGGTGCGGAATACGCGGTGAACTTCGTGCCGAAGGTCAAGCTTGAGATCGTGGTGAACGACACTCTGGCGGACGAAGTTGTCGATACGATCCTCAAGGCGGCGAAGACCGACAAGATCGGCGACGGCAAGATCTTTGTGCTGGACGTGAACCAGGCGGTGCGCGTGCGGACCGGCGAATCCAACGACGACGCGCTCTGAGACGCGATCAGGGGAAGTGAAAACGATGAAAAACCTTTCGAAAATCACGGGTCTGGCGGCAGCGGTTGCGCTGGCCGGTCTGCCCGCCTTTGCGCAAGAGGCGGCCCCCGTCGCCGAGGCCGCGGCCGAGGTCGTGACCGAAACCATGGACAAGGGCGACGTGTCCTGGATGATGACCTCGACGGTCCTCGTGCTGTTCATGACGGTCCCGGGCCTGGCCCTGTTCTACGGCGGCCTCGTGCGCACCAAGAACATGCTGTCGATCCTGATGCAGACCACCGTCGTCGCCGCGATGATGATGGTGATCTGGGTGATCTACGGCTACTCGTTCGCCTTTGGTGGCGGCACCTCGCCGTTCTGGGGCGGTCTGGGCAAGCTGTTCCTGGCCGGTGTCACGCCTGACTCGACCTCGGCGACCTTCTCGGATGGCATTGTGATCCCGGAATACCTGTTCATCGCCTTCCAGATGACCTTTGCCGCGATCACCCCCGCGCTGATCATCGGCGCCTTTGCCGAGCGCGTGAAATTCTCGGCGGTGCTGCTGTTCTCGGCGCTGTGGGGCACGTTCTGCTACTTCCCGGTCGCCCACATGGTGTGGGACGGCGCTGGTCTGATCTTCAACTGGGGCGCCATCGACTTCGCGGGCGGCACCGTTGTGCACATCAACGCCGGTGTTGCGGCGCTGGTCGGCGCGCTGGTCATCGGGCCGCGTATCGGTCTGGGCAAAGACATGATGGCGCCGCACTCGATGACGCTGACGCTGGTCGGTGCGGGCATGCTGTGGGTCGGCTGGTTCGGCTTCAACGTGGGCTCGAACCTCGAAGCGACCGCCGGTGCGACGCTTGCGATGATCAACACCTTCCTGGCCACCGCCGCTGCGGCGCTTGCCTGGGGTGCGATCGAAGCGATGACCCGCGGCAAGGCTTCGATGCTGGGCGTCGCCTCGGGTATCGTGGCCGGTCTGGTCGCCATCACCCCGGCTTGCGGCACCATCGGTCCGATGGGCGCGCTGATCCTGGGCGCGGTTGCCTCGCTGATCTGCTACTTCTTCGTGGCGGTCGTGAAGAACAAGTTCGGCTACGATGACAGCCTCGATGTCTTCGGCATCCACGGTGTGGGCGGTATCGTCGGCGCCATCGGCGTGGGCTTCCTGTCGGCCCCGTCGATGGGTGGCACGGGCCTGTTCGTCGAATCGGGTTCGGTGATCGAGCAAGTCATCGTGCAGATCAAGGCGGTCGGTGTGACCGTGATCTGGACCGGCGTGATCTCGTTCATCCTGTTCAAGCTGGTCGACATGATCATCGGTCTGCGCGTCTCGGCCGACGACGAGCGTCAGGGTCTGGACCAGACCTCGCACGGCGAAAGCGCCTATCACATGTAATCCCGCAGGGGATGCAAAACGAAAGGCCCGGGGATTGCCCCGGGCCTTTTGTCTTTCTGCGATGGTGCCCCGCTCAATCCATATGGGCGGCGCTTGCGGCACCGGGGGGCGGCGCCTCGGGTTTGCGCAGCAGCAGGGCCAGCGGCACGGCCGCCAGGGTCACCCACATCATCGCCTTGAAATCGTTGACGTAGGACACCATCAGCGATTGCACCGTGACCATCTGGTTCAGCACATAGGCGGTTGCGGTCTGTCCGTATTGGGCCAGTGCCGCACTGCCCGATCCCAGACCGCGCAGGTTTTCGGGCGTGATCGCCGAGGCCAGCTCTGTATGATTGACCGCCACGTTATGCGTCAGCAGCACGGTCACCGCGGAAATCCCGATCGACGAGCCGATGTTGCGCACCAGGCTGAACAGCGCCGTGGCATCGCCGCGAAACTGCGGGTTGATCGTGGCAAAGGCCACCGTGGACAGCGGCACGAAGACCAGCCCCAGCCCCAGCCCCTGAACCAGCCCCGAGACAATGATCAACGTTGCGTCCATCTGCGGGGTGAAGCCGGTCATTATCTCCAGCGAGAGCGAGGTGAACAGCAGCCCCGCCACCACCATCTTGCGCGCATCGACCACCCGCACCAGCTTGCCTGCAATGATCATCGTGATCATCGTGCCCACCCCGCGCGGGGCCATCACCATGCCCGTGGTCATCACCGGATAGCCAAAGATCGTGGACAGCATCGGCGGCAACAGCGCCAGCGAGGCCAGCAGCACGATCCCCACGACAAAGATGAACACCAGCCCGGTGGCGAAGTTGCGGTCCAGAAACATCCGCGGGTCCAGGAACGGATGTTCGGCCCCGGTGATCCAGATCACGAAGACCCAGAACCCGGTCAGCGCCAGCCCGGCCTCGATCCAGATTTCGGTCGAGGCGAACCAGTCCACCTCGGCGCCGCGGTCCAGCATCAGCTGCAGCGCGCCGACACCCAGGGCCAGCATGGCAAACCCCATGAAATCGAACCGCCGCAGGCGCCGCGCCATGTTCGGCAGATAGGCCATGCAGCCCGCCAGCGCGATCGCCCCCAGCGGCAGGTTGATGAAGAACACCCATCGCCAGTTCAGCGTTTCGGTCAGATAGCCGCCCAGCGTCGGGCCGATGATCGGCCCGACCATGATCCCCGCGCCCCACATCGCCATCGCCGAGCCATGCTTTTCGCGCGGGTTGATATCCAGCAGGAAGGTCTGGCTCAGCGGCACGATGGCGGCGCCGAACACGCCCTGGGCCATGCGGAAGAACACCATCGTCTCGAGGCTCCAGGCGATGCCGCACAGCATCGAGGTGATGACGAAGCCCGCAATCGAGACGACGAAAATCTCTTTGCGGCCAAAGCGTTCGGACATCCAGCCCGACAGCGGCGTGACGATTGCCGCCGCCACGATATACGAGGTCAGCACCCAGTTGATCGTGTCCGACGAGGCGCCAAGATCCGCGCGCATCGAAGGCAGCGCGACGTTGGCGATGGTGGTGTCCAGCACCTGCATGATCGTCGCCAGCATCAGCGACAGCGTAATCAGCCCATGGTGGCGGATCTCACCATGGGGCGTGGGCTCTGGCGTGGCCATGGCTTAGCGGTCCGACACGGTGCCCGCATGCGCCAGCAGCGCATCGAGCCGGGTTGCAGCATGGGTATCCACGGTGACATGCGCCGACAGGCCCGCGCGCAGGCCGCTCAGGTCCGAACCGGGCATCAGGCGCAGCCGCACCGGCACCCGCTGGGTCACCTTGACCCAGTTGCCGGTGGCGTTTTGTGCCGGCAGCAGGGCGAATTCCGCGCCGGTCCCGGCACCCACCGCCTCGACCACGGCCTCATATTCGCGCCCGGGGAAAGTATCGAATTCGATCGTGGCCTGTTGTCCGGGCTGCATGCTTTCAAGCTGGGTTTCCTTGAAATTCGCCTCGACCCACAGATCGCCCGTCTCGACCAGCGTGAACAGCGAAGACCCCGCGGAAACGAACTGCCCCGGTTTGAACGAGGCTGCCTGATAGGTCACACCATCGGCGGGGGCCTTCACCGTCGTCAGGCCCAGATTATAGGCGGCCTGATCGCGGGCAACCTGCGCGGCCTGCACGCTCGGGTGTTCCTCGGTCTTGATGTCGGGATCGCCGCCCAGGGCCGCCAGGGCGGCCTGCACGTTCTGCCGCGCGGCGGCCAGTGCCTCGGCGGCGGCCGAGGCACTGTGGCGTGCCGCATCCAGCGCCGAAGCCGTGCCTGCGCCACGTCCGGTGATCTCTTCCTGCCGCTTCAGTTCGGACATCAGGTAATCGGCATTGTCCTGCGCCAGCGTTTCCTGCGCCAGGGCCACCTGATAGGCGGCGCGCAGCTGCTCGACCCCCAGACGCGCCTGGGCCAGCGCGGCATCGGCCTGCGCCAGGCCCAGCTTGTAGGGTTCGGCATCCACGCTGAACAGCGGATCGCCCGCCTTCACCGCCCCGTTTTCCTGCACGAAGCTTTCGGTCACACGGCCCGACAGGTCCGAGGCAACAGAGATCCGTGCCAGTCGCACGGCGGCGTTTTCGGTCGCTTCATAGCGCCCGGCATCCAGCCACATCCAGCCGCCGCCCAGCACCAGTGCCAGCGGCAGCGCGGCCATCAGCCATTTCTTCGGTTTCGGTTTCACAATTTCAACGGTCATGATTGGTCTCGGGCGTGTTGGAGAGGTTCTGGATGATCTGGCGCAGCGTGTCGGTCAGCGTCTCGCGCGTGCCGGGGGGGAGCCCGGCCAGCGCCTCGTCATAGATGCCGTCGGCGATGTCCTTGGCCTCGGCCACGGCGGCGCGGGTCTTGGGAGTGGGGGACACGATCCGCACGCGGCGGTCGTTTGGGTCGGGGGTGCGGGCAACCCAGCCCGCCTCCTGCATGCGGTCGACCAGCCGCGAGACCGAGATCGGCTCGATCTCCAGAATCTCGGCCAGCCGCACCTGCGGCATCGGCCCGTTGCGCATCAGATGCACCACAAGCCGCCATTGCGACGAAGTCAGGCCCAGTTCGGCGGCGCGCGCCTCGAACCGGCGCCGAATCGCGCGCGTCGCGTCATTAAGCAGAAAGCCCAGGCTTTCCTTGGGAATTTCACAATCGGTCATGTCATCGCCTGCCAAGAGGTAAGCAGAGATATTATAAGCGCGCTTATGAAATCAAGGGAGGACTGTGTAAAAATGAAAATACGGCGGCATTTCTGCCACCGTATTGCAGGATGTCCCCGTCGGAGGAGGGGTCAGTCGGTGACGTCCATTTCTTCGGCCTGTTCGGTGCGGCGTGCGCCGAGCATCCGGGTCTTGACCAGCTTGCCGACCACGATCGGCAGCACGAAGCCTGCCAGTGCAATCGCCCACAGCGCGATGGACAGCGGGCTGGCCACCAGTGCCGACCAGTCGCCATCGCTGATGGTGATCGCGCGGCGCATGTTCGATTCCATGGCATTGCCCAGCAAGGTGCCCAGAATGATCGGCACCAGCGGCACGTCGAGTTTGCGCAAGGCCCAGCCCATGACGCCAAACCCCACCATCACCAACAGATCGAAGCTCGACCCCGAGATCCCGTAGATCCCGACGAAACTGACCATCGCCACTACCGGCATCAGGATGCGCGGCGGCACCATCAGCACCCGGGTGAACAGCCCCACCATCGGTATGTTCAGCGCCAGCAGCATGATATTGGCGATGAACAGCGCCGCGATCAGGCCCCAGACGACATCGGGGTTGCGGGTGAACAGCAGCGGCCCGGGGGTGATGTTCAGGCTCAGCAGCACCGCCAGTAGCACGGCGGTCGTGCCCGACCCCGGAACGCCAAGCGCCAGCATCGGCACCAGCGCCCCGCCCGCGGCCGCGTTGTTGCCCGCCTCGGGGGCGGCGACGCCGCGCGGATCGCCCTTGCCGAAGGTGCCATTCCGATCTGAAACCTTCTTCTCGACCGAATAGCTGAGAAAAGCACCGAGCGAGGCCCCCGCACCGGGCAGAACCCCTGCCAGAAAGCCCAGACCCGAAGCGCGCAGCATGGCGCCAAAGCTTTGCCGGATCATCGACAGCGGCGGCCAGAGGCGGCCGATGACGATCTTGCGATGCGCGGCATCCGACTCGCCGTGGCGGTGTTCCAGAAAGATGAACACTTCGGACAGTGCGAACAACCCGACGATGGCGACCAGAAAGTCGATGCCGTCATACAGATGCACCTCGCCAAAGGTCAGCCGCGGTACGCCGGTCTGCGTATCGACGCCGATCATCGCCAGACCCAGGCCCAGTGCCGCCGCGAAGGCCGATTTCGCCTGATTGGTCGAGCTGACACCCCCCAGCGTGGCAAAGGCCAGCGTGAACAGCGCGAAATATTCGGCCGGGCCGAACAGAAGTGCGATCTTCACCAGTTGCGGCGCCAGCAGGATCAGCCCCCAGGTCGCCAGAAACGACCCGACGAAAGACGCGATCCCCGACAGCGACAGTGCCTCGCCCGCCATGCCTTTCTGCGCCATCGGATAGCCGTCAAGGCAGGTCATCATCGCGGGCTCGTCCCCCGGAATGTTCAGCAGGATCGAACTGATCCGCCCGCCATACATCGCCCCGTAATAGACCGAGGTCAGCAGGATCAACGAGGGTGTCGCGCCCAGACCCAGGGTGAAGGCCAGCGGAATCAGGATCGCCACACCATTCGAGGGCCCAAGCCCCGGCAGCGCGCCCATGATCGTGCCCAGCAGACAGCCCAGCAGGGCCAGCGACAGGTTTTGCCAGGTGATCGCAATCGCGAACCCGTCGGCAAGGGAAGTGAGAGTGTCCATTCAGCCCTCCGTCAGAAACCGAACGGCCCGGTGGCCAGCGCCAGCCCGAGCAGGAGGTGAAAAATCGCATAGATGCTCAACGAGGTGCCCAGGCCGATCACGACGCTGGCCAGCGGCGTCGAGCCCAGCCGCCAGGTCAGATACCCCGAGGCGAACGCCGTCGCGATGATGAAGCCCAGCACCGGCAGCAACTCGGCATAGAGCACCAGAACCACGATGGCGGCGATGATCTCGACCAGCCGCATCAGGCCGGGCCACACCGGCTCTGGGTCGGGGCGCAGCGCGATGGCGGCCGAGGCCAGCCCCAGCACGGCGGCGATGATCAGCGGAAAGGCCTTGGGCCCGACCGCGTCGGACAGGAAGCTTTCCTCGATGGCCAGTGCCGCGAAGGCATAGCCGATGGCAAGCAGAACGCCGAAAATGCCGAAGGTACGGTCGCTCATGGGGGTCTCCTTGTGGCGGGTGGGGTCCGACAGGCAAACGGGGGCGCCGGTGCGGCGCCGCCCGCCCGTCAGGCCCTCAGGCCCGGATCACTTGATGATGCCGATCTCACGCGAGATCGATTCGATCTGCGCGACCGAGTCGGCCACGAAAGCCTCGAATGCGGCGCCCTGCAGGTCCAGCGGCGCCATGCCGTTGGCCTCCATCGTGGTTTTCCATTCGTCCGAGGCATAGAGCGCGCCGATCTTCTCGACCCAGCCGTCGTAGGCCGCGTCCGACATGCCGCCCGGCGCATAGAACCCGCGCCAGTTCGCGCCGATCGCATCCACGCCTTGCTCTTTCGCGGTCGGGAATTTGCCGAACTCGCCTTCCAGACGCTCGGGCGCCAGCACCGCCAGCACCTTGATGTCCCCCGAATCGACGAAGCCCTTGGCTTCGGAAATATCGCCGGTGAAGGCCTGGACCGACCCCGCCAGCAGCTGCGTCACCGCTTCGCCGCCACCGTCGAAGGCGATGTATTTGACCTTGCGCACGTCGTCGATGCCATAGGCATCCGCCGCGATCAGCACTTTCAGGTGATCCCAGCCGCCCACGGCCGACCCGCCCGCCACCGCGACCGAGGTCGGGTCGGCCTTCATCATGTCCAGCAGTTCGGGCAGGGTATTGACCGGGCTGGAGGCCGCAACCGCGATCACGCCGTAATCGGCGCCGACCGAGGCGACCCAACGCACCTGATCCATCGTGTTGCCCGGGAAAGCGCCCTGCGCCAGCCGCGTTGCCGTCGCCGAAGAGGCCGCCACGATCAGGTCGTCATCGGCATTGCGCTTGTTGACCACCTCGGCAAAGGCCACGCCGCCACCGCCGCCGGCCAGGTTCACGACCTGCATCGTCTTGTCGATCAGCTTCTGGTCCTGCAGGGACTTGCCGACCTGACGGCAGGTGAAATCCCAACCGCCGCCCGGGTTGGCGGGGGCGATGCATTCGGGATTGGCGGGCGTGAAGCCTTCGGCCTGCGCGCCCAGTGCGGTGGCGCCCAGCAGCAGGGCGGCCAGCGAAAGACGGGTTGCGTGAAACATCGGTGTCTCCTCCTTGTTCGCGCGGGGGATGGCGGCCCCGCTCCGCATGCCCGCGCACCGCGCTTTGCGGTCTCCTCGCGCTGGGCTATGAAGGCTGTGTAGGGCGGCAACCTGTCACCAACCTGTCATGGCGGGCGGGCAGGGCCCGTCGGGGGAAGAGGGGCGCGATGCGCATTCTGATTGTAGAGGACGCAGCCGATATGGCCGAGGCGGTGGCGATCCGTCTGGGCCGGGCGGGCATGGCCTGTGACATCGCCCACAGCCTGTCGGAAGCCTGGGATTTTCTGGCGGTGCAGCGCTATGACGTGCTGATCCTCGACATCAACCTGCCCGACGGTCTGGGCACCGATCTGCTGGCGCAGCTGCGCGCCCGCGGCGAGCGCACGCCGGTGCTGATGCTGACCGCGCTTTTCGCCGTTGACGACCGGGTTTCGGCGTTGGATCTGGGGGCTGACGACTATCTGGTGAAGCCTTTCGATCACCGCGAGCTGGAGGCCCGGCTGCGTGCCCTGCAACGCCGCGAGGCCGAGCAGAAAGACCCCGATATCCGTCTGGGCGCGCTGGTCTTCAGCCCCGGCGCGATGGAGGCGCGGATCGGCGAGGAACGGCTTGATCTGACCCGGCGCGAGCTGGCGCTGCTGTGGCTTCTGGCCCGCAACGCCGGGCGGGTGATGAGCAAGGAACGGCTCTATGAAGGGCTGTTTTCCTTTGCCGATGCCGATGTCGGGTTGAATGCGATCGAACTGTATGTCGCCCGGTTGCGCAAGAAACTGGCCGGTGCGGGTGTCAGCATCGAGACCCAGCGTGGTCTGGGCTACCGGATGCAGGCCGATGGTTGAGGCTGTGCATGCCACGCCACGCTCGTTGCGGCTTCGGGTTGCGATGGGGGTGCTGTCGCTTTTGTCGGTGGGGGGCATCGTCGTGGCCTTGGCCAGTTTCGCCTATGGTCGGCAGGCCGCCCGCGAGGCCTATGACCGGCTGCTGGTGGGGGCCGCCAATGATATTGCCGAGGCGATCGCGGTGATCGACGGCGTGCCGGTGGTGGATCTGCCGGTGTCGGCCTTCGATCTGCTGGCGCTGGCCCCCGACGACCGCATCTCCTACAGCGTGCGGGGGCCCGGCGGCGTGCTGCTGACCGGCTATGACCAGTCGGTTCCGGGCTCGATCAGTGCCGCGGGGCAGGGGTTTTTCGATTCCACCTTCGGGGGCGAACGGGCCCGTTTCGTCACCGTGCCGCGCCGCTTTGCCGAGCGGGATTTCTCCGGCACGCTGCTGGTTACCGTGGGGCAGACGCTGAACGCACGCAATGCGATGGCGCTTGGGCTGACGCGCGATGCGCTGGTGGTGGCGGGACTGGCGGGGCTGGCCTTGCTGGGCTTTGCCTTCTGGGTGATCGACCGGGCGATGCGCCCCTTGTCGGACATCGCCCGCGATCTGGCTGGCCGCGACCCGCATGACCTGACGCCGATGGATACCGCCGTGCCTGCGGAAATGGCGGTGATGGTGGGGGCGATGAACGGCTTCATGCGGCGGCTGGAGCGGCAGATCACTGCGATGCGCAATCTGATCTCCGACACCGCGCATCAGTTGCGCACGCCGGTGGCCGCGCTGCGGGTGCAGGCCGAACTCGCCGCCGAGGAATCCGACCCCGCGAAAACCCGTCAGATGCTCGACCGGATCGCCGGACGCAGCCGGTCATTGGGGGATCTGCTCGATCAGATGCTGTCGCGCGCGCTGGTGATCCACCGCACCGATTCCGCCCGGCGCGTGGTGTTGGATTTGCGCGACATCGCGCTGGAGGTGATCGAGCGGCGCGACCATGAACTCGTGGCCCCGGGTCGCGAGGTGGTGCTGCAGATCGGCGATGCGCCGGTCCTGGTTCTGGCCGATGAGCTGTCGCTGTCCGAGGCCGCCAAGAACCTGCTGGGCAATGCGCTGCGCCATGGTGCGGGGCGGGTGCAGGTCGGCGCGGGCGTCGAGGCGGGGCAGGCGGTGCTGTGGGTGCGCGACGCGGGCCCGGGGCCGGATGCGCAGACCCTCGCCCGGATCGGTCAGCGGTTCGAGCGCAACGCGGCCTCGCGCGGGCAAAGCGCCGGGCTCGGCCTGTCGATCGCGCGGGCGGTGGCCGATGCGTTCGGCGGGCAACTGGCGCTGGAGCCGGGGGCAGACGGGTTTCGTGCGGCGCTGATCCTGCCGCTGGCGGAGGCGGGGACATGAGGCTGTGGCATCTGCTGGTGATCGCCATGCTGCGGGTGGGCGGTGCCATCGCGCAACCTGTCGACACTGCGCTGCCCGAGGCGGTGGCGCAGTTCGGCCCGGCGGATGCCCCCGCGCTGCTGCTGCGTTCGACCACCGATATCGCGGTTCTGGAACCCGCGATCACGGCTTTCGTCGGGGCGAATCCCGGCGTCGCGGTGACCTATGAGCAATGGGGTTCGAACGCGCTTTATGACCGGGCCAGGGCCGAATGCATGGCGGGCACGGGCGGGGCGGATGCGCTGTTTTCCTCGGCGGTCGATCAATTGGTCGAACTGGTCAACCTGGGGTGTGCGCAGCCGCATCGTTCGGCCACAACCTCTGCCTTGCCCGCCGCCCGGCGTTGGCGCGACGAGCTGTGGGGGGTGACGCGCGAGCCTGCGGTGATTGTCTACAACACCCGTCTGGTGCCGCCCGGCGATGTGCCCACCTCGCGTTTCGATCTGCTGGATCTGCTGCGCCGCGCCGATCAGCGCTATGCCGGGCGGGTCGCGACCTATGATGTCGAGGCGTCCGGGCTGGGCTACCTGTTCGCCTTCGTCGACAGTCTGGAGGCCACGACCTTCGGCGCGCTGCTGGAAGGTTTCGGGCGGTCGGGCGCGATTGCCACCTGTTGCTCGGCCGAGATCATTCAGGGCGTGTCGCAGGGCCGCTATCTGATCGCCTACAATGTGCTTGGGTCTTATGCGGACAGTGCGGCCGCGCCGGATGTGGCGCGGGTCTGGCCTGCGGATTACACGCTGGTTCTGTCGCGCGGCTACATGATCCCGCGCGCGGCGGCGCATCCGGTCGCGGCGGCGGCATTGCTGGATTTCCTGCTCTCCACGCAGGGGCAGGCAATCCTTGCGGCCTCGGGTCTGGTGGCCGAGGGCGGTGCCGCGCAGGCGGGGGCGCATGACACCAGCGCCCGGCCCATCCGTATCGCACCTGCGCTGCTGGTCGCGCGCGATCAGCAGAAACGTGCGCAATTCATCCGCCGCTGGCGCGAGACCTTCCCGAACGGGCAGGGCGGCTAACCCTGCGGTCGGGCAAGCGAATGTGACCTGCGCGCAGGCTGCAAAGCGTTTGACCCCGCCGCGCTGCGGGCGCACAGTCGGCCCGTCCCCTTCTGCGAACCGCGACGGAGCCAGAGATGACAGAACCACAGCCCGGGGCCGGAGCCGTTGTCGCCATTCGTGGTGCGGTGATCGACGTCAGCTTTGCGGCTGGCGATCTGCCCGCGATCAACGAGGCGCTGCAGATCACCGACCCCGACATGGCGCCCGTCACGGTCGAGGTGCAGGCGCATCTGGACCCGGTCACGGTGCGCACCATCGCGTTGCAGGCCACATCCGGGCTGAAACGCGGGCTGCCGGTGCGGCGCGCGGGCGGTCCGTTGCAGGTGCCGGTGGGCGATGCGGTGCTGGGGCGGTTGCTGAACGTGACGGGTGACATGGGCGACGGCAAGCCGGCGCTGGGCGCGGATGTGCCGCGCCGCTCGATCCATCGCGCGCCGCCGGAGTTTCGCGCGCAGGCCGGTGCCTCGACGATCTTTCAGACCGGGATCAAGGTCATCGACCTGCTGACCCCGCTGGCGCAGGGTGGCAAGGCCGCGATGTTCGGCGGCGCGGGCGTGGGCAAGACCGTGCTGGTGATGGAACTGATCAACGCGATGGTCGCGGGCTATCAGGGCATCTCCGTTTTCGCGGGGGTGGGCGAACGGTCGCGCGAAGGGCACGAGATGCTGCAGGACATGACCCATGCGGGCGTTCTGGACCGCACCGTTCTGGTCTATGGCCAGATGAACGAACCGCCCGGCGCACGCTGGCGGGTGCCGATGACCGCGCTGGCGATTTCTGAATATTTCCGGGACGAGCAGCACAAGAACGTGTTGCTGCTGATCGACAACGTGTTCCGCTTCGTGCAGGCGGGGGCCGAGGTGTCGGGCCTGCTGGGGCGGCTGCCTTCGCGCGTGGGCTATCAGCCGACGCTGGCCAGCGAGGTGGCCGCGCTACAGGAACGCATCGCCTCGGTGGGTGGGGCTGCCGTCACCGCGATCGAGGCGGTGTATGTGCCCGCCGACGATTTCACCGACCCCGCCGTGATGACCATCGCCGCCCATGTCGACAGCATGGTGGTGCTGTCGCGTGCGATGGCGGCCGATGGCATGTATCCGGCGATCGACCCGATCACCTCGTCCTCGATCCTGCTCGATCCGCTGGTGCTGGGCGCCGATCATGTGCAGGTGGCCAATGACGTGCGCCGCGCGATCGAGCGATACCGCGAAATGCAGGATGTGATCGCCCTGCTGGGGATGGAGGAGCTGGGCCGCGACGACCGCCAGATCGTCGAACGCGCGCGCCGGTTGCAGCGTTTCCTGACCCAACCCTTCACCGTGACCGAGGCCTTCACCGGCCTGCCCGGCCGCTCGGTCCCGGTGGCCGACACCATCGCGGGCTGCAAGGCGATCCTGGCGGGCGAGTGCGACGACTGGGATGAAAGCTCGCTCTACATGATCGGCAACCTTCAGGAAGGCCGCGACAAGGAACAGGCCGCCCGCGCATCGGCGCAGAAGGGGGCGGCATGAGTTCGGGCAGCCTGCATCTGACGATCACCACGCCCATGCGCCTGCTGGTCGACGCCCCCGATGTCACCGCCCTGCGCGCCGAGGACGAGACCGGCAGTTTCGGCATCCTGCCCGGGCATGACGATTTCCTGACCGTGCTGCCCGCGTCGGTCTTGCGCTGGCACGGGCGCGATGGTGCGCCGCAGTTCTGCGCGCTGCGCGGCGGGGTGCTGAGCGTGACGGGTGGCACCCGCGTTTCCGTCGCCTGCCGTCAGGCGACGCTGGGCACCGATCTGCCGAAGCTGGAGGCCGAGGTGGCCGCCCTGCGCGCCGAAGAGGCCGACGCTGACCGCCGCGCACGGGCCGAGCAGATGCGGCTGCACACCAACGCCGTGCGCCAGATGATGCGCTATCTGCGCCCCGGTGCGGTTTCGGCGCTGGACCACCCGGCCCCGGGGGACGCCGCCGCGATGCAGGTCGAGGAGGGCACATGACCCAGACCCCGCAAGACCCCGATCACCTGGCCGAAGCCGCCCGCCGCGCCGCCGAACGTGCCGCCCTTGGCCGGGCCGACCCGGAGCCGTCGCTGGGCGCGCGGCTGGGCCAGATCGGGATTCTGGGCTGGGCCATCGTGGTGCCGATCCTGCTGGGGCTGGTGCTGGGCCGCTGGCTGGATCATCGGTTCGGCACGGGCGTGTTCTTCTCAGCGCCGGGCATCGGCCTGGGCGCGGTGATCGGCTTTCACGCGGCGTGGAAATGGATGCACCGGACATGAGCGCGACCTTCGACACCCTGACCAATCTGCCCCTGCCCGCGTTGGCCGCAGTGGGCCTTGCCGCCGGGCTGGTGCTGGGCGCGGTGCATTTCCTCAGCCTGCATCGGGTGACGCGGATCTATACCGCGGGCGGGGCGGTGCTGGCCGCGCTGGCGCTGCAACTGGCGCGGTTTGGCCTGCTGGTCGCGGGGCTGGCGGCGTTGGCGCAACTGGGCGCCGTGCCCCTGCTGGCGGGCGCCTTGGGCATTCTGGCCGCCCGCGCCTGGGTGCTGCGGAGGGCGCGCGCATGAATTCGCCGCTGACCCTCGAAACCCTGTTCCACATCGGTCCGGTGCCGATCACCGCGCCGGTCGTCGTCACCTGGGGCATCATCGCCGCCACGACGCTGTTTTGCCTGCTCGTCACCCGCCGGCTGAGCGTGACGCCCGGCAAGCTGCAACTGGTGCTGGAACTTCTGGTCACCGGCATCGAGGGGCAGATCCGCGACACGATGCAACGCGACCCCGCCCCCTATCGCGCGCTGATCGGCACGATCTTCATCTTCGTGCTGCTGGCCAATTGGTCCTCGCTGATCCCCGGCATCGAGCCACCCACCGCCGCGCTTGAAACCGATGCGGCGCTGGCGCTGATCGTCTTTGTCGCGACGATCTGGTTCGGCATCCGCGCGCGCGGCCTGGCGGGCTATCTGCGCACCTTCGCCGAGCCAAGCTGGGTGATGATCCCGCTCAACCTGATCGAACAGATCACCCGCACCTTCTCGCTCGTGGTGCGGCTGTTCGGCAATGTGATGAGCGGCGTCTTCGTCGTCGGCATCATCCTGTCGCTGGCCGGTCTGCTGGTGCCGATCCCGCTGATGGCGCTGGATGTGCTGACCGGCGCCGTGCAGGCCTATATCTTCGCGGTGCTCAGCACCGTTTTCATCGGGGCCGCCGCGGGCGAAGCCCCCCTCCGCAAGTCGTCCGAACCGAAAGGGACCGCGCATGACCAATCTGATTGAAATCGTCTCCATCCTGGCCGCCGCGCTGGCCGTGTCCTTCGGCGCGATCGGCCCGGCCCTGGCCGAGGGCCGCGCCGTGGCCGCCGCAATGGATGCCATCGCCCGCCAGCCCGAGGCCGCGGGCACGCTGTCGCGCACCTTGTTCGTCGGTCTGGCGATGATCGAGACGATGGCGATCTACTGTCTGGTGATCGCGCTCTTGGTGCTGTTCGCCAATCCTTTCGTGCAGTAACCGGACCCGTACCATGCAGATAGACTGGTGGACGCTCGGGCTGCAGACGGTCAATGTTCTGGTGCTGATCTGGGTGCTGGGGCGGTTCCTGTTCCGCCCGGTGGCACGGATCATCGCCGAACGGCAGGCGCTGGCCGGGGCCGATCTGGCGAAGGCGAAGGCCGCGCTGGCCGAGGCCGAGGCCAGCCGCGATGCCGCCCGTGCCGCGGCGGCCGATCTGGCCGCGCAGCGCCAGCAGATGTTGGCGACAGCGCAGGCCGAGGCCGCCCATCAGAAGGAAACCCTGCTCGCCGCCGCGCAATCCGAGGCCGAAGCCGCGCGCCGCACGGCACTGGCCGATCTGGCGCAGGCCCGTGCCGATCAGGCCCGCGCGCTATCCGATCAGGCCGCACTTCTGGCGGGCGACATTGCCGCGCGGCTGCTGCAGCGGCTGCCCGAAGAGGCCCGGATCATGGGCTTCATCGACGGGCTGGCCGCGGCGGTCGCGGCCCTGCCCGAGGACACCCGTGCCAGCATCGGGGCCGAGGGACCGTTGCGTCTGCGCGCGGCCCGGGCGCTGAACGCACCCGAGTCTGACGCACTGAACGCCGCGCTGGCGCAGGTGCTGGGCCGCCCTGTCACGCTGGCCCCCGAGGTTGACCCTGCGCTGATCGCGGGGCTTGAACTCGAAACGCCGCATGCGGTGGTCCACAACAATTTCCGTGCCGATCTGGCGCGTATCACGCAGGAGCTGACCCGGCATGACTGAGGACAGATCCCCCGCGGCACCAACGCCCGACTGGCTGGACCACGGCCGTGATGTGCTGGCCCGCACCGCGCTGGCGCCGCAGGCCGAGGCCATCGGCCGCGTGCGGCAGACCGCCGACGGGATCGCCCATGTCACCGGCCTGCCCGATGTGCGGCTGAATGCGCTGCTGCGGTTCGAAGGTGGGCAATATGGGTTCGCGCAGGCGCTCGACCGGGACGAGATCGCCGCCGTTCTGCTAGATGACACCGCGGCGGTCACCGCCGGTCAGCGGGTCGTCGACACCGGCGAGGTGCTGCAGGTGCCGGTGGGCGAGGCGCTGTTGGGCCGGGTGGTCGACCCGCTGGGCCGGCCATTGGACGGCGGCCCCGCCCTGGGGCAGACCGAGACCTGGCCGATCGAACGCCCGGCGCCCGCGATCATCGAACGCGACCCGGTCTCGGACCCGGTGGAAACCGGGGTGCTGGTGGTGGACGCGCTGTTTGCCCTTGGCCGGGGTCAGCGCGAGCTGATCGTGGGTGACCGTGCCACCGGCAAGACCGCACTGGCCGTCGATGCGATCATCAACCAGAAGAACAGCGATGTGATCTGCGTCTATGTCGCCATCGGCCAGCGCGCGACCGCGGTCGAGCGGGTGATCGAGGCGGTGCGCAGCTATGGCGCGCCCGAACGCTGCATCTTCGTCGTGGGTGCTGCTTCTGCCGCCCCCGGTCTGCAATGGATCGCCCCCTTCGCGGGCATGAGCATGGCGGAATATTTCCGCGACCGGGGCCAGCATGCGCTGATCGTGATCGACGATCTGACGCATCACGCCGCCACCCACCGCGAACTGGCCCTGCTGACGCGCGAGCCACCCGGGCGCGAGGCCTATCCGGGCGATGTGTTCTATCTGCATGCGCGCCTGCTGGAGCGTGCCGCGAAGATGTCGGCGGAAAAGGGTGGCGGATCGCTGACCGCGCTGCCGATTGCCGAAACCGATGCGGGCAACCTGTCGGCCTATATCCCGACCAACCTGATTTCGATCACCGACGGGCAGATCGTGCTGTCGAGCCATCTGTTCGCTGCCAACCAGCGCCCGGCGGTCGATGTCGGCCTGAGCGTCAGCCGCGTGGGCGGCAAGGCGCAGAAGGCGGCGCTGCGCAGTGTTTCGGGGCGGGTGCGGCTCGATTACGCGCAGTTTCTGGAACTGGAGATGTTCACCCGCTTCGGCGGCATTTCCAACACCCGCGTCACGGCGCAGATCACCCGGGGCGAAAGGATCCGCGCGCTGCTGACCCAGCCGCGCTATGCCAATCTGCGGATGGTCGATCAGGTCGCGCTGCTGGCGGCGCTGGCCGAGGGCGTGTTCGACACGCTGCCGCCCGAGGCGCTGGCCGATCTGCGCGCGCAACTGCCCGGCTATCTGGATGCGCAGGGCGGCGATCTGCTGGCCGATCTGGCGCAAAGCGGCCAGTTGGACGCGCAGGGGCGCAAGGCGCTGGCGGAACTGGTGGCCGGTCTGGCGCGGCAGATGGGGCCGGGCACTCCGGCCCCCGGGCCTGCGCCATGACGGGGCGGCTGGTCGATGTCGAAAGCCGGATCGGCACGGTCCACAAGCTTTCGGCGGTGATTTCCGCGATGCGTGGAATCGCGGCGGCGCGGGTGCAGGAGGCGCAGCGCCATCTGGCCAGCATCCGCGCCTTTTCCGACACGATCGGCGGGGCGATCGGGCAGGCGCTGGCGCTGATGCCCGCCACCGACCGCGCGGCGCCGGGTCCGGCCGGGCCGGGCAGCCATGCCATCGTGGCCTTCTGCGCCGAGCAGGGCTTTGCCGGCGCGTTCAGCGAGCGGATTCTGACCGCGGCATCCGCATTGATGGCGCAAGATCCGGCGCGGCGGCACGATCTGCTGATCGTGGGCGACCGTGGCCTTCTGGCGGCCGAGGCGCAGGGGCAGGCGGTGGCCTGGTCGGCGCCGATGATCGCGCATCCCGATCAGGCGGCGGCGCTTGCCGACCGGATCACCGACGCGCTTTATCGCCGGATGACCGAAGAACAGCTGGTGAAGATCACCGTGATTTGCGCGCAGCCGGACGGGCCGGAAGAGGGAATGCCCCAGACCCGCCAGTTGCTGCCTTTCGATCTGAGCCGCTTTGTGCAGCCCGCGCAGACTGCGGCCCCGCGCATCGCGCTGCCCGCACCTGCGCTGCTGGCCCGCCTGATCGAGGAATATGTTTTCGCCGAACTGAGCGAGGCGGTGATGTTGTCCTTCGCCGCCGAGAACCGCGCCCGGATGCGGGCGATGATCGCCGCGCAAAGCAACGTCAATGACACGCTCGACGGGCTGATTACCCGCGGGCGCCAGCTGCGCCAGCAGGAAATCACCGATGAAATCGTCGAACTGGCGATGGGCAGCCTGACCGCCTAGGCGATCTCGCGCCAGATCGGGTTCGACCAGGCCCGCCGCCCCGCTGCGTCGATCAGCGTCACGCGAATCCAGGGCGAATGGGCAAAGCGCGTCAGGTCGATCGTGCTGCGGGTCAGCGAATGGCCGTGATGGGCCAGCGCGGCGCAGCCATGGCCCTGCACGATGACCGAGGCAACCGCGCTGCTTTCAACCGTGATCCGATCCGCGTTCCAGCTGACCTGCCGGAATTCGGGGCCTTGGGTCGAATAGTGCTCGCCCGCCTTCAGCGCGGCCAGCAGGGCCTCGGGGGTGTTTTCGGGCGCGTTCACCATGACCCAGCCGCCGAAATGATCGGGTTCGGAAAAATGCGCGTCATCGGTGGCGACGGCACTCAACCGGCGACCTTCGCTGAGCAGCAGGTCAAGCGTCAGGAACCCTTCGCCACGGTCGCAACCGGTGGCGCAGCCGTGGTTGTAAACCTCGACCGCATGCGCGGCTTCAAGGCTGCGGGCGTCGTCCTGCGTCAGGCCGGACCAATGCGGATGGGCGATGGCGACGAAGGCGCCCGCCTCGACCGCACGGCGGGCGATTTCGGGGCCGGTCTCCTGATCGTGCAGCGGAAAGAAATCGGGGCTGCGGGCGGGGGCGAAATCGGCGGGCAGGCCGACCGCCAGAATATGCCAGACCTCGCCGTTCTGCAGCGGGCCGGAATGCAGTTCGGCCCCCAGCAGGGTGGTGAAGCCTTCGGTGCGGAACGGCAGCGTGTCGGCGATCGGATAGCCGTAAAGCCCCACGAAATGATCGGTCAGCGCCATGAAATCATAGCCCTCGGCGCGGTAACGGCGGCAGACCTCGGCGGGTTCCAGCACGCCGTCGGACAGCGTCGAATGGGTATGCAGGTTGCCACGAAAGAACGGGCGGGTGGTGTCGAAAAGCTGGTGCATGAAGGTCCTCGTTGGTTGGTGCGGTCATCGCGCGGGATCGCGACAGCGGTGTGACAGTGTCGTGCCGGTGTCACGAAATTCTGCGATGTGGCGGGGATGATAGATCTGACACGCCTTCCGCAGATGATTGCCGCACAGGACTGGGCGGGCGCTGCACAGCTGTTGCGGCGTGCGGCGGCGCATCCAGCCGCCCCCGCGCAGGTGCATTACAACCTGGCCAAGGTGCTGGAGGCGCAGGGCCAGGCCGATCAGATGTTGCCCTGGCTGCGGCGTGCGGTGCTGCGCGATCCGAACTATGCGCGGGCCTGGTTTGAAATCGGCCGGGCCGAGGTTGCGACCGGCGACCTGCCCGCAGCACGGTTGGCGTTTCGGCAGGCCTGGGCGCTGGACCCGCGCGATGGGGATGCGGCGCGCAACCTGATGCGCGTGGCGCTGCGGTTGGGCGAATGGGCAGAGGCGGCGCAGGCCGCCGCCGCGCTGCCCGAAACCGATGCCGAGGCACTGGCCGCGCGCTATCGCTGTGCCTGCGAGTTGGGCGAACCGGCCGCGGACTTGCGCGCGCGTCTGCTGGCAGATCCGCAGATCCGGCCGGTGGCGCTCAAGGCGCTGACGCGGGTCGCGAAGGGGGCATTGCCGCTGCGGCTGGGCTGAGGTTCAGGCGCGGAAATTCTTGCGGTAGTGGCCGGGGGTGGCCTGCAGCGCCTCTTGAATGCTGCGGCTTTCGGCGATTTCGTCGGGGCTCATCGTGGCCAGTTCCAGCCCGGGCTGGCCGCGCGGCACCGCGATCACCTGCGCCACCGGCGTGCCCGCAGGCAGGGTGCCTTCGAAATCGGGCGCGGTCCAGAGCGCGGGAAAATGCACATAGCCCAGACCGAAGCGATCCGCGCTGACCAGCCCCGAAAGCGTGACGAAGGGCAGATCGGCGCGGTTGAGCGGATGGGTGAACAGCAAGTCCCACCCTTCCGGCGCCTGCAACGTCCAGAAATTGGTGAATTTCAGCACCAGCGCCCCGGGGGCCAGCGGCAAGGGCGCGGCCTGCGCCTGTTCGGGCACATGGGCGCCCAGCGGCGCGCGGGTGATCGGCGCATCGGTGATTATGGGCGGGTCCCAGTCCCAGCTGATCTGCCCGCCCGCGACATGCAGATCGGTCGCCAGCGGGATCATCAGCCCCAGCCCCATCGCATCCAGAAACGGCGGGCAATGTTTCAGCGTGCGGATCGGCGCGCCGCCCAGGCTGGGGGCCTCGACCTGCGCGGGCATTTCGCGCAGCCAGTCGGGCAGCATCCGCCCGGCGGGCTGCGGTTTGGGCAAGATCGGCTCTAGCGCGGGATGGCAGCGTGCGATGATCTGCATCAGACCCCCTTGGCGGCTTCGCGGCGTTTCAAGAGGGCATGCCCCAACGCGAAACTGACCGTCAACAGGATGATGACCGCGCCGACCGCGTTGATCACCGGCGGGTGGCCGTTGGGGTTGCGCGCCATCGCACCGATTTCGGTGGCAAAGGTGCAGGCGCCGCCCTTGGCAAACATCGTGGTGTTGTAGTTTTCGAGCGACGCCATGAACGAGATCACCCCCGCCGAAATCAGCGCCGGCGCCAGAAACGGCAGGGTGATGCGCAGAAAACTGCGCAGCGCAGAGGCGCCCAGATCGCGCGCGGCTTCCTCCAGCTCGACCGGCTGGCGTTGCAGCCGCGCCATCAGCACCAGCATCGGATAGCCCGCAATGAAGGTGGCCTGCGCCATGATGATGGTGAACAGCCCCGCGTTCACCCCCAGCCGCCCCCAGAACACCAGCGCCGACAGGCCCAGCACGATCCCCGGCGCCAGCATCGGCGACAGCAGCACCCACCACAACAACCCGTTGGCCCGCGACTGCCAGCGCGTCAGCATCACCGCGCCCGACAGCCCCATCACCAGGGCCAGCGGCACGACAATCGCCGCCACGCTTAGCGAATTGCCAAAACATCCGATGAAGCGGCCGCGGTCCAGCACCCGCAGAACCGGATCGGCGCGCAGCTCGGCCTCGGGCATCCAGAAGAAGCGATACCATTTCGTCGTGAACCCGTGCCATTCGGTGACCGACGGCGGCGAGATGTCGTTGAACGAACTCAGCACCATCAGCAAAAGCGGCGCGAACATGAAGGCCAGAAAGGCCCAGGTATAAGCGTTGAGCAGCCGGGTCGATGTCATTGCACCCTCGCGAAGTCGCGCAGCCGGGTGCGCATGGCCCACATGAACAGCGCCACCAGACCGAAACAGACCACCGTATAGGCCAGCGAATAGGCGGCGCCGACGTTGGAATTCTCGCTCTCGAAGAACTTGTTATAGATCGTCTGGCTGAACCATTCCGCCTGCAACCCGCGCGAGATGATCCGCGGCACCGAAAACGCCCCCGCCGCCAGCATGAAGGTGGAAATGCAGCCCACCGCGATGCCCGGCTTGGCATGCGGGATCACCACGCGCCAATGCATCCGCCAGCTTGACGCGCCCAGATCGCGGGCGGCTTCCAACTGGTTGCGGTCCAGCGTGCTCATCACGTTCAGCATCGGGAACACCATGAACAGCACATAGGTGTAGGCGATGACCACAAAGACGGTGCCGGGCATGCGGGTGAACTGCACGGGTTCGGCCACCAGCCCGGCCCACAGTAGAACGGCATTAATCAGACCCTGATTGTCGATGATCGTGGTCCAGGCGTAGATCCGCATCAACTCGACAATCGCATAGGGAATGATCAGCCCCAGCATCAGCCAGATCTGCCGGTCGGCGGGCGTGGCCAGCGCGGCCTTGAACGCGATCGGATAGCAGATCAGCAGGGCAAGCCCGGTGACCATCACCGCAAAGAACAAAGTGCGCGTCAGGTTGGTCAGGCCAAGCCGTTCATAGGTCTGGCCGTCAACCTCAAACCGCATCCCCAGCAGGCCGTAAAGGCGGTTCGACAAGGCGGCATCCTCGGCCGCTTTCATCTCGGCCGACAGCGGAATGCGGGTGGCCGAAACCAGCACCCGGAAGTTGTTCAGCGACAGGTTCGATCGCTGTGCCTCTTCTTGCTGCAACCGGGTGGCCAGCGCCCCGGCCAGATCGCGGATCTCGCTGGCCTGGTCGATCTGCCGTGCGATCGGGTCGGTGTCGACAACCCGCAGCGGCGGCAGATCGTAGGCTTTGTCCAGCCAGGCCTCGTCCGCGTCACGGCTCAGCCGTTGATGGGTGTTGGCACGGTCGCATTGCAGGATATAGGGACGTGTCGCGCTGGCCGAGGCGCCAAAGGACGGCACCGCCATCGTCGGCACCTTCGGCGCGCTGTTCATCGAGGGGATCGCAAGCCCGCCGTTCTGCGCGGCCGTGGTCGTGTCGCTGTCCAGATAGGTGCCCAGCACCGACAGGCAGGTGACCGCGTCGCCGCGCAGCGTTGCCGCGACCGAACTGTCAAGCTGCCGTTTGGGCAGGGTCAGCGCGCGTTCCAGAATCGTGCCCTGCGGCAGAACGATCAGCAGCAGCGCCCAGAACCCCACCGCCAGCACGAAGATTGCGGTCAGCACCCGGCCGTAACTGTCGATCAGATGTTTCATTGCGCGGCCATATCTTCGGTGCCGGTCTGCGCCAGTGCGCCTTCGGGCAGGGCGATGGCCGATTGCGGGGCAAAGCCCAGTTCGACCAGCGCGCCGGGTGCGACAGGCGTGCCGATATTGGCCATCTGCGCGGCCAGTGCCACGCCCGCGGGTTCGGCGCGCAGGTGCAGGGTAATGAAGGGGCCTTCCAGATCGCGCCGCTCGACCCGCGCGCTGATCCGGTTGTCACCGGACACCGGCGCAAGGCTCAGCGCTTCGGGGCGGACGAAGACGGAAGCGGGCGCCCCCTCGGGCAGGGCCTTGGGGTTCACGGCGGTGATCGGCCCCAAGGCGGTGTCGATCACCGCCAGCCCGTCGGCGTTGCGGGTGATCGTGCCGGGCAGGCGGTTCACCTCGCCCACGAAGGACGCCACGAAGGCGGTATCGGGGCGCGAATACACCTCGTCGCAGGGGCCGACCTGTTCGATCCGCCCCGCGTTCATCACCGCGATCCGGTCCGACATCGCCAGCGCCTCGCCCTGATCGTGGGTGATGTAGATGAAGGTCACGCCGGTCTTGCGCTGGATCGCGCGCAATTCGGCGCGCATGTGCTGGCGCAGTTTCAGGTCCAGCGCCGACAGCGGTTCATCCAGCAGCAGCACGGCAGGCTCCACCGCGAGCGCCCGCGCGATGGCCACGCGCTGACGTTGCCCGCCCGACAGTTCTGTCGGCTTCTTGCCCGCCTGATCGGCCAGCGCGACCAGCGCCAGCAATTCCTCGGCCCGGGCGTGGCGCTGCGCTTTGGGCACGCCGCGCGCCTCCAGCCCGAAGGCCACATTGTCGCGCACGCTCATCAGCGGAAACAGCGCAAGGTTCTGAAAGATCAGCGCGGTCGGCCGCTGGTCGGGCGTCTTGCCGGCCATATCGGCGCCACCGATCAGCACACGCCCGCGGCTGGGCTGCACAAACCCCGAGACCGCCCGCAACAGCGTGGTCTTGCCACAGCCCGAGGGACCCAAGATCGAAAAGAACTCGCCCGCCTCGATGGTCAGGTCGGTGGGCTGCACCGCGCGAAACCCGTTGGGATAGGTGATCTCGACCGTTTCGAGCCGAACGTCCTGGCCATGCATCGTTGTGATCCGTTTCAAGAAATGGGCGCGCGACCGGGGCCGCGCGCCGGATTTTGGGGGGCGCGATGCGCCGCGCCCCGGCCTGACATCAGGCGTTGGTGATGATCTCGACCATCTCGTTGCGGATCGGCGCGAAGAACGGGGTGTCGGCCTGCCACCACCACATGTTCGACAGCACCGCCTCGGTGTAGACTTCGTTGAACTGCCGCTTGAAGTCTTCGGAGGCGAACTCTGCCGCGCCCGCCACGGCCGAGTTGTAGCCGGTGTTGTTGGCGAACATGCCGCCCACTTCGGGCTGCAGCATGAAGTTCATGAAGGCCACCGCCTGCTGCGGGTTTTCCGCCTGCTTCAGCATGCCGAAGCTGTCCAGCCAGGTGATGATGCCCTCTTTCGGGGCGCGATAGACGAAATCGGCGTTTTCGCGGTTCAGCAGCAGGCCGGTGGTGTCCCAGGTCTGGCCGATGATGCAGCCGGCATCCTTGAAGGCGGCGGTCGCCTCGGTCGCGTTGTTCCAGAAGGCGCCGAAGTTTTCCTTATGCGCCACCATCCATTCCGCAACCTTGCCCCACACGCGGCGGGCGTCGTCTTCGGATTTGTAGACATCGAGCATCCGGTTCGAGGGCACTTCGCCGGTCGCATCCAGATAGAGGCCGACACCCATGATCGCCGATTTCTGGCGGAAGGCGGCCTTGCCCTTGGCCTCGGGGCGGAACATGTCGCCATAGGACAGATCGGCGTCGGCGATATCCAGTTCCTTGCGGTTCAGCGTGATGCCTTCGGTGCCCCAGTCGAAGGGCAGCAGGATCTGTTCGCCGTTGTGCTGGCCACCCAGCGTGGCGCTGTCACGCAGGAAGGACGGGATCACCGCACCCACGTTCACATCGGCGGGCACGGCGGCGAAATAGCTGTCGCCATTGCCGTCGACATAGCTGGCCGAGTTGGTGATCGACGGGAACACGATGTCAAAGCCCTTGCCGCCATTCGCGCGGATCGTCGATTCCGCCTCGTCGTTCGAGCCGAAGGTCGTCAGGTCCAGTTTGATGCCGGTGTCGGCTTCGAATTTCTCGGCGATATTGGGCTGGATGTAGTCCTGCCAGGCCAGAACCTTGACGCTGCCCGACGAGGCCAGCGCGTCGGTGGCGCGCAGGATCATCGGCGCGGCCAGCGCGGTAGAGGTCAGTTTCAGTGCAGTACGACGCGTGATGGACATGGTGTTCCCTTTGGAAAATGCGCCCCTTCGCGGCGCGATGCCCGAGCCCATAGCAGCCGTGCCTGACGGTTTTTTGACCGGTTGGTTACGATTGTGTAACGCCGTGCCCCTGCCGCCGGGCGCTCAGCCGACGCGCGCGCCCTGCACCCAGACGCCGCGAATTGCCCCCGCGCCATTGATCCGCCGCACCCGGATCACATCGGCCCGCGCGCCGATTTCCAGCGCGCCGCGGTCGGTCAGGCCCACGGCCCGGGCGGGGGCGCGGGTGACGGTGGCGATGCCCCGCGGCAGGTCCGCCCACAGATCGCCCAGCATCAGTGCCGCCGACAACAGCGCCGAGGGCACATAATCCGACGAGATGATGTCAAGGTATCCCGCCCGCGCCAGATCATGCGCCGCGACATTGCCCGAATGCGACCCGCCCCGGATCAGGTTCGGCGCACCCATCATCACCGCGATATGATGCGCGTGGCAGGCCTGCGCGGCCTCGAGTGTGGTCGGGAATTCGGCGAAATGCACGCCATGCGCGGCTGAACGCGCGACCTGTTCGGCGGTGGTGTCGTCATGGCTGGCCAGCACCGCGCCAAAGCGTCCGGCGGCGGCGACAGTGGCGGCCTCGTGCGCGGCGCCCAGCCGGTTTTTCAGCGCAACCTGCTGCGCGACATGGTTTTCGAACTCGTCATGGCTCAGCCCGTGCTTGCCGCAGACATAATCGCGCAGCTTGGTCACGTCGCGGAACTGCCGCTCGCCCGGGGTGTGATCCATCAGACTGACGATGCCGACGCGATCCTCGGGGCCGAATTTCGCCAGCTCCTCGATCAGCGTTTCCGAGCAGGTCTCGGCGCGCAGATGCAGATAATGGCTGATCCGCAACGCCCCTTCGGCCCGCAGGCCCAGGATCTCATCGGCCAGCGCGCGGGCATATTCGCTGTAATTCGCACGACCGTTCGACACGACCGACCCCACCCGCAGCGCGTCGAACACCGTGGTGATCCCGACCGAGCACAGTTCCGCATCATGCGCGATGATCGCCGCGGCATGGGGCCAGTCGACCTTGGGGCGCGGCTCGATATGACGTTCCAGGTTGTCGGTGTGCAGTTCGATCAGGCCGGGCATCACCATATCGCCGCCGCAGTCGATGGCCCCGGCAGGCACCGCATCGCCCGGCTCGATCGCGGTGATCCGCCCGTCGGCCAGATGCAGCGATCCGGTGAAGCACTGTTCGGGCAGAACGAGCATGGCATTGGCGAGGATGGTTTCGGTCATGGGATCAGGCCTTGGATTGACGAAAGGAGCGACAGGGGCGCTTATGGCGCGGGATGTGTCACACTCAGGTGACAATAGGGCGCGATAGCGAGCGCATGGAACAGATGAAACGATACGCGATTTACTTTGCCCCGCCCGCAGGCCCGCTGATGCAGGCCGCGGCGGACTGGTTGGGGTGGGATGTCGAAGGCGGCCGCACCGTGCCGCAGCCGCCGATTGCCGGGCTGGCCGAAGCCACCGCCGCGCCGCGCAAATACGGGTTTCACGCGACGCTGAAGGCCCCGTTCCGGCTGGCCGAGGGGGTGCAGCCCGACGATCTGGCCGAGGCGATGGCCGCCCAGGCCGCGCATCTTGCGCCGGTCACGCTGGACGGGTTGCGGATCGACGTGCTGGCCGGGCGGTTCCTGGCCCTGCGCCCCGAGGGGGACGAGACCGCCCTGCGCGACCTTTGCGCCGAGGTGGTGACCCGGTTCGAGCCGTTCCGTGCGCCGCTGACGACCGAGGAAATCGCGCGGCGCAACCTGTCCGCGCTCAGCCCGCGCCAGCAGGAGCTGACCGCGCGCTTCGGCTATCCCTATGTGCTGGAAGAATTCCGCTTTCACATGACGCTGACGGGCGATCTGCCCGCACCGGACCTTGCGCGTTTCGCGGCCGAGGCCGAGGTGTGGTTCGGCCCGCATCTGACCCGGCCGTTTCCGATCGGGCAGATCTGCCTCTATGGCGAGGATCAGGCCGGGCGTTTCCATCTGCTGTCCCGTCACACGCTTTCGGGCTGAAGCAGCCGTGCAAGGCGGCGCGCGCCGTCCTCGGGGGTGGTGTCGTTCATCACCCACTGTGCAACCACGCCCTTGGGCAGTTTGAAATCAGCCCGGTCCAGCCGGGCGCGGATGTCCTCGGCTGTTTCGCGGCCTCGGGCGATCAGCCGGTCGGCCAGCACCGCTGGCGGGGCCGTGACGACGATCACCGCCATTTGCGGGAAGGCCGCAAGGCATTGCGGCAAGGCCCGGCGCGATCCGTTGAAGATCACCGTCTGACCGGCATCGGTGCGTGCGATTTCACTGTGCGCGATGCCGTAGCGCAGACCATGCGCCGCCCAGTGCAGCGCAAATTCCCCCGCCGCCTGACGGCGCAGGAAGTCATCCTCGCTCACGCTTTCGAACGGTTCCGAACTGGCCGGGGGGCGGGTGATCGTGCGGCGCGCCCAATGCAGGCGCGGGTCGGCGGCCAATGCAAGCCGCAGCAGCGTGTCCTTGCCGGCCCCCGAGGGGCCGACGATGGCGATCAGACGTCCCTTGGTCATCAGGCGGCCCTTTGCGGTGTGAAATGCGTCACGTCGATCTCGCGTTCGCACAGCCGGGCGCGGGCGGCCTCGTCATGGAAGATGCCGATGATCGCCGCGCCGCGCGCCTTGGCGGCCTCGATCAGGCCCAGCACCACCTCGCGGTTGGCGCCATCCAGCGAGGCGGTCGGTTCATCCAGCAACAGCGCCGGATAGTCATGCGCGAAACCGCGCGCGATGTTCACCCGCTGCTGCTCGCCGCCCGAAAAGGTGGTGGGCGACAGATCCCACAGCCGCGCCGGGATGTTCAGCTGGCGCAGCAGATCCTCGGCGCGGGCCAGCGCGGCCTCGGGCGCCACGCCCAGCGCCAGCAACGGCTCGGCCACCACGACGCGGGTCGGCACCCGAGGCACCACGCGCAGGAACTGGCTGACATAGCCCAGCGTCTCGCGGCGCAGTGCGATGATGTCGCGCGGGGTGGCGCGGGTCACATCCACCCCGCCCACCCGGATCATGCCCGAGGCCGCCAGGTAATTGCCCCAGATCATCCGCATCAAAGTGGATTTGCCCGCCCCCGACTGCCCGGTCAGCGCCACGCATTCGCCGCGCGCCACGCGCAGATGCGCCCCCGCCATCACCGGAATGACAGCGCTGCCCTGGTTGTGCAGGGTGAAGCTTTTGCAAAGGTTTTCGATCTCGATCATCGGGTCAGACCTGCAGCACGGAAGAAACAAGAAGCTGGGTATAGGCGGCTTGCGGATCGTCCAGAACCTGATCGGTCAGGCCCTGTTCGATCACGCGCCCATCTTTCATCACCATCAGCCGATGCGCCAGCAGCCGCGCCACCGCCAGATCGTGGGTGACGATGATCACCGCCAGCCCCATGTCGCGCACCAGCCCGCGCAGCAGATCCAAAAGCCGCGCCTGCACGCTGACATCCAGCCCCCCCGTCGGTTCATCCATGAACACCAGCCGCGGCCCGGTCACCAGGTTGCGCGCGATCTGCAGGCGCTGCTGCATGCCGCCGGAAAACTGCCGCGGGCGGTCGTCGATGCGCGCGGCATCAATCTCGACCCGGCCCAGCCAGTCGGCGGCACTTTCACGGATCGCACCATAGTTGCGCGCGCCCACCGCCATCAGCCGCTCGCCCACATTGCCGCCCGCCGAGACCCCCATGCGCAGCCCGTCGCGCGGGTTCTGGTGCACAAAGGCCCAATCGGTGCGGCCCAGAAGGCGGCGTTCGGGTTCGGCCATGGCGACGGTATCGCGCGGCCCCTCGCGGGTTTCGAAAATCACCTGCCCCCGATCCGGGGTCAGATGCCCGGCCAGGCACGACAGCAGCGTGGACTTGCCCGATCCGCTTTCACCGACGATGCCCAGCACCTCACCCGGCCACAGATCGAAGCTGACATCGGCACAGCCGGTCCGCGCGCCGTAGAACTTGCTCAGCCCCGCGACCCGCAACAGCGGCCCGTCGCCGGGGGCGCGGAACTGCCGGTTCTCCTTGGATGAAATACTCAAAGCTCCCTCCATCACCGGACCTCCCCGGGCGAGAGGCGCCCGCGATGACCCGCATTCCGGCGCGTTTCGCAATAATCGGTGTCGGAACAGACAAACATCCGGCTGCCCTGATCGTCGGTAATCACCTCGTCCAGATAACTGCCCGAGGCGCCGCACAGATCGCAATCGTGGTTGGCCTTGCTGGGTTCGAACGGGTAGTCCTCGAAATCCAGGCTGCGCACGGCAGTATAGGGCGGCAGCGCATAGATCCGCTGCTCGCGCCCAGCGCCGAACAGCTGGATCGCAGGGTTGCCGCCCAGCTTGGGGTTGTCGAATTTCGGAATGGGCGAAGGGTCCATGACATAGCGGCCCTCGACCTCGACCGGATAGGCATAGGCGGTGGCAATCGCCCCGTGCCGCGCGATGTCTTCATACAGCTTCACATGCATCAGCCCGTAATCGGCCAGCGCATGCATCCGCCGGGTTTCGGATTCACGCGGTTCCAGAAAACGCAGGGGCTCGGGGATCGGCACCTGATAGACAAGGATCTGCCCCTCGGCCAGCGGCGTTTCCGGGATCCGGTGGCGGGTCTGGATGACGCTGGCCTCGGTGGTCTTTTCGGTCGCCTCCACCCCTGCGGTGCGCTGGAAAAATCGCCGGATCGACACCGCGTTGGTCGTGTCGTCGGCGCCCTGGTCGATCACCTTCAGCCGGTCTTCGGGCACCAGACAGGCCGCCGTTACCTGCACCCCGCCAGTGCCCCAGCCATAGGGCATCGGCATCTCGCGGCTGGCAAAGGGCACCTGATAGCCGGGCACGGCAATGCCCTTCAGGATCGCACGGCGGATCATCCGTTTGGTCTGCTCGTCCAGATAGGCGAAGTTGTAATCGGGGTCGTGATGAGGGGCGTTCATTCGGCGGCCTCCTGATGTGCGGCGGCGGCCTGCGCCTCGGCCCGCAGGCGGCGGATCAGTTCCAGTTCGGACTGGAAGTCGACGTAATGCGGCAGCTTGATATGTTCCAAAAACCCCGTCGCCTGAATGTTGTCGCAGTGATACAGCACGAATTCCTCATCCTGCGCGGGGGCGCCGGTGTCTTCCTCGCCCAGTTCTTTCCAGCGCAGCGCGCGGTCTACCAGACTCATCGAAATCGCCTTGCGCTCGGATTGGCCAAAGACCAGCCCGTAGCCGCGGGTGAATTGCGGGGGTTCGGTTTTCGATCCGGTGAACTGGTTCACGGTCTCGCATTCGGTCAGCTCGACCTCGCCGATTTCAACGGCAAAGCCCAGCTCGGGGATCTCCATTTCCACCGCCACGGTGCCGATCCGCAATTCGCCGACGAAGGCATGGGTCCGGCCATAGCCGCGCTGCGTGGAATAGGCCATCGACAGCACGAACCCCTCGTCGCCCCGGGTCAGCGCCTGCAGCCGCAGCGGTCGGGTCGCGGGCAGTTCCAGCGGCGCGCGGGTCAGATCGGGGGGCGTGGTGTCTTGGCGCGGCTGCGGTTCCATCAGCCCGTCGCGGTCCAGCAGTTGCAGGATGTGCGGCGCGGGTTCGGGCGCTGCGTCACGGGTCTGGGCCTGCGGCGCCGCGCCCTCGGCCATCAGTTTGAAATCCAGTAGACGGTGCGTGTAATCGAAGGTCGGACCCAGAACCTGCCCGCCCGGCGCATCCTTGAAGGTCGCACTGATCCGCCGGATCAGCGCCATCTTGTCGGTCTCGACCGGGACCGAGCCACCGAAACGCGGCAGCGTGGTGCGATAGGCGCGGATCAGGAACACCGCCTCGATCAGATCGCCGCGCGCCTGCTTGATCGCCAGCGCCGCCAGATCGGGATCGTAGAGCGAGCCCTCGGCCATCACCCGGTTCACCGCCAGCGCCATCTGCGCGCGGATTTGCGCAATGCTCAGTTCCGGCACCTCGAGGTTGCCGCGGCGTTCCTCGGCCAGCCAGTCATGCGCGGCTTCAATCGCGCGTTCGCCACCTTTCACGGCCACATACATCAGAGCGCCTCCACTCGGGTGCTGCGGGGCAGGCCCAGAACCTGATCGCCGCAGGTGAAATAGAAATCCAGACCCAGCGGGAACAGGCTGCGGTTGGATTGAAAGAACGCGGTTTCGGGCAGGCGCGCGGGGGTCCGGGTCGCGATGCCGGGGCCGGTCAGGCAGGCATTGGCCGGGGCCAGCGCGTCGGTTTCCACGATCACGCTGGCGGCGCGGTCGGGATATTCGGCCGTGCCGGGGGACAGGCGTGAAAGCGGCAGCTCAGCCCAGTGCCCCAGTGCGAACACCGCCTCTTCGGGCGTGACAAACGGCGCACCAGTGTGAAACGTGATCCAGCCGCGGATTTCGGCAGTGTCATGCAGGGGCGCCAGGTAAACCGGCGTCGTCTGATCGGCCAGCGTCAGCAGCAATGCACCCGCCGCGGGCGACAGCGGCGCGGGGGGCGTGGCGCCCGTCAGCGTGCCGATCTGGCCGGGCCGGGCCAATGCCTCCAGCACGGTGCGAAAGGCGCGGGCGGATTGGGTCGGCGCGTCGGTAAAGCCGCCGGTCAGATGCGTGCTCATCAATCCTCTCCCCGGACCATCGTGAAGAACTCGACCTTGGTTGCCGCGGCGCGGGCAGCGCGCGCCGTGCGGCGCGCCGCTTCCTCGGCAGCCAGTGGCGCCAGAACGGCGGCGTCGATCTGCGCCGCCTCGGCCCCCTGCATCAGCGCGTCAACCAGGGCTGCGCGTGTCGCGTGGTCCTTGTCGCGGCCCTGCACATAGGCATGGCCCACGCGGCCATCCGCCAGCTGCAGCGAACAGCGCGTCACGCTCATCTCGCCCAGGTTGAAGGGGGCGCCCACGGCACCTGTGCGGCCGCGCACCATGACCGAGCCGACCTCGGGTTTGCGCAGCCACTCAGATGCGGGTGGATCGGGCAGCAGCGCGGCCAGTCGGGCCGGGCAGGCCCGCGCCAGCAGCCCCATCCGGGCCTGCCGCGCGATCTGGTCTTGGGTCAATCTGGACATCTTGCCAACTTGTCTAGGTATCTATACAACTAGACAAATCATAATCAGTTGCCCCAGCCGCAAACAAGTGAAACTTCCATGACACGCACCCCGATCTGGCAAACCATCGCCGCCACGCTGCGCAGTGAAATCGCGCAGGGCCTTTACCCCGAAGGCGCGAAACTGCCGACCGAGGCGGATCTGGCCGCGCGCTTTGGCGTCAACCGCCATACTGTGCGTCAGGCGATTGCCGCGCTCGGGGCCGAGGGGCTGACGGTGTCGCGCCGGGGGGCGGGGGTGTTCGTCGCGGGGCGCCCGCCCGCGGATTACCCGCTGGGGCGGCGTGTGCGGTTTCATCAGAATATCGCCGCCTCGGGGCGCAGCCCCTCGCGCGAGGTGACCCGGATCGAAACCCGCCCCGCCAGCCCGGACGAGGCCGCGGCACTGGGCTGCGATCATGTGCATGTGTTCGAGGGGATTTCCAAGGGCGACGGCCTGCCTCTGGCCGTGTTCCGCTCGGTCTTTCCGGCTGCGCGCTTCCCCGATCTGCCGCAGGCGCTGGCGCGGCTCGGCGCGGTCACCGCGGCGCTGGCCGAACAGGGGCTGGCCGATTACACCCGCGCCTCGACCCGGGTCACGGCAAAGCTTGCGCGCGGGCCGCGGGCGCTGTTGCTGGGGGTGGCCGAGGGCGCGCCGATCCTGCGCACCGAGGCGCTGAACATCGACGCGGCCGGTCAGCCGGTGGAATATGGCGTGACCTGGTTCGCGGGCGACCGCGTGGCGCTGAGCATCACCCCCGAGGATTAACCTTCGTATTTCTCAAGGAACGCCTCGGCGGGCAATGCGCGAAAATCCGGCAAGGCCGCGCGCAGCCGCTCATGGCTCCAGTCCCACCAGGCCAGGGCCTGCATCCGCTCGGCCACCCGGGCCGGGAAGCGTTCGCGCAGCGGCACGGCGGGCACACCCGCGACGATCATGTAGGGCGCCACATCGCGGGTCACCACCGCACCCGAGGCGACGATAGCGCCCGCGCCTACGGTAACGTCAGGCTTGATGATGGCACCGTGCCCGATCCAGGTGTCGGGGCCCAGATGCGTGCGCCGCGCGACCCGGCGTTCAAAGAACGCGGCATCCGGTTCGGCATCTGCCCAGTAATACTCCGAGCGATACAGGAAATGGTGCAGCGAGGCGTTCTGCCACGGATGATCGGTCGGCCCGATCCGGGTCATCGCCGCGATATTGGCGAATTTGCCGACCGTGGTATTGGCAATGTCCGACAGCCGGTCGCAATAGGCGTAATCGTCGAAATGCGAGTGCAGCACGCGCGATCCGCGCCCCACCTCGGTATAGGCGCCGAAGGTGGACTGCGCGATTTCACAGTCGGGATGGATCAGCGGGTCGGTCGGGGACAGTTTCGGCATGGCGTGCCTCTGGTTGGGGTGTTGCCTCTGGGGGGAGTATTTGGGCCAAGAAGAAGCACGCGATTTCTTCTTGGCCCAAATACTCCCCCGCCGGAGGCGTCAGGGGGTGAAACGGGCGCTCAGCCCTTGATGAAGCGGCGGCGGATCCAACCCGACAGGCTGTCCATCGCCATCACCATCAGCACGATCAGGATCATGTAATAGCAGACCTCTTCCCAGTCCTTCTGGGTGATGATCGCCTGGGTCAGCAGCAGACCGATGCCGCCGCCCACCAACGCGCCGATCACGGTGGCCGAACGGGTGTTGGATTCGAGGTAATACAGCAACTGGCTGAGAACGACCGGCGTGATCTGCGGGATCACCCCGAAGCGCGCGCGTTGCAGCGTGCCTGCGCCTGTCGAGGTGATGCCCTCGACCTGTTTGCCGTCGATATTTTCCAGCGCCTCGGAAAAGGTTTTCCCGAAAGTGCCGGTGTCGGTCATCAGGATCGCCAGCGACCCGGTCAGCGGGCCGGGGCCGAAGGCGCGGCTGAGGATGACGGTCCAGATTAGGCCGTCCACGCCGCGCAGGAAGTCGAAAAGTCGGCGCAGCACCAGCCGGACAGGACGCGCCGGCGCGAAATTCGACGCGGCCAAGAAGGCCAGTGGAAACGCGATCAGCCCGGCGCCCATCGTGCCTAGAAAGGCCATCAGCACGGTTTCGCCCAGGGCGCCGAAGACCTGATGGTGATGCCACATCCGGTTGGTCCAGAAATCACTGGCCATCGCGGCGATATTGGGGCGCGTGGCGTCCAGTCGCGGTTCCCACAGGGCCAGGGCGATGATTTCGGGCAGGGATTTGCCGTGAAACGGGCTGTCGAGGGTGAAGAAGAACAGCTCCCACCCGGGTTGATAGCGGAACACCTCGGTCCGGCTGCGGGTCATCGAAAAGCGCCACTTGCCGCGATTGATGTCGACACGGTTCGGCGCGGCCGAGATCCAGTCGGGCAGCGCCGCGCCTGCGGGCAGGGTCAGTGCGATCTTGCGGCCTTCGGGGGCGACCGTGATCTGCCCGAAGTCGGGAATGTCGATCCGGGCGGAAGGGCCGTTATACAGGACCTGCGCGCCGCCGGGCAGGGCGATTTCGGTGATTTCACCCAGGCGCACCCAGTCGGGCGCCTGACCGGCGGGATAGGTGCCCTTGCGCTCGCCCTCGACGGCGACGGAGACTTCGCCCGAGCGGTTGTCGCGGGTGACATGGGTCTTGTAGGACCAGAAATCGCGCAGCAGGATCGCGCCGTTATCCAGCCGTGCCCGCCCGGCAAGCCCGGCCAGATCGAATGCGAAGAACACATAGACCAGATAGGCGGCGATCAGCAGCGGCACGGCCAGCGCGCGGCGTTTGCGCGCCGTGAAGCGGCGGGTGATCGTGTTGTGCAGCGTGGGCTGCGGTGCGGTTGCGGCCATGCTCATACCCGGCCCCCTTTCACAAGGCGCGCGCGGGCGCGGTCCGAGAAGTGATCGACGATCATGATCGTCACGAACAGCAGCAGGAAGATCGCCACCACCTCGTCATATTTGCCGATGCCCCATTGCAGCGAGGTCTTGAGATCGTATCCGATCCCGCCCGATCCCACGAAGCCCAGAATCGCCGAGGCACGGATGTTGATCTCGAACCGCAGCAGCGCGTAGGAGGACCAGTTCGGCGCGACCTGCGGGATGACCCCGAACCAGACCCGTTGCAGCCAGTTGGCACCGACGGATTCCAGGCCCTCGACAGGCTTCAGGTCGCAATTTTCGGAAACTTCGGAAAACAGCTTGCCAAGCGCTCCGGTGGTATGCAGCGCGATTGCGATCATCGCCGGAACCGGACCGCCGCCCAGAATGAAGATCAGCACCAGTGCGATGACGATCTCGGGCACCGCACGCAGAATATCCATCATCCGGCGAAACACCGGGATCATCCGGGGCCACAGGGCCAGCCCCCGCGTCGACAGCATCGCCAGTATCACCGCCAGACCGGCGCCGAACAGGGTGGACACCGCCGCGATGTTCAACGTCTCGATCAGCGAGGGCAGGTAGTGCACGAACAGGCCCGGCAGGTTGCGCCAGTTCTGCGCGGCTTCGCTCAGGATCTCGGTCGGGAAGTCGAGGATACGGTGCAGGCCGTTCCAGAATCCGCCCGCGTTGCGCCCGTCGGCGACCATCCAGCCCGAGGTCATCAGCGCCGCGAACAGGATCAGGATGATGCCGCCATAGAGGCGCTTGCGTTTCACCTGCGCCAGGTAATTCGCTGTCAGTGAAGCACTTGCATCCGCCATCGGACACCTTTCATGAAAAGGCGAGGGCGACGGGGCGCCCTCGCTTCGGGTTTGCGGTCAGATCAGTTCGACTGCTGACGGCGCACTTCGATGATCGACTCGTAGTAGTCATGGGTGATCGGAACGAAGCCCGAGGTGTCGCCCGCCGCCACGCCATAGGCGCAATCGGCATCGGCGGCGTGCAGCCCTTCGACCAGTGCGGTCATCTTGGTCTTCACATCATCGGGCAGCGCGTTGCGCAGCACGACCGGGCCTTCCGGGATCGGTTTCGATTTCCAGATTTCGACCATGTCGTTCATGTTGACCAGACCGGCATCGACCGCTTTGCGCAGCGCGCCCGAGTTGTAGCCGTCTTCCCAGTTGCCCTGGCCATCGGCCCAGGTCACGCCCGCGTCGATGTCGCCGTTGTTGACCGCGACGATGGTCTGTTCGTGGCCGCCGGTGAATTTCACCTCGCCGAAGAAATCTTCCATCTTGGCGCCGATCACGGCGGGGATTTCCACCGAGGGGATCAGATAGCCCGAGGTCGAGTTCGGATCGCCGAAGCCGAAGACCTTGCCCTTGGCATCGCTCAGCGAGGTAATGCCGCTGTCTTTGCGCGCAAACCCGATCGAGTGATAGGTGAACGAACCATCGAGGTTGGCCTTGACCAGAACCGGGGTCACCGCGGTCGGGTCGGTCAGATACACCTTGGCGTAGCCCGAAGCGCCCAGCCAGGCCATGTCGATGGTGCCACCCAGCAGGCCCTGGATCACGCCGTCATAATCGGCGGGGGCGAACAGTTTCACCGGCACGCCGAGGGTGTCTTCGGCATATTTGCGCAGGCATTCGTTGGAGTTCAGGCGGTCCTGGGCGTTTTCGCCGCCCAGCAGGCCGATGTTGAAGGCTTTGATGTCTTCCGCGCCGGCGGCACCGGCAAGTGCGGTCGTGGCGGCCAGAATGGCGAGCAGGTTCTTCATGGTCGTCTCCGGTTGGTTGACCCCGGCCACCCCGGCCGGGGGGTGGGAACTCAGTCGTTCAGCATCGCCGCGGCATAGCGGGTGTCGGGCTCCAGCGCCTCGATTGCGGTCGAGGTGGCGCTTTCGCTGAAACTGGCATCGGCGCCGTAGATGTCGCGCGCGGCGCCGGTGGTCAGTTGCTCGGGCGTGCCGTCGAACACGATGCGCCCGTCGCGCATGCCGATCACCCGGTCGCAATAGCGCCGCGCGGTGTCCAGCGTGTGCAGGTTGGCAATCACCATCTGCCCGTCTTCGGTGTGAATGCGGTGCAGCGTGTCCATCACGATCTGCGCATTCATCGGGTCGAGCGAGGCGATGGGTTCATCGGCCAGGATGATACGGGGGTCTTGCATCAGGGCGCGGGCAATCGCCACGCGCTGCTGTTGTCCGCCCGACAGGGCCTCGGCGCGTTTGGGCGCCTGTTCGGCAATGCCCAGACGATCCAGGATTTCCAGCGCGCGGGTGATATCGGACTCCGGCCACAGATTGAACAATGTGGTCAGCGTGCCGCGCCGGTTCAGCAACCCGTGCAGCACGTTCGAGGCCACATCCATTCGCGGCACCAGGTTGAACTGTTGAAACACCATCGCGCACTGGCTTTGCCAGGCGCGTTTTTCGGCACCTTTCAGCGCCAGAATATCGGTGCCGTCCACCAGAATGCGGCCGGCGCTGGCATCGCTCAGCCGGTTCAGCATGCGCAGGAAGGTGGACTTGCCCGCGCCGGACCGGCCGATGATGCCGATGAAGCCGGGGCGATCCAGCGTGAAAGAGATGTTGTCGACCGCGGCCTTGCTGCCGAAGATCTTGCTGACGTTTTCGACTTGCAGCTGCATGGGGGCCCTCCGTTGACCGGGACGGGCTACCGCAGCTCTGTGACGGGTTCTCAAAAGTCGCGCGACGTTTTTGTAACTCGCGCCGCCTTGCCCCGACGTTAGCGGGGCTATGGGAAACAAGTCCAAGAATTTTACCAAACCGACAAATTCACGTCGGAAAACTGTCATGGCGCATCGTCAGGGTGACGCGACCGAAAACCCCAGCGGAGTTTCCCCATGCTGAAAACGGCTTCTTTCGCCGCGCTCGCCCTGTCGATGAGCGCCCTGTCCGCCTTTGCCCAGACCGAAATCACTTGGTGGCACGGGATGGGCGGCCGCAATGGCGAGGTGATCAACGAGATCTCGCAGAAATTCAACGAGGCGCAGGGCGAATGCCATCTGACGCCGCTGTCGAAGGGCACCTATGAAGAGGCGCTGGCCTCGGGGATTGCTGCCTTCCGTTCGGGCGAGCAGCCCAACATCCTGCAGGTGTTCGATGCGGGTGCCGCGACGATCATCAACGCCAAGGGAGCCACCGTCGCCGCCGAAGATCTGATCACCGGCGCGGGCAAGCCCTTCAGCCGCGACGATTTCATCCCCGGGGTGCGCAACTTCTATGCCGATGCGACGGGCAAGTTCATCGGCATGCCGTTCAACTCCTCGGCGCCTATCCTGTATTTCAACACCGACGCGCTGGCGAAAGCCGGGGTCGAGGCGCCGAAAACCTGGGAAGAGTTCGAGCAGGTCGCGCCCAAGCTGAAGGACGCGGGCTATATCCCGCTGGCGGCCTCGCAGCTGACCTGGATGATGGTGGAAAACTTCAAATCGCGGAACAACCAGCAATTCGCCACCAACAACAACGGCTACGATGCGGTCGAAGGCACCAAGCTGATCGTCAATGACGATGCGCAGGTGATGATGTTCGACAAGCTGAAGGAATGGGCCGACGAAGGTTATTACGGTTTCTACGGCGCGGGCTGGTCGGACAACCAGAAGCCCTTCGAAGAAGGCAAGGTCGCGATGTGGATCGGGTCCTCGGGCAGCTTCGGCGGCCTGCAGAAGACCGCCGTCATGCCGTTCTCGGCGACCTACATGCCCTATTGGGCGGCTTTGGGCGAGGGCACGCAATCCTTCATCGGGGGCGCCGCGCTGTTCGCGATGGCGGGCAAGCCGGCCGAGCAGAACAATTGCACCGCCGCTTTCTTCAGCTTCCTGACCTCGCCCGAAGTGCAGGTCTACTGGCATGAAAACACGGGCTATGTGCCGGTGACTACGGCGGCCTATGAGCTGGCCAAGAAACAAGGCTGGTATGATCAGAAGCCGGTGGCCGAAGTCGGCATCCAGCAGTTGATGCTGCCGGGCGGCGACTGGTCGAAAGGCTATCGTCTGGGGTTCTATCCGCAGATCCGCAGCGTGATGGAACGTGAATTCAACCGGATCTTCTCGGGCGAGGTCACCCCGCGTCAGGCCTTTGACACGATCCAGTCGGAAGGCGACGCCCTGCTGGCGCGCTTCGCCAAGACCGCGAACTGATCTGTCATCCATCGGGTCGGGCCTCGGGGGAACCCCGGGGCCCGGCGCACTTGAAGGAACCCGCCCGTGACCGACACGCCCCTGCCCGACACCCCCACACGTCTGCGCCGCTGGCTTGACAGCCTGCGTTCCGCCCCCGCCAAGCGGGTGCAATTCGACCGCCCGCTGACGCCCTGGGCCTTCGTGTTGCCGCAGCTTCTGGTCGTGGGGGTGTTTTTCTATTGGCCCTCGGTGCAGGCGGTGACGTCATCGTTCTATATCGAAGATCCGTTCGGCTTTGGCGCGACCTTCGTCGGGCTGGAGAATTACCAGACCGTTCTGGCCTCGGGCGAATACCGCTCGATCGCGGGGTTCACGCTGTTCTTTGCAGGGCTGGTGACGGCGCTTGCCCTTGGGGCCGGGCTGCTGCTGGCGGTCAAGGCCGATGCGGTGATCCGCGGTTCGGCGCATTACAAGACCGCGCTGATCTCGGTCTATGCCATCGCACCGCCGGTGGCCGGGCTGATCGGGATGATGTTCTTCGACATGCATATCGGCCCCTTCGTCACCGTCGCCAGTTGGTTCGGTTGGCAGATGCAGGTGGGCATCGACTATTGGGATACGGTGCTGGCGCTGGTGCTGGTCTCGGTCTGGAAACAGATCCCCTACAACTTCATCTTCTTCCTGTCGGGGCTGCAATCGGTGCCGGTCTCGGTGCGCGAGGCGGCGGCGATCGACTGCCGGTCAGGCTGGCGCCGGTTTCACACCGTCACCCTGCCGCTGCTGGCGCCGACTGCCTTCTTTCTGCTGATCATCAATGTGACCTATGCGCTGTTCGACACCTTCGGGATCATCGACGTGATGGTGAAGGACAAGCCCGCGAACAACCCGATCACGCTGGTCTACAAGGTCTATCTGGACGGGTTCAAAGGCAATGACATCGGCGGATCGGCGGCGCAGTCGGTCATTTTGATGGGCGTCGTTTTCGCGCTGACGATTCTGCAGTTCCGCTTCCTTGAAAAACGCATCCATTACGGTTGAGCCATGCATCGCACCCGCTTTTTCGATCACCTGATCCTGTTGCTGGGCGCGGCCTTTCTGGTCACGCCGGTGCTGGTGGCCTTCATGGCCTCGACCCACACCGCCGCCGACATCCATATGAACGGGCCGTCGCTGATGCCCGGCGGGCATGGGGTGGAGACCTATCACAAGGTGCTGACCCAACGCGGCGGTTTCACCGGCGAGGTGACCGGCGCGCGCATGCTGATGAACTCGACCATCCTTGGGCTTGGCTTCGCGGTGGGCAAGATCGTGCTGTCGATGATGGCGGCCTATGCGCTGGTCTATTTCCGCTTCCGGTTCGCCACCGCGATCTTCTGGATAATCTTCACCACGCTTCTGCTGCCGCTCGAAGTGCGGATCATGCCGTCCTATCAGGTGATGAGCGATCTGCATCTGCTCAACACCTATACCGGGCTGATCGTGCCACTGCTGGCTTCGGCCACCGGCACGTTTTACTTCCGCCAGTTCTTCAAATCCGTGCCCGACGAATTGCTCGAGGCCGCGCGGATCGACGGCGCGGGGCCGGTGCGGTTTTTCATCGACATTCTGGTGCCCCTGTCGCGCACGATGATGGCGGCGATCTTCATCATCATGTTCGTCTATGGCTGGAACCAATACCTGTGGCCGATGCTGATGACGACCGAGGAGCGGTTCTTCACCCTGATGCGCGGCATCAAGTCGATCCTGCAAGTCTGGATCGGCAGCCAGATCCCCGATTACAATGAAGCCTTCGCCCTTGCGGTGCTGGCGATGCTGCCGCCGGTTGCGGTGGTCGTCGTGTTTCAGCGCATGTTCATCAAGGGCCTGACCGAAAGCGATAAATGATGGCCGAACTCTCGATCTCGCAAGTTTCGAAACTTTATGCCGGGGGCGTGCGGGCGGTGTCGGATGTGACGCTGCATGTGGGCGATGGTGAATTCATCGTGCTGGTCGGGCCGTCGGGCTGCGGCAAGTCCACGCTGCTGCGGATGGTGGCGGGGCTGGAGGATATATCGGCGGGCGAAATCGCCATTGGCGGGCGCGTGGTGAACCGGCTTGACCCGGCCGAGCGCGACATCGCGATGGTGTTCCAGAATTACGCGCTTTACCCGCATATGAGCGTGCGCGAGAACATGGCCTATGGGCTGAAAAACCGGCGGATGCCGCGCGACGAAATCGCAGCCCGGGTGGCCGAGGCGGCGCAGATGCTGGAGCTTGGGCCCTATCTGGATCGCAAGCCGCGCGCCTTGTCAGGCGGGCAGCGCCAGCGCGTCGCGATGGGGCGTGCCGTGGTGCGCCAGCCGGCGGCCTTCCTGTTCGACGAACCGCTGTCGAACCTTGACGCCAAGCTGCGCGTCAGCATGCGCGGCGAGATCCGAAAATTGCAAAAACGGCTGGGCACCACCGCGCTTTACGTCACCCATGACCAGTTGGAGGCGATGACTCTAGCCGACCGTCTGGTGGTGCTGAACGGTGGGCAGGTCGAACAGGTTGGCAGTCCGCTGGAGGTGTATCACCGTCCCGCCTCGACCTTCGTTGCGTCCTTTATCGGCGCGCCTGCGATGAGCTTGCTGGATGCCCATGTCGAGGCCGGGCAGGTGATGCTGGCGGGGCAGGCGCTGGCGCGGGTGGCGCGGCCCGATGGCGCGGTGACGCTGGGCCTGCGTGCGGAGGATTTGCGCATGGTGGCGCCGGGGCAGGGCGTGGCCCTGCAGGTCGATTACATCGAGGAGCTGGGCGCGCAGCGGCTGGTGCATGGTCTGGTCGAGGGGCAGGCGCTGTGCATCGCGCTGCCCCCCGGTGTGGCGCTGCCGCCGGTTTTGCATGTCGGTGCCGCACCCGAACGTCTGCACCTGTTCGATGCGATCACAGGGCGGCGGTTCACCGCCCGCACCAGCGCGCAGTCCGGGGCCCTGGTCTAGGCCTCGGCGCGCATGCTCAGCGTTGATACCAGGGTGCCTGCACTTCGGTGATGCCGGTCGGTTGATCCTGCTCGACTTCGCGCCAGACGTTTTCCTGCGGAGTCACGGTGGCATCGCGGCCCTTGGTGAAGCTTTGTTCACGCACGATCATCCGATAGGCCGCGTTCAGATCCAGCGCGCGTTCGGGTGACGGATACAGCAGCGCGCTGACATCGTGGCGGAACCCTTCGGCGGCCTCGGGCGTCAATGCGCCGTCTTCATCCAGCCAGCGGGAAATCAGCTCTGCATTGCCGCGGAACTCGTCGCCCGCGCCATTGGTGCGCAGGTAATGGGCGTATTCCGGCAAGCCGTCGGCGCGCATCCGGTCGGGCACGCCATAAAGCCCGTGCTGGGTCCAGTGATACCAGCCGCCCTGCACCGCATCGGCATCGAGCTTGCGCGGGAAGGCCAGCACATCGTCGTCATTCACGCCGATTCCGCCATGGCAGCCCATGCAGAACACGGTTTCCTCGAAACTCTGCGGGCGCAGATCGCCCCGGGCGTCCTCGATGAAGCCCTGCAGCCGCCAGCCGGTGCCATTGCTGATCCCGGTCTCCGCGTCGCCAAAGAACATCGCGATCCGGTCGGGGAAGCTGTTGCGCTCCTTGGCCTCGGCCAGCGCGCCTTCCTGCCGGTCGAAATAGGTCAGCCAGCGCGTCTTGCGCATATAGCGCAGCTCTTTCAGGCGCGGGGCGATCGCAATGCGGTCGCCGTCAAAGTCGATATAGCGCACGCTGTGCAGAAACTCGGTGCCCAGCGGGAACAGCCCGGCGGCCAAGGGGGCCTCGCCCGCATCCTGCAACGCGCCGGCCCGGCCAAGGTAATGCATCACCTCGCCCGCCTTCGGATCGAAGACAAAGGTGATCTGCGTGGCGGTGCCCAGCATTCCGTCGCGGTCCAGATCGGTGCCAAGCGCCACCTCGTCGGTGCGCGGGATCGCCACATCGGCGCGTTTGATCAGCGCTTCAACCGTGGCCAGATTGAGCGCATAGATCGCCCGGTCGGGCGTGCCGTCGGCGGTCTGGCGATAGGCTTCGGGCAGGCGGATCATCACATCGTCGGTCGATCCGTTGGTCGGCCAGAACGTGCCGGGCAGCGGCTGATAGGCAAAGGCGCGCCAGCCGGTCATCTGCCCGTCCGGGCCGATGTCGAATCCCTGATCGTCGAAGTCAAACGCCACGTCGGGGATATAACCGCCCCAGGCGCCATCGCCGTTCACATCCCATTCGGCGGGCGGCGGCTGCAACCGCGCGGCCAGAATGTTCTGCCCGTCGGTGTCGCGGTAATTGTCCTGCCGGACATAGGCCAGGATCTCTTCGCGCGCGGTCGCGGCAACTTCGGCGCTGCGGTCGACGAACAGGTTGGTCCAGGGGTTTTTCAGCGCGAGTTCGGGGAAGGCATAGCTCAGCTGCAGGTCCTGATCGTTGATGTAATGCGGGGCCCGCGAACGCACATGGCAGGTCTGGCACGGGTTATGCGCGGTGCCTGCGGCGTCGATCGTCTTGGTATAGCACTGCGGCGGAATATAGGCGGTGCGATTGCCCAGCACCGTATCGGACAGATCCAGCGCGGCAAGCGGGCTGGCCACGATCAACAGGGCGGTGCTGAGGGCAAGAAGGGCGTGGGTGCGCATGGAAACCTCCGCGGGAAAGCAAACGGGGCCCGGCGAACCGGGCCCCTGGTGCGCTGCAAATGCAGTGCGGATCAGTGGCCCAGGGCCGGGAACGGACCGACATAGCCGACATAGGCGCGGCTGTCGGCGGCGTCGGACAGCTTGTCTTCGTCCGATTCACCATAGGGGTGCTGCACGACCGCCATCAGATAGCCGTGGCCGTTCACATCCGAATACCAGTAGGGCGAGGTGGTTTCCGACCCGTAGGGCGTCGAGAAGATCCGGGTCAGCTCGCCCGAAGTCAGGTTCATCGACCAGATCACGTCGTTCTGGTGGCCTTCGCCGGTGTCTTCGCCGATGATCAGCGTGTTGTAGCCGGGGATGTAGGTGACGTTGTCGGGGTTCGCGATCCCGTTGATGTCACAGGTGTTCGCCTCGGCGGCCGAACCGCACATGCTGTGCGCCGGGTCGCAGTTCGGGTCGGCAGCGGCGGCCTTCTCGGCGTCGCCCACCGGCTTGCCCGCAACCAGCGCCTTCATCGCGGTCGCCTTGAAGTCCTCGGCCAGGCTCAGTTCGTAGACCGCGCCGCAGGCGTTCTTGGCCAGGCGGATGTCGTTGCGGCCGCCCTTGTCCTGCTTGCTGCCGTCTTCCATGCCCTTGGCCACTTCCGACATCGCCAGATAGACGCTGTTGCTGTCGGGGTTGTAGGCGATGCCTTCCATCTTGCGGAACTCGGTCGTGGCCCCCAGCATCGAGGCATAACGACGGGTTTCCAGACGCGAGGCCAACATCTCCATGCCCGGCTTCACTTTCAGGCATTCGGCGCGGCCTTCGGCGTTCGACGAGGCGAAGCCTTCGGGGCAGCTGCCGTCTTCGGCCAGATCGGCGGCCTCGAACAGATCCGAGAATTTCACGCCGTCTTCGACAGCCTTGGTCACGCTGGCGTCGTCGGCATGGCCCAGATCGACCCATTCCAGATCGGCCGCACCCGCGCCTTCATCCGAGGTCTGCACCCATTTCGCGGCATAAAGCGTGCCGGCCGACAGATCGCCCGCGGTATCGGCGACGAACATAAACAGGCCGACGTTGGTGCCGTCATCCGAGATGTAGGCGGTTTTCTGGTCGGGCATCATCTTCGCCAGCTCGACCGCGACGCGGCCCATCGCCAGGTGGCGCACCGGGGTCGCATTGCCGTCCTCGGTCACGGTCACTTCGACCGGGGCGCCATAGCGATAGGGTTTGTAGGCGGCGCGGAACTCGTCCAGCGTCATCTTGGCCGGATCGACGCCTTCGAAACGCACCATCGGGAAATCGTAATCGTCGATCTGGTCCAGCGCGGTCGCTTCTTCGATCGCACGCGCATCGGCGGGGTATTCTTCAGACCCCAGATGGGTGTTCCACGGCGTCACCGAACCGGCGCAGGGCACCCACAGCCCGTTCAGACCCGAGAAATCGACCGGCTTGGTCGAGACGACGCTCAGCTTGCCGTCGGCATCCTGCGTCAGCTCGCTCAGATACATCGCACCGGGGCGCGATTCGAAATGGGTGATCGAGAACAGCTTGTCGCCGACCGGCAGCAGCGAGGTGAAGTCGGCATCGACCGACAGATGTTCGGAGCCATCCTCGGATTTCACGATCTGACCGTTGCGGTCCACGAGGGCGCCGAAGGTGCCGTCGCCGAACTTGTCGCCGGTGCGGGCAAAGGCAGTGTAGCCGATTTTATAGTCTTTGCCGTCGATGGTGACCATTTCCGACGCGAGCACGGCGCGCTTGGCGGCGTCATCGGCGGCGAAGGGAACCGGGGCGAAGGCGAGATCGCCGGCATGGGCCGCCAGCGGGGCGGCGAGAAGCGCGGTGGCGCACAGCAGGTTGGCGCGAAGGGACATGACATCCTCCTCTGGCTAAGGGAAACATTGCGCGTCTCATAGCCCCGGGCCTGCATCAGTTTTGTGACAGCGCGGCATTTTTTCCGGCACTGCCCACAGCTCACCCCACGCGGGTCATGCTTCGGCCCCATTTGCCGCGCAAGGATCAGGCAAACACCGCCATCCGCAGGAGAACCATATGGTGCGTGCGTTCAACCTGATCTTTCGGCTGAGGCTGTTTGGCGGTGCGCCCGATGCCGTGCTGGAAGCGCGCTATACAGCGCTGCGCGAACGCCAGGGCCATCGCCCCGGGCGCCGCTATGTGTCGCCTTTCCGTGCGTCGCAGGGACGCACGGCCTGAGGCGCAGGATCAGAAGTTGAGCTCGACCCCGGGCAGGCGCAGCTCTTTCATCAAGTCGCGCAATTCCTGCCGTGCCGCCAGGTTCGACATGTTCAGGTTTTCGACCCCCAGATCGCGCAGATCCAGCAGCGTCAGCCCGCGGGGGAACAGTTCGCGGAAGATCACGCGTTCCGAAAAGCCCGGCGCCACGCGGAAACCGATGCGTTTCGACAGTTGCTCCAGCGCGGCGCCCACCTTCTTCTTGTTGTGCATCTGCTGGGCGCCCAGACGGTTGCGCAGCACGATCCAGTCGATCGGCTTCAGCCCCGCCCGCGCGCGCAACTGCCGCGCCGACCAGACCATTTCCGAATAGATCGACGGGCCCGTGACCTTCGATGTCTCCGGGTCGATCCGCGCCAGCAGGTCGAAATCGATGAAGCTGTCGTTGAGCGGCGTGATCAGCGTATCGGCCAGCGAATGCGCCACCTGGCTCAGCCGGGTATGGCTGCCGGGGCAGTCGATGATGATGAAGTCGCTTTCGGTTTCCAGCTGCGCCACTGCGGTGGACAGCCGGTTGTCGAGCGGGTTTTCCCCCGGCGCCAGCGTGGCGGCATCCGCCTCGGGCAGTTCGCGGTAATCCGGGGTCGGCAGATCAAGCCCTTCGCGTGCCATGAAGGCCAGTCGGTTCTCGACATAGCGGCCAAAGCTGCGCTGGCGCAGGTCCAGATCCAGCGCGCCGACCTTCTTGCCCATCCGGGCCAGCGCGGTGGCGACATGCATGCAGGTGGTCGATTTTCCCGAACCGCCCTTTTCATTGCCCACAACGATGATATGCGCCACGTCTTCTTCCCCGATTTGCGGCCCTCTCGCGGGGCCTGCACGACTATAGGACGCCCGGGCTACCGAAGGAAGCGCGCCGCTGCAAGAGGCGCGGGGCCACGAAACAAAGTGTTTTGCATGCAACCCCGGGGGCAAAGCAAAAGGCCCGTGCGATGCACGGGCCTTTCGAAACGCAACGGGTCGGGATCAGAAGCCCAGACCGGCGTATTTGTTCTTGAACTTCGACACACGGCCGCCGGTGTCCATCAGCTTGGCGTTGCCGCCCGTCCAGGCGGGGTGCGCCAGCGGGTCGATGTCCAGCGCCATCTGGTCGCCTTCCTTGCCCCAGGTCGAACGGACCTGATAGGTCGTGCCGTCGGTCATCTTGACGGTGATGAAGTGGTAGTCGGGGTGAATATCCGCACGCATAATACCGCTCCTTACGCTTCGGCTTTGGGTTTGTAGTTGGCGACTTCGGCGATACGGGCCGATTTACCGCGACGATCACGCAGGTAATACAGTTTCGCGCGGCGCACACGGCCACGACGCACGACCTCGATCGAGTCGATGTTGGTCGAATACAGCGGGAACACACGTTCCACGCCTTCACCGAACGAGATCTTGCGCACGGTGAACGAGGCCGAAACCGTCGCGCCGCCCTTGCGGCCGATGCAGACGCCTTCATACATCTGCACGCGGGTGCGGGTGCCTTCGGTCACTTTGTAACCGACGCGAACGGTGTCACCGGCCTTGAAATCCGGGATGGTCTTGCCGAGGGCGGCGATCTGTTCCGCCTCGAGTTGTGCGATCAGGTTCATCGCATGTCCTTTCTGTGCTTGCGGTTATTCCGCAAAGGTGTGCGCGTCCTCAGAGCTCTCGGTCTTCATCCGGGTCCCTGTTGTGCGCCGCACACCAAGCCCGCCAGAGGTCAGGTCGTCGTTCTTTCGTCAGCCTTTCGGCCATTGCCCGCTTCCACGCCTCTATCTTCGCATGATGCCCGGATTGAAGAACTTCCGGTATCGCACGACCTTCCCAAAGCGTGGGGCGGGTGTATTGCGGGTGTTCAAGCAATCCGTCCGAGAAAGATTCCTCCTCGGTGGACGCCTGATTCCCAAGCACGCGGGGTATAAGGCGAACCGTTGCGTCAATCAAGACCTGAGCGGCAATCTCGCCGCCGGTCAGGACGAAATCGCCAATGCTGACCTCTTCTACCCCGAAATGTTCCAGAACGCGCTCGTCGACGCCCTCGAAACGGCCGCACAGCACGGTCATCCCCTCGGCCTGGGCGAAGCGGCGGGCCATGTCCTGCGTGAAGGGTTTGCCGCGCGGCGACATGTAGATCACCGGCCAGCGCGCGCGATCCATCGGCGTGCCGACCGAGGCCTCGGCCAGGGCCGGGCCTACCACATCGGCGCGCAACACCATCCCCGCGCCGCCGCCCGCAGGCGGTTCGTCGACGTTGCGGTGCTTGCCGATACCGAAGGGGCGCAGGTCGATCGTCTGCAACGCCCACAACCCCATGTCCAACGCCTTGCCGGTCAGGCTCAGCCCCAGCACACCGGGGAAGGCCTCGGGGAACAGGGTCACGATCTTGGCGGTCCAGGCCCCTTTCAGCCGCAGCCCCTCGCCCATCAGTTCGCGCGGCTTCAGCGTGGCCGAGATCGACAGCCGGCCATGCGATTTCGACGGCGCGGTCGGTTCGGAAGGGTCGCTCATCTCTGTCTCCGTTCGAATTCGGCTTTCAGCAGCGCTTTCTCGCGTTTCAGCGCGGTCTTGTCACGCAGCGTCCGGTTCAGCTGCAGATAGGCCGCGCTCAGCTCGGGCGGGTCGGCCAGGTTGCGCGCGGGGGCGGGGGGCAGGCCTGCCAATACCGCCTCTGGCACGTCCAGCAGCCGCAATGCCGCGCCCGCAGGCCCTAGCGGATCGGGGCCGCTGTCCTCCAGCCAGCTGGTATGCACCGGCACCGGCGCCAGGGCGTGGGCGATGCGCGCCGCCTCGTCGTCCAGCGGCGGCAGGTCGCGCAGGCTTTGGCGAAACGTGTCGAAATCCTGGGTCAGCCGGATCGAGCGCACCAGATGCCCCCAGACCGAGCGGACCCAGCTTTCGCGATCCCGCAGGGTATAAAGGAATTCGATCCGGCAGGCCGGGCCGAACCGGCGGCGCAACTCGGCCACGATGGTGCGGGCCAGCGGGATTGCCGCGCGCGTGAAATCCCGCACCTGGCCGCTCAGCAGCCGCTGATGGCCGGGCATCACGCCCGAAAACCCCTCCCACGACAGGAAGATCTGCGGTGCCGGGTCGATCCCGGCCAGAAACCTGCGCAGGGCCCGGCGAAACCGCCACAGCCGCCAGGGGTGGGGCCGCATGCCAAAGTGACGCGTGGTATTGGCCGCATCGCGCAGATCCTCTTTCAGATAGATCGCCGCATGTTCGGTCAGTTGAGCCCGGTTGTGACGCAGATAGTCCTGCAGGCTGGTGGTGCCCGTCTTGTGAAACCCCGCATGCACGACGATGCGTGTCATTCCAGGTCCTCGGGCGGGTCCGCCACGATGCGCCCCGCCGCCAGATCCACGGTCGGCACCACGGCCTTGGTGAAGGGCAGCAGCAGCGGCCCCTTGCGTCCGGGACCCAGGATTTCCAGAATGTCGCCCGCGCCGTGGTTATGCACCGCGCGCACCCGGCCCAGAACGACACCGCCGGTATCCACGACCTCCAGCCCGATCAGATCGGCGTGATAGAATTCGTCATCGGGCAGCGAGGGCAGCTTTTCCCGATCGGCCCAAAGCGTCACGCCTTTCAGCGCGTCGGCCTGTTCCTTGGTGGCCACGCCCGACAGGCGCGCGCCAAGCCCCCCGGTGACCGGGCGGGTCAGTTTCAACGTGAAGCTGCGGCTGCCGTCCTCGGTCCACAGCGGCGCATAGCCTGCGATATCTTCGGGTTCGGTGCAGAAGCTTTTCAGCCGCACCTCGCCCTTGACGCCGAAGGCTCCGGCGATGGCGCCCACACAAACGCGGTCAGGATGGGTCATCAGCGTGTCTCCAGTTCAGGCCGCCCGCGGCGGGTTTCCCAGCCCAGACGCTCCAGTTCGGGGGTCGGGGTGTCTTCGGCGGGCCAGCCGATGCACAGATAGCCCACGAGCCGCCAGCTGTCAGGCACTTTCAGATCGCTGCAAAGCCGCGCGGGATCAAGGATCGACACCCAGCCCAGCCCGATCCCGTCGGCCCGCAGCGCCAGCCACAGTGCAGTGATCGCGCTGACGACAGAATAGGCGCGCATCTCGGGCATGGTGCCGGCGCCCAGCCCCGCGCCCTGCGCGGTGCCATCGTCGCAGAACACCGCCCATTGCACTGGCGCGTCGCGCATTCCCGACAGTTTCAGCGTCGCGTAAAGCTGCGCGCGCTCGCCGTTGTATCCGGTCAGCGCCTGTGCATTGGCGGCCTCGAAATTGCAAAGCGCCGCAGCACGGGCTGCGGCGCTTTCGACCTGCACCAGACGCCAGGGTTCGGACAGGCCGACCGAGGGCGCCATGGCGAAGGCCTCCAGACCCCGCGCCAGCGCGGCCTCCGGCACCGGATCGGTGCGGAAGCGGCGCACATCGCGTCGCCACCGCATGAGCCGTGCCAGATCCGCGCGGAACGCCGGGCTGAAGGCCTCGGGCAAGGATTACTCCTCGGCCGGAGCGGCGGCCTTGGCGGCTTTCTCGGCGGCGCGTTTCTTCGCCTTGTCGCCCGGCTCGGCTTTCTTCATGTTCTTGCGCTCGGTCTTGGCCAGAACGCCCGCGGCTTCCAGGAAGCGCGCGATACGGTCGGTCGGCTGCGCGCCCTGGGCGAGCCAGTACTGCACGCGCTCGACGTTCATTTTCACGCGGTCTTCGCTGTCTTTGGCCAGCAGCGGGTTGTAAGTGCCCAGCTTCTCGAGGAAGCGGCCATCGCGCGGCATGCGCGAGTCGGTCGCAACGATCGCGTAGTGCGGGCGCTTTTTCGAGCCGCCACGGGCGAGACGGATTTTCATAGCCATGGTGTTTCTCCTTTGGATGGCTGTTTGCGGGCTAGATGCCCGTCATTTCTGAAATTTCTCGTGATGCCGGATCACTTCCGAAATCACGAAGTTGAGGAATTTGCGGGCGAATTCGGGGTCGAGGTCGGCCTCGGTCGCCAGCCGTTCAAGCCGTTCGATCTGTTGCGCTTCGCGCGAGGGATCGGACGGCGGAAGATCGTGTTCGGCCTTCAGCCGACCCACGGACTGGGTGTGCTTGAACCGCTCGGCCAAAGTATAGACCAGGATCGCATCGAGCCGGTCGATCGAGGCGCGATGTTCCTTCAGCAGGGCTGCGGCGCGGGTCACGGGATCGGTCATGCAGACACCTCCGGGGTCGGGTGGCGGTAGACAAGCGCCTCGGCCTCGCCCGGGAAGCGCGGGGCCTGCGGGTCGCACACGGCGCCCAGCCGTTCGGCCAGACGGATCGAGCGGGTGTTTGCGGGCGCGATATAGCTGACGGCGGTTTTCCAGCCGAGCACGCCGAAGGCATGGTCGCGTGCGCAGGCGGCAGCCTCGGCCATCAGGCCGGTGCCTTCCAGCGCGGGGTCCCAGCACGACCAGCCGAGTTCGTATTCGGGCCAGTTGACCGGCGCCCAGGGGCCGGTCATGCCCAGCCCGCGGTCGCTGTCTTGCGTGGTGATGACGAAGGTGCCCCAGCCGCGCATGACCCAATGGCCGATCACCCCCGCCCAGGCGCGCCAGGCGGTCGGCTCGTCCACTGTCGGGGCGCTGCCGCGAATCCACTGGCTGCGCCCCGACAGGAAGAAATCGCGCCAGCCGTCGAAATCGCGCGCGGCGGGGGCGCGCAGCACCAGACGCTCGGTTTCCAGAACGGGGGTAGGGCACAGCACGACGGTCATGCGGCCCCCTTGCGCAAATCGGCCGCAGCGGGATGGCGCCACAGGTTCATCGGCCCGTGGCGTTCGTGGATGAACTGGCCTTCAAGGCGTGCGCCCAGCCGTTCGGCCACCCGGGCCGAGGCGGTGTTGGCGGGTTTCACCAGGCTCATCACGGCGGGCAGGCCCAGCACGTCATAGGCATGGCTGCGCGCGGCGCGGGCCGCTTCGGTGGCATAGCCCTTGCCCTCGAACCCGTTGAACAGATCCCAGCCGATCTCGATTTCGGGCCAGCCTTCGGGGTTGAACAGACCGATCATGCCCACCGGCGCACCGCTGGTCTTTTCTTCGGCAATCCAGCGGCCGTAGCCGCGCAGCGCCCAATGGCCGGTTTCCATCGCCAGCATTCGCCACGCCAGTTCCGGCGTGATCGGGCCACCGACGAAGCGCGCCCGTTCAGAGCCGTAGAAAGCGGCGAAGGCGGGGAAGTCCGTCTCGGCGGGGGCGCGCAGGATCAGCCGCTCGGTCTCGATCCGCGGAATATCGAAGGTGAAGCTCATGCCGCGCCCCCCATCGGGTGGCGATAGACCAGATCGGTGGGCTCCAGCCGCGGGGCGGCGTCGTCGCGCCGCGCGCCCAGCCGTTCGGCCAGCGCGACCGAGCGTGCATTGCCCGCCGAGATATAGCTGACCAGCGTCTCCCAGCCGAGCACGCGCGCCGCATGGTCGCGCAGCGCCAGCGCCGCCTCGGTCAGATAGCCGCGCCCCTCATGCCCTTCCAGTGCCATCCAGCCCAGTTCGCGTTCGGGGAAATGCGGAATGTCGTTGAGCGCGACCTGACCGACCAGTTCACCGCTGTCGCGCAGGGTGACCGCCAGCGCGCCGCACCCCTTGAGCGGCCATTGCGCCACGTCGGAGGCAAAGCAGAACCACGCCTGTTTCAGGCTCATCGGCCCGCCCATGAACCGCGCACGCGCCGACTGCATCACCGCCAGATAGGCCGAAAAATCCGACCAGTCATGCGGGCGCAGCACGAGGCGCGCGGTCTGCAGGGTGGGCGCGTTCATCGTCATTTCTTCTTGCCGAAGCCCCCGAGGCCGGACAGCCCGCCAAGACCGCCCATGCCGCCAAGGCCGGGCAGGCCGCCGCCCATCTTGCCGCCAAGCGCCTTGGCCGCCTCTTCCATCTGTGCGGGGTCCATATTGGCCATGTCGGGCATGCCGCCCTTGCCACCCATCATCTTCATCGCCTGCTTGAGCATGCCGCCTTTGCCCATCTTGCCGATCTTTTTCATCGTATCGGCCATCTGGCGGTGCATTTTCAGCAGCCGGTTCAGTTCGGCCACGTCCAGCCCGGCGCCCGCGGCGATCCGTTTCTTGCGGCTGGCCTGCAGCATGTCGGGGTTGGCGCGTTCGCGCTTGGTCATCGAGTTGATCAGCGCGATCTGACGGCGGATCGAACGGTCGTCAAAGCCTGCGGCCTCGGCGGCCTTGGCCATTTTGCCCATGCCCGGCATCATGCCCATCACGCCCTGCATGCCGCCCATCTTGAGCATCTGCTCCAGCTGGCCCTTCATGTCGTTCATGTTGAACAGGCCCTTGGCGAAACGCTTGGCCATCCGCTCGGCCTGTTCGGCCTCCAGCGTTTCCTGCGCCTTTTCGACCAGGGCCACGATGTCGCCCATGCCCAGGATGCGGCCCGCAACGCGGCTCGCCTCGAAGGTTTCGAGCGCGTCCATCTTCTCGCCCATGCCGACGAAGCGAATGGGCTTGCCGGTCACCGCGCGCATCGACAGCGCCGCACCGCCGCGCCCGTCGCCATCCATCCGGGTCAGCACGACGCCCGAAATGCCGACCTTGCCGTCGAATTCCTGCGCAACCTCGACCGCGACCTGACCGGTCAGACCGTCGACGACCAGCAGCGTTTCGCGCGGGGCGGCCACGTCGCGGACCTGCTGCACCTCGTTCATCAGGGTTTCGTCGATGTGCAGACGCCCGGCGGTGTCGAGCATATAGACATCATAACCGCCCAGCGTGGCCTGCTGTTTGGCGCGCTTGGCGATCTGCACGGCGGTTTCGCCCGGCACGATCGGCAGGGTGTCGACGCCGATCTGGGTGCCCAGGATCGCCAGCTGTTCCATCGCCGCCGGGCGATAGATGTCGAGCGAGGCCATCAGCACGCGCTTCTTCTCGCGTTCTTTCAGGCGGCGGGCCAGTTTCGCCGTGGTCGTGGTTTTCCCCGAGCCTTGCAGACCGACCATCAGGATCGCCGCGGGCGGGTTGTCGATTTTCAGCGCGCCGGCTTCGTCGTCGCCCGCCAGCATCGCAACCAGTTCGTCATGGACGATCTTGACGACCTGCTGGCCGGGGGTGATCGACTTGGTCACCGCGGCGCCGGTGGCCTTGGCCTCGACCGCCTTGATGAAGTCACGCGCCACGGGCAGTGAAACGTCTGCCTCCAGCAGGGCGACGCGGACTTCGCGCAGCGCGGTGCGGACATCATCGGCGGACAGGGCACCTTGTTTCGTCAGGCGCTCGAACACGCCGCCAAGGCGCTCGGAAAGACTTTCGAACATGGGCCACCCTCCTTGATTGGGGCCGGACAAACGACAAGCGCACCAGTGGGCGCAACGCGCTGACTGGTGGCGATCCCCGCGTCATGCGGGGACCGGAGGACACTGACCTCCGGGGAATCTGGTGTGCTTTACGGAAAAACCGGGGCCGAGTCAACTCGGGCCCGGGTTTATCGGGGCTCAGGCGCCGCGATCCAGCCCCAGCCGGTGGTCAAGCGACAAAGGCCCCGGCCCGCGCGCGATCAGCGCCAGAAAACACGCCGCCCAGAGGCCGTGGGTCTGCCATGCCCCGGGGTAGACGAAAATCTGGATCACCGCGGTCATCCCCAGCAGCGCCAGCGCCGCAACCCGCGTGCCCAGCCCCAGAACCAGAGCCAGCGGAAACAGATGTTCGGCCACAGTGGCGGCGATGGCTGCCCAGTCGGACGGGATCAGCGGCAGGGTATATTCGTGCCTGAACAGGTAATAGGTCGACGGCGCGATCCGCCAGCCTTCGAGTTTGGTCTGCCCCGAGGCGAAGAATACCATCGCCGGAAACAGCCGCAGTGCCAGCGCAGGCAGGGCCCAGCCAAGGCGGCCAAGCAGCCGGTTGATCGGACGCAGGGGGGCAAACAGGGTCATGGCATCTCCTCTGGCTCGGCAATGAACGCGCCCGCCTGCATCAATCGCCCGATCAGCGGGGCCGGGTCAAAGCGCGGGTCGTGACGGGTAGCGGCTTGTGCGGCGGTCAGCAAGGGCAGGGCATCGCGCAGGGCGGCGACAAAGGCGGTTTCGGGCGGTGTCAGTGGCCAGACCTGCACGTTCAGTGCCCGGTCACGCAACACGGCCACCGTCTCGGGGCGGTCGGTGATGTCGTGGGGTGCGGCGCCGGGCTGGTTCATGGCCCAGATCGTGCCCACCGCATGATCCGAGGCGATGATCTGCACCGACGGGTGCAGGACCAGCCGCGCGGTGTCGGGGGTACTGGCCAGCGCGGCCAGGGCCGCAGGGGACAACGGGGGCAGATCGGCGGCGTGATAGGCCACGCCCCGTGCCATTTCGAGCCGCGCGACATCGGCCAGATAGGGCAGCCCGGCCAGCGGTGGAAAGGCGCGCAGGAAATCGGGAAACGCCGCGCCCCATTCGAACAGCCGTGGCGATGCGGGCGGATGCGCGGCGATGAACAGCGGCGCCAGCGCGGTAAAGAACGCGGGACCGAGCAGCCGCTCGATCACAGGGAACCGGCTGGCCAGCGCCCGTGTCAGACCATGCGCCACATTGTTGCGATAGACGGCAAAGCGGCGTTCGGCCTCGGCCGGGTCGCGGGCGGTGACCCCGGGCGGCACCGCGCCGCCCAGAAGCCCGGCCGCAAAGGCGGTGCTGAAGGGTGCCTCAGGCATCGGCCAGGGCCCCGGTTCGCGTCAGAATGTCACCTGCCCGCGCGGCTTCGGCCAGCAGCACGGGCAGCGCAGGCACATCGTTATCCCATTCGATCAGGCTCGGGCGCGGTCCGGTGCGGGCGATCACCTCGGCATAAAGCGTCCAGACCGGCTCGGCCACCGGGCAGCCATGCGCATCAATCAGCAAGGGCCCCGAGGGCAGGTCTTCGGTGGCATGGCCGGCCAGATGGATTTCGCCCACCGCCTGCATCGGGAAAGCCTCCAGGTAGGCGCGCGGGTCAAACCGGTGATTGCTGGCCGAGACGAAGACATTGTTCACATCCAGCAACAACCCGCAGCCTGTGCGCTTGACCACCTCGGCCAGAAAATCGGTCTCGGGCAGGGTGGATTGCTCGAACAGGACATAGGTTGCGGGATTTTCCAGCAACATGGTGCAGCCCAGACGTTCCTGCACCTCGTCGATGTGATCGCAGACGATGCGCAGCGTCTGCGGCGTGTAGGGCAGCGGCAGCAGATCGTTCAGATAGGCCTCGCCATGGCTGGCCCAGGCAAGGTGTTCGGAAAAACTTTCGGGGTGGTAGCGGTCGATCAGCGCCCGCAGCCGGGTCAGGTGGTCGGAATCCAGACGGCCGGGGCCGCCGATCGACAGGCCGACACCATGCAGTGACAGGGCATAATCGGCGCGCAGGGCGGTCAGTTGCGCATGCGGCACGCCGCCCGCGCCCATGTAATTCTCGGCGTGGATCTCGAAGAAGCCCAGATCGGGCCGGGTGGCGCGGATGGCCTCGAAATGCTCGGGCTTGAAGCCGATGCCGGGGGCGTCGGGAAGGCGGGTCATGGCGATCTCCTCTGACAAGGGGAAGGGCGCGGCCGAAGCCGCGCGCCTTGGGGCATTACATGTCCTTGATCGGCTCAAGCGAGCCCATGCCATGCGGCGTGGTGATCGTGGTGCAGGTGCCGGCGGGCACCAGTTTCCAGGCGTTGCCCTGATAATCCATCGTCGCCGTGCCAGCGCAGGTGGTGCCGGGGCCTGCCGCGCAATCGTTCTGGCCGGCCATCGCGACGCCATAGCATTTTTCCATCGCGCCTTCGGCATGGGCCTGGGCGGCGGCCAGCGTCATCGCGGTGGCAAGGCTTGCGGTCAGCGTCAGGGTGCGGGTCATCATCGTCATGTGTGTCTCCTGTCTGTTGGTGTGATGAGCGACCTGTGTCGGTCCTCGGATGTCCGTTCGTGTGGGGGCGGCACGGCGTTACGCCGCTCACGCTTTGGTGTTCGAAATCCGGGGCGCCGTGATCGGGCGGCAGATTTTTCATGGAATTTTCGCCGCGCGCTGTAACATTGGCCGTGGCGCGCACGAAGTGCAGGGGACAATGACGAACGCATCGGATGACTGGGCGGGGCTGTTGCGGGCCGCGAATGCCGGGGACGGGCAGGCCTATGCCCGCTTCCTGCATGCCGTCACGCCGGTCGTGCGCGGCATCGTCCGGGCGCGGGGACGCGGCTTCGGCCCCGATCAGCACGAGGATATCGTGCAGGAGGTTCTGCTGGCCCTGCACCGAAAGCGCCATACCTGGCGCGAGGATCACCCGCTGCGTCCGTGGCTTTATGCGATCGTGCGCCACAAGGTGGTTGATGCGTTTCGTGCGCGCGGCTCTGCGGCGCATCTGCCGATCGAGGATTTTTCCGAAATCCTGGCGGCGGACCCCGGGGCCGATCCATTTGCGGCCCGCGATGCGGCGCGGCAGACCGAGGCCCTTCTGGGTCAGCTCGATCCGCGTTCGGCCGAGATCGTGCGCGCGCTCAGCCTGCGCGAAGAGGCGCCCGCCGAGGTCGGCGCGCGGCTGAACATGACCGAGGGCGCGCTGCGGGTCGGCCTGCATCGCGCGATGAAGAAACTGGCGGCGCTGGCGAAAGGAGGCACCGATGAACACCGATGATCTGATCGCGGATCTGGCGGCCGAGCCGCCGCCACCGCGCTTTCGTCCGGCGGTTCTGGCCGGACGGATCGTGGCGGCGGTCCTGTTGCCGGTGGCGCTGTTTCTGGCGGCGTTGGGCATGCGGGCCGATCTGGCGCAGGCCTGGGCCAACCCGGTGGTGCCGTTGAAGACGGCTTTGCCGCTGATGCTGTGCGTGCTTGCACTGGGCGCCTTGCTGCGACTGGCGCGGCCCGAGGCGCAGGCGCGTGCGCTGCTGCGCGGATTGGCCTTGCCGCTTCTGGTTGCGGGGGGGCTCTGGATCTGGGCCTTCGCCACACTCCCGCCCGCTGCACGGTTCGCCGAACTCGGGCTGTTTTCACTGTCGGAATGCCTCGGCCTGATCGTGTTGCTGGCGGTGGTGCCTGCGGCGGTGGCGTTGCGGGTGATGCGGCGCGGTGCCCCGCAGCGGCCCATGCTGTCGGGGGCGCTGGCGGGATTGGCGGCCGGTGCGGGGGCGGCGACCGGCTATTCGCTGTTCTGCACGCAGGACAATCCGCTGTTTTTCGTCACCTGGTATGGCGTGGCGATTGCCGTCGTGACGATTGCGGCGGCGCTGGTGGGGCGGCGCCTGCTGCGCTGGTAATGAAAACGGCGGCCGCTGAGGGTTCAGCGACCGCCGTTCAACCGGCCTGCGAGGTGGAGGGCCCCGCCTTCCCCCCGGTTGCAGAGCACGAGGCGCCGGGGGAAAGGGCCGAAAATCGGTCCGCCGGTCAGGCGGCCAGTTTGCCGATCTCTTCTTCGGCACGGGCGATGGCGGCGGCTTCGTCCACGGCCACGCCTTCGGCTGCGACAAAGGTCACGTCGGTGATGCCGATGAAGGCCAGCACCTGCTTGATATAGGCCGAAGCCAGATCATAGGCCGACCCCTGCGGCACGCCGCCCGAGGCATAGGCCACGATCACGCGCTTGGCGCCTGCCAGGCCGACCGGCCCGGTTTCGGTGTATTTGAAGGTTTCGCCCACGCGGCAGATCTGGTCGATCCAGGCCTTGAGCGGGCCGGTGACGCCGAAGTTGTAGATCGGCGCACCGATCACGATCACATCGGCGGCCTTGATTTCGGCGATCAGCGCATCCGACAGCGCCAGCGTTTCCTTCTGCGCGTCGGTGCGGGCATCGGCCGGGGTGTAGGCGGCGCCGATCCAGGTGCCGTCGATCAGCGGGATCGAGGTGGTGTCACGCTCGGTCAGATCGCCGCCGAGGCGCGCGACGATCTTGTCGGTCAGCTTGCGGGTCACCGAGGCGGGGCCTTTGATCGAACTGTCGATCCGAAGAACTTTGGTCATGTCAGTCTCCTGGGGAGGTGTTTGCAGTTGCAGCAAAGATTGCCCTTTGCGAGTGTGAACGCAACTGGCATGATCGCACGGCAAATGTTCGCGGGTGCACACATGAATTTTGAGAATTGGGACGAGATCCGCACCGCCTATCAGGTGGCGCGTGTAGGCACGGTATCGGGCGCGGCCGAGGTGCTGGGGGTGCACCACGCCACCGTGATCCGCCATGTCGATGCGCTGGAAGCGCGGCTGGGCGCAAAGCTGTTTCAGCGCCACCCCCGCGGCTACACCCCGACCGAGGCCGGGCAGCAGTTGCTGGCGGTGGGGCAGGCGACCGAAGACCAGTTCGCGCAGCTGGCCGCGCGGATCGCGGGCGCGGGCGAGGAGGTGTCGGGCGAGCTGATCATCACCTCGCTGCCGACGCTTTCGGCGCTGGTCCTGCCCGCGCTGGCGCAGCTGATGGCCGATCATCCGGGGCTGAAGCTGCGCTATTTGACCGATCAGCGGGTGTTCCGGCTGGAATATGGCGAGGCCCATGTGGCGATCCGCGCAGGCTCGCGCCCGACCGAGCCCGACAACGTGGTGCAGGCCCTGGGCGCGCATCACGTCGCGCTTTATGCCAGCGCGTCCTATATCGCGCGCCACGGCCTGCCGACCGAGGAAACCCTGGCCGAGCATCGCTTCATCGGTCCCGAACAGCGCGACAGCCGCGCGCCCTTCTATCGCTGGCTGAATGACACGATCCCCGCCGCGCAGGTGGTGTTTCGGGGAAATGACCCCGAGGGGCTGGCGGCGGCGGTGCGCGAGGGGCTGGGACTGGGTTTCCTGCCCGCGCTCGACGGGCGCGCCAATCCCAACCTGACCGAGGTCATGGGCCCCCGCCCGGAATGGCAATCGCCGCTGTGGCTGGTCAGCCACGTCGACCTGCACCGCACGCCCAAGGTGCAGGCCGCGCTGGCCGCGTTCAAGGCGATGTCGCAGCACTGCGAGGTGATGTAACCCTTAGCGGGCGGGATTGGCCTGAAACTGGCTTGGCGCGCCGCGATGTTCGGGGGCGGACTTTGCGGGGGTGGGCGGATGCTTCGCTGCGGCCTTGTTGCCGCCGCCCTTGCCCGAGAGTTTTTCGCGGGCGAAGGCCAGCGCATATTGCACCCCAAGCCCGCCGAGGATCAGCACGCTGTCCTGCGCAAACCCGCCGGGATGCACCTCTTTCACCGCTTGGGAAAAGATCGCCAGCACCGTGCCTGCGGCAAACACCGGCAGGCCGTGCCGCCCCAGCAGGCGCACCGGCGCCATCGCCCGGCTGGCCGCCACCGCCGGCACCAGACCGGGCAGAGACAGGATATAGGCCAGCGCCATGATATGCGTCAGCCGCGGCCCCGACACGAAGGTCTTGTCGAAATCGACCAGAAAGAACGGCACGCCCCATTGCCGCAACTGCCACACCACATGGCCAAGCGTGCCCATCAGATACTCGGATTTGACCCAGATCGCGCAAATCACCAGCCAGATCGCCGCAGGCCAGATCAGCCAGGATTTCACCGGCACGAACCGCTCGCCCCGGCGCAGCGCCAGTCCGGTCAGCAGGCCCAGACTGAACAGCAATTGCCAGGCCAGAGGGTTGAAGAACCAGCCGCCTTCGAACGGGTAGTTGGGCAGGTTCAGCCGGAACATGCCGGTCAGCACCCAAAGCCCGACGCTGAACGCCAGAAGCCCCATCGGCGCGCGTTGTCCCAGCCGGATCAGGAAGGGTGTGGCCAGCAACATCGCCGCATACATCGGCAGGATATTCACATAGCCCAACTGATGGCCGAGCGTGGCGATGCCCACCAGAAAGGCCAGCGGCTCTTGCGTCAGGGGTTTGAAGGCGTTGCGCGTCAGCAGGGCCTCGCCGCCGAACCACAGCGCCGCGCCCGAGACAATGGCAATCGCCCAGACCGCCGTGAACAGATGCACCAGATACAGCTGCCAGGCGCGGCCCCAGATCTTGCGCATGCCTTCCCAGTTCAGCCCGTGCAGCAGTTTCGGACCATAGGCCATGGCCGCCGCGGTCCCCGACATGAAGACGAAGCCTTCGGCCGCATCCGAATGGCCGAAGTTGCGCGAGGTGAACATCTCGTAAATCGTGCCCGGAACGTGATTGAGGTAGATCATCACCAGGCTCAGCCCACGGAAGAAATCGAGCCGCGGGTCGCGGCTCGTGGGCAGCTTGGGCAGAGTGTCAGGCATGGGTCGTCTCCGGGGCCGGTTCGGCATCGAGTGCCGCGGTCCAGCGCGCAAAAATCTGATCATGCAGAACCATGATCGGCGGGGGTGCATATTCGGTGGGCACCCCCATCAGACGTCCGGTCGAGGGGTGCGAGGACCACCACAGCAAGACCGGCGCAAAAATCATCGGAACGCCGACGGGCAGCAGCCACAGGAACAGGCCGGGTGCAAACAGCCAGGTCGCCGCCAGCCCGATCAGGCCGATGCTGACGATCCAGTGCGCGGCCAGAAAGCTTTCGCGCAGGCTCAGCGAGCCGTCGCCGCGGTTGTTGGTGGGCCAGCCGCCATCGCGGCCCAGCAACACCTGAAACACCGAGCGCGTGGCATACATCAGCAACACCGGCGCGGTGAGCGAGGAGAACGCCAGCTCGCCGATCGTCGAGGCGAAGGCCAGTGCCGGGCCGCCAAATCCGCGGGCCCGTCCGCTCAGCGCGGCACGGGTTGCGATCAGGATCTTGGGCAGCAGCAGCAGGCCGAAAATGCCGATCGCCAGACCGATCGCCTTGGAGGCCTCGGACGGCGGGAAATAGGGGAAGGGCCAGTAGGGTTCCGGGAAGTAATCCGGCGGCGGGGCCATCAGCGGCGCGGCGATCGAGGCGAGGATGAAGCCCAGCCAGAACAGCGGTGCGATATAGGCCATGATGCCCTGCGCAAAGACAAAGCGCGACCAGGCGCGCAGCCCGGGCGCGCCGATGATGCGCGAATGTTGCAGGTTGCCCTGGCACCAGCGCCGGTCGCGTTTCGCGTGATCGACGATGTTTTCGGGGCCTTCCTCGAAACTGCCGTCAAGGTCGTCGTCCAGCCGCACGATCCAGCCGGCGCGCGCCAGCAGCGCGGCTTCGACATAGTCGTGGCTCATCACATGGCCGCCAAACGGCGGCTTGCCACGCAGCGCGGGCAGGCCGCAGCTTTCGGCGAAAGCGCGCACCCGGACCAGCGCGTTATGGCCCCAGAACGGCCCGGTCTCGCCCTGCATCATCGCCAGACCGCGCGCGAAGACGGGCGAAAAGAAGCTGGCGGAAAACTGCATCGCCCGGCCAAAACGCGACCGCGCCCGGATCACCTTGGGCAGCGTCTGCAACAGGCCCAGCCGGGGTTCGGCCTCCATCCGGCGGATCATCTGCAGGATCGTCGCGCCGTCCATCAGGCTGTCGGCATCCAGGATCAGCGCATAATCATAGGCCGCGCCGGACCGGGTGATGAAATCCTCGATGTTCCCGGCCTTCTTGCCGGTGTTCATCTCGCGCCGCCGATAGAAGAACCGCCCCATCCCGTGCCGGTCCGCGACAAGATGCGCAAAAAGCTGCACTTCGCGCCGGGCGATGGTTTCGTTGCGGGTGTCCGACAGGATCGCGAAATGGATCTGCGCCGGATCGCCCACCGCGGCCAGCGAGGCATCCATCGCCGCCACCCGCGAAAACGTGGCCAGCGGGTCTTCGTTATAGACCGGCATCAGGATCGCGGTGCGCCCGCGGATCGGGGCGGCGGGGTCATAGGCCGGGGGACGCGCGAAACTGGTCAGCCCGATCAGCGCCTGAACCGCCCCCCAGGCCAGCCAGAGGGTCGAGATCAGGATCAGCAGCGCGCGCAGGATATCCAGCGCATCAAGCCCGTCGGCATCGCCGAACTGCAAGAACAGCACAAAGGCGCCCAGGCCCGCCAACAGGCTGAGCGCGAGCGCGAGCCCGCGCAGGGCATAAAGCCCGACACGCGACTGGCGATGTGTCATGAGATCAGACGCCAGCGCCTGTCGACGGCGCGGTCGGGTGGTGCGGGATCAGGCCGGAAATCAGCCGGCGCAGCAGGCCGGTGGGGGCCTCGATCACCTGTGCGGGCATCGCCAGCGGTGCCTGCGGCAGCGCGCAGGGCCCCGCGATCAGTGCGCCGGGGGTATAAGCGGCCACGGAGTCGATCGGGTGTGCCGCCGAAGGGAGAAGATGTGCGGTCATGCCTTGATCCATTGATAAAGCCAGGTTTCGGTAAGCTTGCGGTCGTAACCCGCAATATGGGCACTCAGTTCCACGGTTGCACCCCGCGGCGCTGCGACATCAAGTACCAGACGCCAGATGTCGGTGCCCCACAGATGCGAAAGCGTCTGGGTCTTGATCTCGCCATTGACCGCAGTGCCCACGACTTTCAGATCCTCCTGACGGTCGCCCGGCATGTTGCCCAGCAGTCCGCCCTTGAAGTCGATCACGAATTTCCGTGTGCCATCGGCATTCTCGACGCCCGACACACCGCCCACGCCTGCGCGGGTTTCCAGAACATAGGCGCGTTCGTCGCGGGTGTCGAAGGGCAGATCTCCCCAGCGCAGCCGATAGGCGAATTCACGCGTGTCGCCGGCCTTTGCCGGGGCCTCGGGCACCCAGAAGGCGACGATGTTGTCGTTGACCTCCAGATCCGACGGGATCTCGACCAGACGGATCGCGCCCTTGCCCCAGTCGCCCATCGGCTCCACCACGCAGGACGGGCGGCGTTCGTAGAACGCGGCGGCATCCTGATAGTGGTCGAACTCGCGATCGCGCTGATATAGACCGAAGCTTTTCGGCGCGGTTTCGACGAAATAGCTCGATGCCAGCCGGGGCGGGTTCGACAGGGGGCGCCACAGCAGATCGCCATCGGCGCGGGTAATGCCCAGACCGTCGCTGTCATGCACATTCGGGCGGAAATCGTCGAAGGCGTGGCGGTTGCGTTCCGCGAACAGGAACATCGAGGTCAGCGGCGCGATGCCCAGCTGTTCGACATCGGCGCGGAAGTAAAGCCGCGCAGTCACGTCCATCAGCGTTTCGGTGCCCGGGGTGATGACGAAACGATAGGCCCCGGTCAGCGAGGCGCTTTCCATGGCGGCATAGACCACGACGGTGCCCGCGCCCGCAGCCGGACGTTCGATATAGAACCGGGTGAAGCGCGGGAATTCCTCGGCCACCGAAAGCCCGGTGTTCAGCGCCAGCCCGCGTGCCGACAGACCATAGGCCGAATTGCGGCCGAGCGCGCGGAAATAGGACGCCCCCTGGAAGGCCGCCAGTTCGTCGAACACATCGGGCCGGTTGAGCGGATGATGCAGGCGGAACCCCGCAACGCCGGGCAGTTGGGCATGCTCGGGGACGTGGTTGCGCGCTTCGCGTTCATAGATGAAATCGTCGGTGTCGAAGCCCATGATCCGGGCCTGACCGTCGGCCACTTCGTAAAGCAGCACGGGTTCCTTGAATAGCCAGCCCATGTGGAAGGCGTGCAGCTGGAATTGCGATCCCTCGATATCCGAGAACCGCGCCCGTTCGGGGTTGAAGCGGATCAGGCGGTAATCGTCATAGGTCAGCCCGGACAGGAAGCTTTCCGGCATCTGCACCGGCACCGGCGGCTTGGCTGCCATCGCCTGCATCTCTTGCGACAGGCTGTCGAAGTCGAAATTTTGCTGCGGCGCGGCAGGTTCGGCCAGGGTTTCGGGGGCTGCCACCGGCGCGGCCGCATCCTGTGCGAAGGCCAGCCGGGGCAGCGCCGTGCTGCAGGCCAGGAAAACGCCCGCAGGCGCCGCTGCAAGCAGACGGCGGCGGGTCAGAACCGAACGGGTGTCAGGGCGCATCGCGGGCATATATTTTCCAAGTAATCTCAGGTAGTTCTCAAGGCCGATCAGGGCGGCCTGTTTGCTGATTTCTTACGCATAGAGCCGAAAAACTTGCAAGGTGGCATCGTGTTACAAAAGCGTCAAAGGCGCGTGACGAGGACGCAATCCGCGCAATGTTGCCGAGCTGCCGCGCCGAACTTGCGGAATATTGCGCATTCTGCGGTTGCGAAGGGTTTCACCGCGCAATTTTGCGAGGGTTCCGGCGCCCCGTAACGCCGCCGCACCACGCCTGCGCGGATGTCTGGCGACCGCGGCAGGGGGGTGAGTCGCGCCGGTTTGTTCCATTGGTCGCGCCCGAGAGGCAAAAGAATGGGCCGGTTGTGCTTGACAGTCGGGGGTGGCTTTCGCACTTAAGGTAAACCCTTGTGCCACAGGCCCGGCGCGCATCTTCGGTAACCCAGCCAAGCTGCCCACGCCCCCAAAGGCCCGCCAAAGAACGGACCAAAGACCGATGTCGCCTGCCCTCATCGCCGCCTTGCCCTTCATCGGAGCATTCCTGCCCGCGCTTTTGATCCGAACCGGGCGCACCCATGCGGCGGCGGCTGCGGGTCTGACCTCGGGGCTGGCGCTGCTGGGGCTGTTGCTGCACCTGCCTGCGGTGCTGCGCGGCGAGGTGATCCAGGCGCGTTTCGAGTGGTTGCCCTGGCTTGGTCTGAACGCGAACTTTATGATCGATGGGCTGGGCATGCTGTTTGCCACGCTGATCCTTGGCATCGGCATCCTGATTATCCTTTACGCTCGTTATTACCTGACCAAGGCCGATCCGGCGGGGCAGTTCTATACCTATCTGCTGCTGTTCCAGGGTGCGATGGTGGGCATTGTTCTGTCGGATAACATCCTGCTTTTGCTGGTGTTCTGGGAATTGACCTCGCTCAGCTCGTTCCTGCTGATCGGGTTCTGGAAACACCTGCCCGAAGGCCGGCAGGGCGCGCGCATGGCGCTGACGGTGACGGGGCTGGGCGGGCTGTCGATGATTGCGGGGATGCTGATCCTTGGCAATATCGCGGGCAGCTACGACATTTCGGAAATCCTGAAACACCGCGAGGCGATCCAGTCCTCGGACCTGTATCTGCCCGCGCTGATCCTGATCTTGGGCGGGGCCTTCACCAAATCGGCGCAGTTCCCGTTCCATTTCTGGCTGCCCCATGCGATGGCCGCGCCGACGCCAGTGTCGGCCTATCTGCATTCGGCGACGATGGTGAAGGCGGGGCTGTTCCTGATGGCGCGGCTCTGGCCGGTGCTGTCGGGCACGCCCGAGTGGTTCTATCTGGTGGCCACGACCGGCCTGATCACCATGCTGATCGGCGCCAAGATCGCGATCTTCAAGGACGATCTGAAGGCGCTGCTGGCGTTTTCCACGGTGTCGCATCTGGGGCTGATTACCTTCCTGCTGGGGCTGGGCACGAAAACCGCGGCGGTGGCGGCGGTGTTCCACATCATCAACCACGCCACCTTCAAGGCGGCGCTGTTCATGTCGGCGGGCATCGTCGATCACGAGGCCCATACCCGCGATCTGAAACGTCTGGGGGGCTTGCGCCACCTGATGCCGATCACCGCCACCATCGCCGTGATCGCGGCGCTGTCGATGGCGGGGATTCCGCTGTTCAACGGCTTCCTGTCCAAGGAGCTGATGCTGGAAGAGGCCGCCCATACCGTCTGGGCCGAGACGACCTGGTTGGTGCCGGTGGTGGCGACGCTCGCTGCGCTGTTCTCGGCGGCCTATTCGTTCCGCTTCATCGCGCATGGCTTTTTCGGCCCGGTGCGCGACGATTACCCGCATACGCCGCATGATCCGGGCATCGGCATGTGGGCAAGCCCTGCGTTCCTGGTCACGCTGGTCGTGCTGATCGGGGTGATGCCGATGACCTTTGCCGGGCCCTATGTGCAGATGGCGGCCAATGCGGTGGTGGGGGGCGATCTGCACATGCATCCGATCAAGCACTGGCACGGGGTGACCCCGGCGCTGATGATGTCGGGCATCGCGGTGGTGGGGGGTATTGCCCTGCTGGCGCTGTTCAAGCCGCTGAAACTGCTGTGGGAAAGCATGCCGCGCCCCGAAGCCAAGGTGATCTTCGACTGGCTGGTCGAGGGCTTTGCCGATCTGTCCGGGCGCTTCACCGCTGCGCTGCACAACGGGGCAATGGCACGGTATCTGATGCTGTTCACGCTGGGCTCGATTGCGGCGGGTCTGTGGGCCTGGACCGGGGGCACGCAGGGGCCGATCACCCGCGCGATGCTGCCGGTGACGCCGGTCGCGCTGGTCGGTTGGGTGATGCTGGTGACGGCGACGCTGTGCGTGGTGGCCTTCCATCACAACCGGCTGCTGGCGCTGGTGCTGATTTCGATCGTCGGGCTGATCGTGTCGATCTGCTTCATCTATCTGTCCGCGCCGGACCTGGCGCTGACCCAGATCTCGGTCGAGGTGGTGACGGCGGTGCTGATGCTGCTGGCACTGAACTTCCTGCCCAAGACAACGGCGCTGGAATCGGGGCGGCTCAAGCTCAGTGCCGATGCGGCGCTGGCAATGGCGGGCGGTCTGGCGGTCGGCGGGCTGATCTATGCGCTGATGATGCGCGATTTCTCGTTCGAGACGATGGCGGCCTATCACCTGGCAAAATCGTACGAGCTGGGCGGCGGGGATAACGTCGTGAACGTCATTTTGGTCGATTTCCGCGGCTATGATACCTATGGCGAGATCACAGTTCTGGGGATCGCCGCACTGGTGATCTTTGCGCTAACCGAGGCGCTGCTGTCGGGCACCGCCTCGCGCAAGCTGATCGCCTGGCGCCCGGATATGGTGCGCGGCGGCGACAAGCACCCGCTGATGCTGTTGATCGCGTCGCGGGTGATCCTGCCGATTGCGCTTCTGGTGGGCGTGTTCATCTTCCTGCGCGGGCACAACCTGCCGGGCGGGGGGTTCATCGCCGGGCTGGTCGTCTCGATCGCTCTGGTGATGCAATACATGGCCTCAGGCTTTGCCTGGACCCAGGCGCGGCAGAAGGTCTATTACCACGTTCTGATCGGGGCGGGCGTTCTGGCGGCCGGGATTACCGGCGCCGGGGCCTGGTTCAACGGCATGCCCTTCCTGACCTCGGACTTCGGCTATGTGAAGCTGCCCGGGCTTGAAAAGTTCGAACTGGCCACCGCGGCGGGCTTCGATCTGGGCGTGTTCCTGGGGGTGGTCGGGTCGGTCATGCTGTCGCTGGGCGGTCTGAGCCGTCTGGCACGCCGGGCCGCCGCGATCGAGGATGAAGAAGGCGCCCATATCGTCGCCGAGAAACCCGCCGCGCGCGAGGTTGCCGCGGCTGCCGCAGTGGCCTATCCGGCGGGCACGCCGCTGCCGCGCCGCTGGCTGAGCGCCCGCGCGGCCAAGGGGGAGGAACAATAATGGAAGCGCTGGTTGCAAGTGCCATCGGCATCATGACCGCCGCCGGGATCTATCTGATCCTGCGCCTGCGCACCTTCCCCGTGGTTTTGGGCATGGCGATGCTGTCCTATGCGGTGAACATCTTCCTGTTCGCCACCGGGCGTCTGGCGGTGAACATGCCGCCGATCCTGGGCCATGCCGGGGCCAATACCCCGGGCTATACCGATCCGATGCCGCAGGCGCTGGTGCTGACGGCGATCGTGATTTCATTCGGGATGACGGCGGTGGTGGTGATGCTGTCGCTGGGCGCCTTCATCGAGGCGGGCAATGACCGCATTGATCTGGGCGAGGAGGAGAAGACGAAGTGATGGGTCACTGGATCATCGCGCCGGTCGTTCTGCCGGCCTTCCTTGCGCCCTTGATCGTGCTGTGGATGCGGTTTGATCTGCGCACGCAGCGGGTGTTTTCGGTGGCGGGCATGGTCGCGCTGCTGGCGCTGGCACTGACACTGGCGGCCTCGGCCAGCCTCAACCCGCCCGAGGTGTATCGCCTTGGCAATTGGGAGGCCCCCTTCGGCATCGTTCTGGTGCTTGACCGGTTGTCGGCGCTGATGCTGGTGCTGACCTCGGCGCTCGGGCTGGCGGTGGTTCTGTATGCCATCGGCTCGGGCTGGGACAAGCGCGGCTGGCATTTCCATTCGCTGATGCAGTTTCAGATGATGGGCATCAACGGGGCCTTCCTGACCGGCGATGCGTTCAACCTGTTCGTGTTCTTCGAGGTGCTGCTGATCGCCTCTTACGGGCTGATGATCCATTCGGGCGGCGAGGCGCGGCTGAAGGCGGGCGTGCAATATGTGGTCTATAACCTTGCGGGCTCGACCCTGTTCCTGTTCGCACTGGGCACGATCTATTCGGTGACCGGCACGCTGAACATGGCCGATCTGGCGCAGAAGGTGGCGCAGATGCCCGCAACGGAAACCGGCCTGCTGCGCGTCGGCGCGGTGCTGCTGATGCTGGTTTTCGCGGTCAAGGCGGCGCTGGTGCCGTTCCAGTTCTGGCTGCCCGCGACCTATACCAATGCGCCCGGGCCGGTGGCCGCGCTGTTCGCGATTATGACCAAGGTCGGCGTCTATGCGATCATCCGGGTCTATACGCTGGTGTTTCCGGCGGGCGGCACGATCGGTCTGCTGGCACAAGAGGTGCTGCTGCCCGCAGCGCTGGTCAGCCTGGTGATCGGTATGGTGGGCGTTCTGGGCGCGCGCGACATGGGCCGCACCGTGGCCTATTCGGTGATCGGTTCTGTCGGCACGATGATGCTGGCCTTCAGCCAGTTCGACGAACGCGCGACTGCCGCGGGGCTTTATTACATGGTGCATTCGACGCTGGCCGCCGCCGCGCTGTTCCTGATCGTCGATCTGGTGCGCGAACGGCGCGGGGCGGCGGGGCTGCGGCTGGTGCCGGTGCGCCCGGTCAAGAACGCGGGCCTGCTGGCGGGCATGTTCTTTGCCGGAGCCATCGCCATGGCCGGCATGCCGCCGCTGTCGGGGTTTCTGGGCAAGCTGATGATCCTGGATGCGACGCGCGGCGACTGGCTGATCTGGGGCACGATCCTGGTCACATCGCTGATCGCGATCGTGGGCTTCGGGCGTGCGGGTTCGATGGTATTCTGGAAGGCCCATGCGGCCGAGGGCATCCCCCCCGAAGGGCCGCGCGATGCCACGTCGCCGGGGCTGGCCTTCACGGCGGCGGGCGGATTGCTGGCCGGGCTTGTGGCGCTGACCGTGCTGGCCGGTCCCGCGACCGACTGGCTGCGCGTCACGGCGGCGCAGATCCACGCGCCTCAGGCCTATATCGACGCGGTGATGCAGGGCGCCTATGAGCGCGCCTGGTCGGCCACTTCGGGGCATGAAGACGGGCATGCCGCAGACGACGAGGCGCCCGATCCGGCCCATGCCGCCGAACCCGAAGCCGGGCATTGAGGGAGGATGCGATGCTGAAGAAACTGCTTCCCCACCCGCATCTGACGCTGCTGCTGACGGCGGTCTGGCTGCTGCTGGCCAATGCCTATACGATCAATTCGCTGGTCTTCGGGCTGCTGATGGGCTTGGTGATCCCATGGATCACCGCGCCCTATTGGCCCGACCGTCCCCGCGTCCGCAATTTTCCGATGATCGTGGAATATGTGCTGATCGTGCTGTGGGATATTCTGAAATCCAACATCACGGTGGCGCGGATCGTGCTGTTCGTGCCCAATGCCAAGCTTGAACCGGCCTGGGTCACGGTGCCGCTGGACCTGCACGAACCCGAGGCGATCACCGCGCTGGCCGGAACGATCACGATGACGCCGGGCACCCTGACGGCGGAGCTGGCCGCCGATGGGCACAGCCTGCTGGTGCACTGCCTGCATGCGCCTGACCCCGACGGCGTGCGGGACGAAATCAAGGAACGCTACGAGCGTCGGCTGAAGGAGATTTTCGAATGATCACCGTTGCGTTGATGTTCGCCATCGCCTGCTATGCCGTGGCGCTGTTGTTCAACCTCTACCGCGTCGTGATCGGCCCCGGCGTGACCGACCGCATCCTTGCCCTCGACACGATGGCGATCAACGCGATCGCGCTTCTGGTGCTGTTCGGGATCTGGGAAGGCACCGCGATCTTCTTCGAAGCCTCGATCCTTTACGCCATGACCGGCTTCGTGGCGACGGTGGCCTATGCCAAATTCGTGCTGCGCGGCGATATCATCGAGTGAGGATGTGATGGAACTGTTCTGGGAAATCCTGATCGCGGCGCTTCTGGTCATCGGCGGCTTCTTCGGGCTGGTGGGCAGCTTCGGTCTGGTCAAGCTGCCCGATCCGATGACGCGGCTGCACGCGCCGACCAAGGCCGCGACGCTGGGCGTGGGGGCGGTGCTGATCGGCTCGATGGTCTATTTCGCGGCGTTCAAGGGCGATCTGAGCTTGCACGAGTTGATGATCACGCTGTTCATCTTCCTGACCGCGCCGATCACCGCACATTTCATCGCCAAGGCCAATCTGTTGCGCGACTGGCGCCCAGAGCGGTTGCCGCCGCCCGAGGGAGAGGGCGATTGGGCCGTCTACACGCCCGCTGCCGACACCTCGGCGCTGGAATTGCAAGAGGTCGAGGACGCCGACAAAGAGGCCGCGCGTGAGGCCGCGCAGGCGGCGGCGCAAGCGGCGGCCGGGACGACCGGCTCCGAGGCAGAGCGCGGCTGAGCCGTCGCCGCCGGACCCGAGAGCCCGAGTTGACGGCGCAGGGGCCGCATGCTTGTGTGACCCCGATATGGCCCGGAGGGTTTCCCCATGACTGATCGGATCGGCGGTGTGCCTGCCGCGCGGATCGCGGCCCTGGCCGCACATGAAGCCGCGCGATACGCGCAGGCGCGTCCGCGCACGCAGGCAGCACTGGCCGCCGGGGGGCAGCGCTATCTGGGCGGGGTGCCGATGCATTGGATGCGCGACTGGCCGCAGCCCTTCCCGATGCTGGTGGCCCGCACGAAAGGCGCGGTGATCCAGGACATCGACGGCCACCGCATCGACGATTTCTGTCTGGGCGATACCGGCAGCATGTTCGGCCACAGCCCGGCGCCGGTGGCGCGCGCGATCCGTGCGCAGGCCGGTCGCGGGCTGACCTACATGCTGCCCACCGAGGCGGCATTGCAGGCGGGCGCGCTGCTGTCGGATTGTTTCGGGCCTATGCGCTGGCAGATTGCCACCACCGCCACCGATGCCAACCGCTTTGCCCTGCGGGTGGCGCGCGCGGTGACGGGGCGGCGCAAGGTTTTGGTGTTCAATGGCTGCTATCACGGCACGGTCGATGACACGATGGTGCGGCTGGGCCCCGCGGGGACCGAGGCGCGCCCCGGTCTGGTCGGGCAGGTCGCGGATCTGACGCAGACCGCCGTCGTGGCCGAGTTCAACGATCTGGCCTCGGTCGAGGCGGCGTTGGCGGCGGGCGATGTGGCCGCGATCCTGACCGAACCGGTGATGACCAATTCCTGCATGGTGCTGCCCGGTCAGGGCTTTCACGCCGGGCTGCGCGAACTGGCCACGCGCCATGGCGCGCTGCTGATTATCGACGAAACCCATACGATCAGCTCGGGTCTGGGCGGCTATACCCGGGTGCATGGGCTGCAACCCGACATGTTCGTCGTCGGCAAATGCGTGGCGGGCGGGGTGCCCACTGCGGTTTGGGGCATGACAGAAGATGTCGCGCAGCGCTTCGCGGCCTATGACGCCACGCGCCCGGCGGGGCACAGCGGCATGGGCACCACGCTTTCCGCCAATCCGATGCAATTCGCCTGCCTGGTGGCGACCCTGTCGCAGGTGATGACCTCCGACAATTATGCCCGGATGGAGGCGGGCGCCGCGCGACTTTGCGCGGGGCTCAGCAAGCAGATCGCCCATTTCGCCGCGCCCTGGCATGTGGTGCGCGTCGGCGCACGGGTGGAATTCATCTGCGCCCCCGGACCGCTGCACACTGGCACGCAGGCCGAGGCCGCGCATCACCCCGCGCTCGAGGCCGCGATCCATCAGGCGCTGCTCAACCGCGGCTGCCTGATCGCCCCCTTCCACAACATGATGCTGATTTCGCCCGCCACCTCGACCCGCCAGATCGACCGACTGGTCGCCGCGTTCGCCGATGTGCTGGGCCATTTGTTCGAGACCTGACATGACCCACTCTCCCACCGGATCGACCCTCGCCGAAGCCGAGGCCTTTCTTGCCGCCCATCCCGAAATCGAAGCCTTCGACATCGTGCTGCACGACGCCAACGGCATCGGCCGCGGCAAGATCATCCGCCGCCACGAATTGCCCGGGCTGTACAAGAACGGGCGCCACCTGCCGATTTCCATTCTGGGCCTCGATATCGTGGGCGAGGATGTGCATGAAACCGGGCTGATCTGGGATCAGGGCGATGGCGATCTGCGCGCCTGGCCGATCCCCGGCACGCTCAAGCCGCTGCATGGCACCAATCCGCCGCGCGGCGAATTGCTGATGTCGATGTTTCATCTGGACGGGACCGAGATGACCTCGGACCCGCGCCACGCGCTGCGCCGTCAGGTCGATGCGATGGCCGCCGAAGGCCTGTTCCCGGCCGGCGCGTTCGAGCTGGAGTTCTTCCTGCTCGATCCCGACCGCAGCCAGGGCGTGCGCCCGGCGGCCGCCGTTCTGGACGGGCGCCGCAGCGACTGGACCGAGGTTTATTCGGTCGATCACCTGCACGGGATGGAGCCGCTGTTTTCAGACATCTACCGTGCCGCCGAGGCGATGGATATTCGCGCCGAAACGGTGATCTCGGAATATGCGCCGGGGCAATATGAACTGACGCTGGATTACCGCACTGATGTGATGCAGGCCGCGGATGACCTGATCCGGCTCAAACGCATCGTGCGGATGCAGGCGCGCCGGCATGGGGTGGTGGCCTGCTTCATGGCTAAGCCGGTCGAGAAATACGCAGGTTCCGGCATGCATTTCCACGTCTCGTTGCAGGATGCACAGGGCCGCAACGTCTTTGCCGAGGCGGTCGAGGGCGAATGGACCGATACGATCAAGCACGCCATCGGGGGGCTGCGCGCGACGATGGGGGAATCGATGCTGGTCTTTGCGCCGCATGCCAACAGCTGGCGGCGGTTTGCTAACCAGTCCTACGCGCCGGTCAGCCCCAGTTGGGGGGTGAACAACCGCTCGGTCGCGCTGCGCATTCCGGCCGGAGACATCAAGGCGCGGCGGATCGAGCATCGCCCCTCGGGCGTTGACGCCAACCCCTATCTGGTCGCCGCGACCGTGCTGGCCGGCATCCGCCACGGGCTGAAACACCGCATCGACCCGGGCCCGGAAACCACCGGCAACGGCTATGAGGGCGGCGCCGACGATCTGCCGATCCCCGGCGACTGGCGCGAGGCGATTGCGGCCGCAAAGGCATCGGCCTTCCTGCGCGAAGCTCTGGGGACCGACATGCACCGCACCTTCACCGCGATCAAGGCCGCCGAATATGACCGCGTGGCGCGCTGGATCGCGGATGTGGATTACGAGCTTTACCTGCACAACGTTTGACACCGCTTGCCGTTGCGCCCCGGGGGTTTCACACCCCCGGACCCCCGTGGGATATTTCGGCCAGAGTGAAAGCAGCTTTCTCGCTGGCCGAAATATCCTGGGGGGAGCTTTGCTGAAAAGCAAAGCGGGGGGCAAAGCCCCCCGCCGCGGTTCCTACAAGGGCACAGGCCTCAGATCAGGCCGGCATGTGCCATCGCGGCGTCGATCTGCGCCTTGGTGCTGTCCAGCAGCTCGGTCAGCGGCAGCCGCACCTCGGGTGCGCACATGCCCAGTTTCGACAGCGCGTATTTCGCACCGGCCACGCCGGGTTCGACGAAAATCGCGGTGTGCAGTGGCATCAGCTTGTCCTGATAGGCCAGCGCGGTGGCGTAATCGCCGCGCAGCGTGGCGTCCTGGAATTCGGCGCAGAGTTTGGGCGCCACGTTCGCGGTGACCGAGATGCAACCCACGCCGCCATGCGCGTTGAAGCCAAGCGCGGTGGCATCCTCGCCCGACAGCTGCACGAAATCGGCGCCGCAGGCGGCCCGCTGCATCGAGACGCGCTCGATCTTGCCGGTTGCGTCCTTGACGCCGATGATGCGCGGCAGTTTCGCCAGTTCGCCCATCGTCTCGGGCGACATGTCGATGACCGAGCGGCCGGGGATGTTGTAGATGATGATCGGCAGGTCGCAGGCGTCATGCATCGCGGTGAAATGCGCGACCATCCCGCGTTGCGTGGGTTTGTTGTAGTAGGGCGTCACCACCAGCGCGGCATTGGCGCCGGTTTTCGCGGCATGCTGGATCAGGCGCACGCCCTCGGCCGTGCTGTTCGAGCCCGCGCCCGCGATCACCGGAATCCGGCCTGCCGCGGCTTTCACCACCTCGGTGATGACCAGCATATGCTCTTCATGGCTCAGCGTCGGGCTCTCGCCGGTGGTGCCCACCGGAACCAGACCGTGGCTGCCCTGCGCCACATGCCATTCGACCAGCTTCTTGAGCGCGTCCAGATCCAGCGCGCCGTTCTTGAACGGCGTGATGAGGGCGGGGATGGACCCTTTGAACATGACACGCTCCTTGCGGTATGGGCGGATTCGCCCGTTGAAATCGCGCGGAACATAAGACGCCTGTGCGCGCTTGCCAACTTGTGAATTGCACGCGGGGGCGTGAGCGGGCAGGAAGGGGAAAACAGCGAGCAGAGCGATGATCCGACCCTTGTCCCGTGCGGCCCTTCTGGTCGCCTGTCTTTCCCTTGCGCCCCTGACTGCGCGTGCCGATGACGCACCCGCATTTGCCGCCGCGATGCAGGCGGTGGCGCGCCAGGATTGGGTAGGGGCCGAGGCGCAGGCGCGTTTGGCCGGGCCGCTGGCCTTCGATATCGTCGAATGGCACCGGCTGCGCGCGGGCGAGGGGGAGTTTGCAGCCTATGCCGATTTCGCCACCCGTCGTGCCGACTGGCCGGGGATGGAGCTGTTGCACCGCAAGGGCGAGGCCGCGCTGGAGGGCGTGGCGCCCGCGCAGGTCGTGGCCTATTTCGGCGCCACCGCGCCGCAGACCGGCGAGGGCGCGCTGGCGCTTGTGGCGGCGTTGCAGGCCCTGGGGCGCGACACCGAGGCGGCATCGGTCGCGCAGACCGCCTGGCGCGGGTTGAAGCTCAGCCCCGAGGAACACGCGGCCTTTCGCGCCCGCCATGCCGATCTGATCGGGCCGCATCACGGCGGGCGGATGCAGGCCATGCTGGATCGTGGCGCGCTGGATCAGGCGCGGGTGATGCTGGATCTGGTGACGCCGGGCACGCGGGCGGTGGCGGCGGCGCGGATCGCGCTGCAGGCGCGCGAGACCGGTGTCGATGCGCTGGTCGAGGCGGTGCCGGAACGGATGCTCGGATCGGCTGGGCTGGCGCTGGACCGGGCGACCTGGCGTTGGCGCAACGATCTGGAAGCAGGCGCGGCCGAGATCATGCTGGACCGTTCGGATACCGCCGAAAACCTTGGCGACCCCGCGCAATGGGCCGGGCTGCGCGCCAATCTGGCGCGCTGGTTCCTGCGCGATGGCAACCCGCAGCTGGCCTACAAACTGGCGGCGCGGCACCGGCTGGCGGCCGAGGGCGGCGATTTCGCCGATCTGGAATGGGTCGCGGGCTATGCCGCGCTGAAACTGGGCGACGCGCCGACCGCGCTGCGCCATTTCCAGGCGCTCGGCGCTGCCGTGCAAAGCCCGATCAGCACTTCGCGCGCGGCTTATTGGCAGGGCCGCGCGCTGGAGGCGATGGGCAAGAGCGCCGAGGCCCGCGCCGCCTATGCCGAAGGGGCGCGGTTCCAGACGGCGTTCTATGGTCTGTTGGCGGCGGAACGTGCGGGCCTGCCGCCCGACCCCGCCTTCACCACGCCCAAACCGTTGCCCGACTGGCAAGGCGCCCCCTTTACCCGTCATTCGGTGTTTCAGGCCGCGCAGCTGTTGCACGCGGCGGGGCAGGATGCGCTGGCCGGGCGCTTCCTGCTGCATCTGGAAGAAAGCCTGCCCGCCGAGCAGATCGCGCCGCTTGCCCGACTTGCGCTGGACTGGGGCGATGCGCATCTGGCGCTGAGCCTGGGCAAACGCGCGGCGGGCAATGGCGAGGTTCTGGTGACCGCCTATTACCCGATCCCGGAACTGACCACCCACGATCTGGGTGTTCCCGAGGAACTGGCCCTGTCGATCGCCCGGCGCGAAAGCGAATTCGACCCGACGGTGGTCAGTCCTGTCGGCGCGCGCGGGTTGATGCAGCTGATGCCGGGCACCGCCAAGATGATGGCCGAAAAGACCGGACTGCCCTATGATCTGGCGCGGCTGACGTCGGACCCGACCTATAACATGCAGCTGGGCAGCGCCTATCTGGGGGTGCTGCGCGATGAATTCGGCGCCTCGCCGGTGCTGGTCGCGGCGGGCTATAACGCGGGGCCGGGGCGGCCGCGTGCCTGGATGGCCGAACGGGGCGATCCGCGCGCGGCTTCGGTCGATGTGGTCGACTGGATCGAGATGATCCCGTTTTCCGAAACCCGCAACTATGTGATGCGGGTGGCTGAAAGCCTGCCGGTCTATCGCGCCCGTCTGGGCCTGCCGGCCAAGCGCTTCACCGACGAATTGCGCGGGCGCTAGGCGGCGGCCTTGCGCGCCCGCCAAAGGGTGAACAGCCCGGCCGAGGCGACGATGGCGGCACCTGCCACCACATTGGGGCGCAGAGTGTCGCCAAACACGCTCATCCCCAGGGCCGCGCCCCAGACCAGTTGCAGATAGGCGAAGGGCTGCAGCGCCGAGGCCTCGGCCACCTCGTAGGCGCGGATCAGCAGGCCGTGGCCCGCAACGGCGGTCAGGCACAGCAACGCCATCCAGCCCCAGTCCGGCGCGCTCATCGGTTGCCAGAACCACATGCCAACGAGGGTCGCGAAGATCGCGCCGACAATGCCGGTCCAGAAGAAGGAAACCTCGCCCGCGTCCTGCCGCGCCACATATCGGGTCAGCAGGCCATAGACCGCGAACATCGCCGCCGCCGCCAGCGGGATCGCCGCGGTCAGGCTGAACATGCCGCCGCCCGGTTGCAGGATCACCAGAACCCCCAGAAAGCCGATGCCGATCGCGACCCAGCGGCGCCAGCCCACCCGCTCGCCCAGGATCGGGCCGGACAGGGCCGCGACCAGTAGCGGATAGCAGATGAAAACGGCATGCGTGTCGATCAGACCCAGATGCACGAAGGCAAAGATCATCACATAGATCTCGGCCACCAGCAGCAACGCGCGCAGGCTTTGCAGCCAGGGGTGATGGGCGCGCAGCGCCACGCCCAGCCCTCCGGGCCGCCGCATCACCATGGCAATCACGAACAGCGCAAAGAACCAGTAGCGCACCATCACCACCATATAGGTGTTGTATTGTGCCGCCAGATGCCGCGAGATGCCGTCTTGCAGCGCGAAGATGATCGTCGTGACCACCATCATCACGATGCCCGCGCGCAGATCCTGCGTTCTCATGCCTTGACCCCGTGGCTCATATGGCGCTTGTGGCCATGGCCCGGAGCGCGGGTCACCGCAAACCCCGCCGCCGCCAGATTGCGCCGCACGAAGCCCGCCGCGGTATAGGTGGCGAAGGTGCCGCCCGGTGCCGTATGGGCGCCCACTGCCGCCATCAGATCGGACCCCCAGAGTTCGGGGTTCTTGGCGGGGGAAAACCCGTCCAGATACCAGGCATCGGCGCACCCGTCCCATGCGGGCAGGGTTTCGCGGGCGTCCCCGATCACGATGTCCACATCAATGGGGCCCAGCTGGAACTTCCGGTCGCCGCGCGCCCAGGCGGCCAGAAACGGCGCGGCCACGGCCTCGGCCTCGGGGAAGGTGGCCAGTGCGCGGGCGATTTCCGCCGCGCTCATCGGGTAGGCCTCGAACGAAGTGTAACGGATCGGCGTGTCGCCGCAGGCGATCAGGGTTGCCAGCAGATTGAGCCCGGTGCCGAAGCCCAGTTCGGCGATCTGAAATCCGGGGCGCAGCCGCGCGGGCAGATCATTGCCTGCCAGAAACACATGTCGCGTTTCATCAAGCCCGTTGGCCAGACTGAAATAGGGGTCGTCGAACCGGGTCGAGACGGGGATCGCATCGTCACGCCATTCAAGGGCGGCTTGGCTCTGGTCAGGAAGGGACATCGGGGGTAGGCCTTGGCACCAATGGGGCAGGGCCGGACAGTGGCGAAAGGGGCGCGCGATGACAAGGGCAGAAAGCGGCGATCGGGTGACGGTGCGCGGCGCGGGGGTCTTCGGTCTGGCCTGTGCATTCACGCTGGCCCGGCGCGGCGCCCGGGTGCGACTGATCGAGACGGCGCGGATCGGCGCGGGATCGTCGGGTGGCACGGTCGGCGCGCTGGCCCCGCATGTGCCCGAACAATGGAATCCGAAAAAACAGTTTCAACTCGACAGCCTGCTGATGGCGCAGGCGTTTTGGGACGATGTGCGCGCCATCGGCGGGCGCGATCCGGGTTATGCCAGGGTGGGGCGGATCCAGCCGCTGGCCGATGAGACCGCCGTCGCGCTGGCGCAGGCGCGCGCGGCAGGGGCCGCACTGCACTGGGGCGATGCGGCGGTCTGGCGTGTGGCCCCGGTGGCCGCGTTTGGCCCGCTTGCCCCACTCTCGCCCACCGGGCTGGTGGTGCATGACACCTTGTCGGCACGCGCCGCCCCGCGTGCCGCGGGCGCGGCACTGGCCGCCGCCCTGACCGCCCTGGGCGGTGAAATCGTTCTGGGCGAGGGCGCAGAGGTCGGCCCGGTGATCCACGCCACTGGCGCCCCCGGTCTGGCCGCGCTGTCGGCGGCATTGGGCAAGCCGGTCGGCAATGGCGTCAAGGGCCAGTCGGCGCTGCTGCGCCATGACGCGGGACCGGCGCCGCAGGTCTATGCCGAAGGGCTGCATATCGTGCCCCATGCCGATGGCACGGTGGCGATCGGCTCGACGTCAGAGCGAGACTATGACGCCCCCGATACCGTGGATGCGCAACTCGACGCGCTGATCGACAAAGCGCGGCGGATCTGCCCGGTGCTGGCGGAAGCGGAAGTGGTGGATCGCTGGGCCGGGGTGCGCCCGCGGGCGAAATCCCGCGCGCCGATGCTAGGCGCCTGGCCCGGGCGGGCGGGCCATTTCATTGCCAATGGCGGGTTCAAGATCGGCTTCGGCATGGCGCCCAAGGTGGCCGAGGTGATGGCCGATCTGGTGCTGGAGGGGCGCGACGCGATCCCGGATGGCTTCCGGGTCGAGGATAATCTTTGACAGAAGGGGGCTCTGCCCCCGCGCGCAGGCGCGCTCCCCCGGGATATTTATGCCAAGCTGAAAGGGGAAACCGGGCGCTGTTTCAGCTTGGCATAAATATCCCGGGGGTGAATTGGCAAAGCCAAGAGGGGGCAGCGCCCCCCTTGCGCGCTTACCAGCGGCGCAGCGCGTCCTCGTCGGCGTCCTTGGCGGCGACCCAGGCGGTCTCGCCGCTTGCGGAATGCTCTTTCTTCCAGAACGGGGCGCGGGATTTCAGGTAATCCATCAGGAATTCCGCCGCCTCGAAGGCCGCGACCCGGTGGCGGGCGGCGGTGGCGACCATCATGATCGGCGCGCCCACCGCGATCTTGCCGATGCGGTGGATCACCAGACAATCGCCTAGCGACCAGCGCGTGACGGCCTCGTCCACGATCTTTGCAATCGCGCGTTCGGTCATGGCGGGGTAGTGCTCCAGCTCCAGCGCGGTCATCTGGCCGCTGTCGTCGCGCACAATACCCGTGAAGCTGACGATGGCGCCGACATCGGCGCGGCCCTGTCCGAAGCCCGCCATCTCGGCGGCGAAATCAAATGGGGCCTCTTGCACCGAGATCCGCATCTCAGCCCCCGGTCATCGGCGGGAAGAAGGCCACCTCGCGCACGCCCCCAAGCGGCGCGTCGAAATCGGACAGCTCCTGATCGAGCGCCACGCGCAGGGCCGAGGTATCGGCGAAGGCCGCGGCATAGCGCGGATCGCGGGCGCAAAGTTCGGCGACGAGATCGGCCACCGTCGCGGCATCTGTCTGCAGGGTTTCGCGTGCCAGCCCGATGCGTTCGCGGACCCAGGCGAAGTAGACGATATCAACCACGGGGCGTATCCTTCAGAAAGGGCAGGGCCTTGCGGAAATAATCCCAGCCGGTTGCCGCGGTCAGCGCGGCGGCGATCCAGATCAGCGCCAGCCCTGCGTGATTGGCCAGATCGGCGGGCGACACGCCGGTGGGCAGATCGCCCTCTCCCGCGCGCGGGGCGCGGCCCTGCTCCAGATAGGCAAGCCCGGTGCCCAGAAACAGCATCGCGATGGCCACCATCTGCGCGGTGGTCTTCCATTTCGCCAGCTTGGTGACCTTCAGCAGCCCCGCCTGCGCGCCCAGAAATTCGCGCAGCCCCGACACGAAGACTTCGCGGAACAGGATCACGGTCGCCGGCAGGATCAGCCAGGGGTTCATCCCCGAATAGCCGGTCAGCACCACCAGCGCGATCACCACCATCGCCTTGTCGGCAATCGGGTCGAGCATGGCGCCGAACTTGCTTTCCTGCTTCCACAGCCGCGCCAGATAGCCGTCGAACCAGTCGGTCACCGCGGCGGTGATGAACAGCGCCAGCGCGAACCAGTCCGCCCAGGGGCGGTGGAAATACAGAAACATCACCGCCACACCGGGGGCGGCGATCAGACGCAGAACCGTCAGGATATTGGGCAGGGTCCATTTCATGCGCGCACCCTAACGGGGCCGTGGCCCAAGGGGAAGGGGGCGCGTTAGCGCAGCGGGTCGGTGTAGTCGTGCACGCCGCCCTGCCAGTCGGTCACTCGCCACCGCCCCCGGGCCGTGCCGGGGGTGAAGTGATCGGCCGTGATCGGCACCTTGCCAAACCCGCCCGGGATGTCGAGCACATAGGTCGGCAGCGCAGTGCCCGACAGATGGCCGCGCAGCGCGGCCATCAATGCGCGTCCCTCGGCAATCGTGGTGCGGAAATGGCTGGTGCCGCGCGCAAGATCGCAGTGGTGCAGGTAATAGGGTTTGACCCGCACCGCCAGCAGGGCGCGGAACAGATCGCTCAGTGCGGCCACGCTGTCATTCACTCCGCGCAGCAGCACCGATTGGGACAAAAGCGGCACGCCCGCCTGCGCCAGTCGCGCGAGCGCGGCGCGGGCCTCGGGCACCAGTTCCTGCGCGTGATTGGTATGCACCACCAGCCAGACGGTCGGTCGCGCGGCGGCCAGCGTGTCCACCAGCGCGGGTGTGATGCGTTCGGGGGCCACCACCGGCACCCGGCTGTGCAGACGCACCAGCGCGACGTGATCCATTGTGCCAAGCCGCGCCAGCACATCGCCCAGCCGCCGGGCCGACAGGGTCAGCGGGTCGCCGCCGGTCAGGATCACCTCGCGGATCGCGGGGGTTGCGGCGATATAGTCCAGCGCGCGCGCCAGATCGGGGGCGGGCAGCGGGCCGGTCTCGCCCACGGTTTCACGCCGGAAGCAGAAGCGGCAATAGACATCGCAGGTCTTGGTGATGTGCACGATGACCCGGTCGGGGTAGCGATGCGTCAGCCCGGGCACCGGGGAATGGGCGGCATCGCCGATCGGATCGAGCAATTCCTCGGGGCGGGTGGTCAGCTCGGCCACGTCGGGCACGAATTGCGCGGCCACCGGATCGCCGGGCGTGGCAATCGCATCCTGCATCGCCGGGGTCACGCGGATGCGGAATTCGGCCGCAACCCGGTCGAGCGCGGGCAGATCGGCGGCGCGCACCAGATCGTGGCGCAAAAGATCTGCGGTCTGCGTCAGGGCACGAGAGGGAAGCGATACATCGGTCATGCGCCGCGCGCTACGCCGCCCCGGCCCGCGCGTCAAGTTTTGTCGTTGAAGAAGTTCCAGATCGTTTCGGCCATCGCCTGGCTGATGCCCGGCGCTTCGGTCAGATCGGTGATGCCCGCCCGGCTGACCGCTTTGGCCGAGCCGAAATGCGCCAGCAGCGCGCGTTTGCGGGTTGCGCCGATGCCGGGGATTTCATCCAGCGGGTTGGCCATGGTGGCCTTGGCGCGTTTGGCGCGATGCGCGCCGATCGCCCAGCGGTGGGCCTCGTCGCGCAGGCGCTGGATGTAATACAGAACCGGGTCCTGCCGCTGCAGCGCGAAGGGGCGCGCACCGATGCGGTGGAATTCCTCTTTGCCGTGGTCGCGGTCGATGCCCTTGGCCACGCCCACCATCGGAATGTCGCTGACGCCCATCTGGGCCATGATTTCCGCCACCGCCGAAACCTGCCCCGCGCCACCGTCGATCAGCAGCAGGTCGGGCCAATGCTCGCCCTTGCGATCCGGGTCTTCCTTGATCAACCGTCCGAAACGCCGGGTCATCACCTCTTTCATCATGCCGAAATCGTCGCCCGGGGTCAGATCCTCGCCCTTGATGTTCCATTTGCGATACTGGCTTTTGATCAGCCCTTCGGGGCCAGCCACGACCATGCCGCCGACCGCGTGGGCACCCTGGATATGCGAGTTGTCGTAGATCTCGATCCGCCGGGGCGGGGCAGGCAGTCCGAAGGCCTGCGCCACGCCTTCCAGCAGCCGGGCCTGCGCTGCGGATTCCGACATTCGCCGCCCAAGGCTTTCACGCGCATTGCGCAGCGCGTTTTCCACCAGTTCGGCCTTTTCGCCCCGCTGCGGCACGGCGATCTCGACCCGCCGCCCGGCGCGGGCCGACAGCAGATCGACCATCAGATCCTCGTCCTCGATCGGGTGGCTCAGCAGCAGCAGGCGCGGTGGTTCCTTGGCATCGTAGAACTGCGCCAGAAACGCCTCCAGCACCTCGGGCGCCTCGGCCCCCGATCCGGTGCGGGGATAGAAATCGTGGTTGCCCCAGCTTTGATGCGCGCGGATGAAGAACACCTGCACGCAGGCCTGCCCGCCTTCCATATGCAGCGCGATCACATCCGCCTCGGCCACGCCGCGCGGGTTGATGCCCTGGCTTTGCTGCACATTGGTCAGCGCGCCGATCCTGTCGCGCAGGGCGGTGGCGCGTTCATATTCCATCGCCTCGGAGGCGGCCATCATCTCGGCGGCGAGTTCCTTCTGGATGGCGGTCGACTTGCCTTCCAGAAACCGCTGAGCATCCTCGACCGTGCGGGCATAGTCCGCCTCGGAGATCCGGCCCACGCAGGGGGCCGAGCAGCGCTTGATCTGGAATTGCAGGCAGGGCCGGGTGCGCGCGGCAAAGACCGCGTCCGAGCAGTTGCGCAGCTGGAACACCCGTTCCAGATGGTTCAGCGTGCGGTTGACCGCACTGGCCGAGGCGAAGGGTCCGAAATAGGCGCCCTTCACGGTGCGCGCCCCGCGATGTTTGCGGATCATCGGGAACGGGTGGTCCTGCGGGATGACGATATAGGGGAAGCTTTTGTCGTCGCGCAGCAGCACGTTGTAGCGCGGCTTCAACTGCTTGATGAGGTTCTGTTCCAGCAGCAGCGCCTCGGTCTCGGTCCGGGTCGTCAGAAACATCATGTAGGACGTTTCCGCGATCATCCGCGCGATCCGCCCCGAATGCCCCGAGGGGCGCGCATAGTTCGACACCCGCGCCTTCAGATTGCGCGCCTTGCCGACATACAGCACCTCTTGGGCGGCATTCAGCATCCGGTAGACGCCGGGCGAGCCGTCAAGCCGGGTGACGTAATCCGCGATCAGCGCATGGCCTTTCAGCCGCGGCGGGGGGCCGGGCTCTGGCGTGTCGGACGGGGAGGGCGCGTCAGTCATCTTTACCTTTTGTTAACGCTTCGATTCCCGGTGGCGCTGCAACGTCGGAAGGGCGAGTTCAAGTGTAAACCTGTCCACGGTTTCTGTGGATAACTCTGTTGGAAAGATTTGGGCAGAGCGGATTTTTCCTTGTTTTGCGCCGGGTTTGTTGATGTGCCTGTTTTTTGAGCAAAATTATAACACGCTGCAAATAAACGATAATTTTTTACACCCGTGGCAACCCACTGATTCAATTAAGGAAATCGTAACACTTTTGTTACGCCGTGCTGCAGCGTGGACAACTTGTCGCTGGGTCACCTGCCCGGCGCTATTCACGGCCCTGAACATCGGGGGTTTTCCAGCCCAGATGCTGGCCGCCATCGACGCACAGCAATTGGCCGGTGACTGCGGGGGCGTCCAGAAAATACCCCAGTGCGGCACAGACATCGGCGGGGTCCGCCCCGCGCTCCAGCACGGTCGCGGCGCGTTGCCGGGCGAAGGCTTCTGCGGTTTGATGCGTGCCTTGCAGGGTCGGCCCGGGGCCGATCGCGTTGACGCGGATGTCAGGCGCCAGCGCCTGCGCGGCGGTGCGGGTCAGGGCCCAAAGCCCCATCTTGGCCAGGGTGTAGGACATGAATTCGGGCGTCAGCTTGTGAACGCGCTGGTCGATCATGTTCACGACCAGCCCCCGCGCGCGCGGCTCGGGGCCGGTGCGATCGGCGGGCGGCACCTGTGCGGCAAAGTCCTGCGTCAGCACGAAAGGGGCGCGCAGGTTCGATTCGAAATGCCGGTCCCAGCTGATGCGGGTGGCGGTGCGGATGGTGTCATATTCGAAGATCGAGGCGTTGTTGACCAGCACATCCAGCGGCCCCCCCAGGGCATCCGTCGCGCGGTCGATCAGGGTGGCGGTCTGCGCCTCGTCCAGCAGGTCGGCAGCCAGGGGCACGGCCCGCACGCCCAGGGCACGCGCGTCGGCTGCGGTCGCCTCGGCGGCCTCTGCCGAACCGTGGTAGTGGATTGCGACGTCATATCCGCGCCCGGCCAGATAGAGCGTCATTGCGCGCCCAAGCCGTTTTGCCGCCCCGGTGATTAGTGCCCGTGCCATCGTTCACACCTTGTCCGCCGTCACCAGAACGATGACATAGGCTACATAGATGCCGGTGAAACCGATGCCGATCAACCGCCGGAACGACCAGCGATAGAAGATGAAGGGCGCGATCAGCAGTGCCGCCCCCAGCATCACCCAAAGGTCGAGATGCAGCATCGAGGCGGGCACCGGCATCCGTCCGAACAGGCCGGCCACGCCGATGATGCACAGCAGGTTGAAGATGTTCGACCCGATCACGTTGCCCAGGGCCACATCCGCCCGCCCCTTGATCGCGGCCGTGATCGAGGTTGCAAGTTCTGGCAACGAGGTGCCAACCGCAACCAGCGTCAGCCCGATTACCGCCTCGGAAATCCCGTAGGCGCGGGCGATCGAACTGGCGCCGTCGACCAGAAAATTCGCGCCCAGCGGCAGGCCGATCAGGCCAGCCAGGATATAAGCCCCGATCCGCGGCCAACCCATGTGCAGGTCGGCGCCCTCGATCTCTTCTCCGGCGCGTTCGGCGCGATGGGCCAGGGCCTCGCGGATCTGCCGCGTCAGGATCAGCGCCAGCGCGGCCAGCAGCACCAGCGCATGCGGCCAGCCGATCGGTCCCATGAAGCTCAGCAAGATGAACAGCACACTTGCACCGAGCATGATGAGATAGCTTTCGCGCAGATCCTGCTCGTCAGTGCGGATGACCGAGATGATGGCGGGGATGCCCAGCACCAGCAGGATATTGGCGGTGTTCGACCCGATCACATTGCCCAGTGCAATGTCAGGCGTTCCGTTCAGAACGGCGGCGACCGACACCATCATTTCGGGCGCCGAGGTGCCGAAGGCCACCACCGTCAGCCCGACGATCAGCGCCGGGATGCCCAGCCGCAGCGACAGGTTGACCGCACCCTTGACCAGCAGGTCACCGGCAATCACCAGCAGGCCAAGACCGGCCGCGATCAGAAACAGATCCCAGAGCACCTATGCCCCCTTGTTCTTGCAGGGGCAGGGCCCCGATCCGATTTTCGGGCGTCCGCAGCTGGGGCAGCGTCCCGCCACGCGCCGGGCGCCGGGGCGCTTGAGTCCGGGCAGGCGCAGCTTGCCGAAGATCGCCAGCACCGCCATCACTACCAGAAACAGGGTCATTCCCTTGATCAGCATGGGTTACAGCCCGAAACGCGCCCAAAGCGCGCGTTCCTCTGCCGCCTCGATCACCGCACCGGCCGCGTCGGCGCCAAAGCGGCGCAGCCACGGCTGCCGCAGGCCGTAAGGGATGAAGCGCACCTTGTCGCCATAAAGCGATTTGAGCTTTGGCACCGCATGCGCCACGCCGTCGATCAGCCCGATCTCCACCGCCTGCCTGCCGGTCCAGACATCTCCGGTGAACAGATCGGCCTCGCCGTTCAGCCGCGCACCACGCCGGGCGACGACATGGGACTTGAAGGCCAGATGCATGTCTTCCAGCAGCCGGGTCAGCCGGGCCACATCGTCGGGCTTTTCCGGGCGGAACGGGTCCATGAAGCTTTTCGCCCCGCCGGCGGTATGCACGCGCCGTTCGACCCCGTATTTGTCGATCAGGCCCTGCAGCCCGAAGCCCGCCGAGATCACCCCGATCGAGCCCACGATCGAGGTTGCGTCGGCCCAGATGTCATCGGCGGCACAGGCCAGCCAATAGCCCCCGGAGGCGGCCACGTCCTCGACAAAGGCATGCACGGGCAGACCGGTTTCCTCGGCCAGCCGCCGGATACGCGCGGCGATCAGCGAGCTTTGCACCGGAGAGCCGCCGGGCGAATTGACGACCAGCGCCACGGCGCAGGGTTTGCCGCGTTTGAAGGCGCGCTCGATCAGGGGCCCGAGCGCGGCATCCGACAGGCCCTGTGCGCCCGGACGGGTGGCGCCGATCGCACCTTGCAGCCGGATCACGGCCACGCGCGGGGCCTTGCGGCCAAAGGGAAGGAGGCGATTGAAATCCATGGCTCCGATGTAGGGGGTCCGTTGCAGGGGAACAAGCCGCAGCCGGGGGCTTTGTCGGATTTGAGCGGGGTTTTTCGGAAGAGCGTGGAAATTGAGTATTTTTGCCAAGAAGAAGCAGCACTGGCGCGCGCAATTCGGGCGCGTTAGCGTGGGGCCATGATCGAGAAGCTCGAGATGTTCATGGTTCTGGCGCGCGAGGGGCATTTCGGCCGCGCGGCGGTGGCCTATGGTGTGACCCAGCCGACGCTGAGCTCCGCGATCCGGTCGCTAGAGGAAAGCCTGGGCGTGCAGCTGGTGTTTCGCGGCGCGCGGTATCAGGGGCTGACGCCCGAGGGGCAGCAGGTGCTGGATCATGCCCGCCGGATCGTCGGCGAGGCGCGCGCGCTGCAAGACGAGATGCGGCAGGCGCGCCACGGTGTTGCGGGGCATCTGCGCATCGGTGTGATCCCGACTGCGCTGCCGCGGGTGGCGCGGCTGACGGCGCCCTATCTGGCGCGCAACCGGGCGGCGCGGGTGACGGTGCTGTCACGCTCGTCTGCCGAGATCCGCGATGGGATCGCAGCGCAGGAACTGGATGCGGGCATCACCTATCTGGACGGGGCCGGGTTGGGCCGGGTCGATGAGGTCGGGCTGTGGACTGAACGCTATCGTCTGGTCGAGCGTGGCAGCGATGACGCGCCGCTGACCTGGGCCGAGGCGGCGGCGCGCCCGCTGTGCCTGCTGACGCCGGACATGCAGAACCGCCATCTGATCAACGCGCATCTGGCCGAGGCGGGCGCACAGGTCGCGCCGCGGGTGGAGTCGAATTCGACCATCGCGCTGCTTAGCCATGTGGCCACGGGGGATTGGGCCGCCATTCTGGCCGAGGCGCTGTGCGAAGGGTTCGCATTGCCGCCGGGGTGCGTCGCGCGGCCGCTGACTTCGCCGGATGCGCAGCATCGCGTCGGGCTGATCGTGGCGCATCGTCCGACCCATACGCCGAGCCTGCGCGCGTTGATTTCCGAGGCGCGCAGGGTGGCGGATTGATAGGGGTAACCTATCAGGCAACGGTCCATGCGAATTGATTTCCCTATGATGTCGCGTTAGCTGAATCCCAGCCATTCCGGGAGAAGAGCCATGTTCGACGCCGCGCGCCTGAGCGAGATTTTGCATGTCCATGCCGGGCGCGAAGGGCCGCTGCTGCCGATCCTGCACGATGTTCAGGCCGAATTCGGTCATATTCCCGATGCCGCGCTGGACCCGATCGCGGGTGCGCTGCGCCTGAGCCGGGCCGAGGTGGCGGGCGTCGTGGGCTTCTATCACGATTTTCGCGCGGCCCCCGCCGGGCGCCATATCATCAAGCTGTGCCGCGCCGAGGCCTGTCAGGCGATGGGCGGCGCGGGCGTGCAGGTGCGGCTGGAGGCGGCGCTTGGGCAGCGGCTGGGCGAGACGAAGAATGGCGTGACGCTGGAGGCGGTCTATTGTCTGGGCCTGTGCGCCAATGCGCCCGCTGCGATGGTCGACGACCGGCTGGTCGGGCGGCTGGATGGCGCCGCTGTGGATGCGCTGGTGGCGGAGGTTTCGGCATGAAGATCTGGGTGCCCATGGATGCGGCGGCGCGGGCCTGCGGCGCGGATGCGGTGGCGGCGGCGATTGTGGCCGAGGCCGAACGGCGCGGGATTGCGGTGCAGATCCTCCGCAATGGCTCGCGCGGGATGCTGTGGCTCGAACCGCTGGTCGAGATCGAAACCCCCGCCGGGCGGATGGCGTTTGGACCGATGACCCCGGCCGATGTGGCCGGTCTGTTCGAGGCGCCCGAAACTCACCCCAAGGCGCAGGGCCTGACCGAGGAGATCGCGTTTTTCAAACGTCAGACTCGGCTGACATTCGCGCGCTGCGGGCTGATCGACCCGCTGGATCTGGATGCCTATGAGGCGCAGGGCGGTCTGGCGGGGCTGCGCGCGGCGCTTGCGTGCGATCCCGAAGCGGTGGTCGATGAAATCGCGGCCTCGGGGCTGCGCGGGCGCGGGGGGGCGGGCTTCCCCACGGGCATCAAGTGGCGCACGGTGCTGCATGCCAAGGCCACGCCGAAATACATCGTGTGCAACGCCGACGAGGGCGACAGCGGGTCTTTTGCCGACCGCATGCTGATGGAGGGCGATCCCTTCTGTTTGATCGAGGGCATGACCATCGCGGCGCTGGCCACCGGGGCCACGCGCGGCTTCGTCTATATCCGGTCGGAATATCCCGATGCGATCCGCCAGATGCGCGCGGCGGTCGAAATCGCCACGCTGGCCGGGGTGATCGGACCGTCCATCATGGGCCATCCGCAGGGGTTCGATCTGGAAATCCGGGTCGGTGCGGGCGCCTATGTCTGCGGCGAGGAAACCTCGCTTCTGAACTCGCTGGAGGGCAAGCGCGGCGTGGTGCGCGCCAAGCCGCCGCTGCCCGCACTGGAAGGGTTCATGGGGCGTCCGACGGTGGTGAACAACGTGCTCAGTCTGGCCGCCGTGCCGTGGATCATGGCGCATGGCGCGCAGGCCTATCACGATATTGGTGTGGGGCGGTCGCGCGGCACCATCCCCCTGCAGATCGCCGGCAATGTGCGCTTCGGCGGGCTGTTCGAAACCGGCTTTGGCATCACCCTGGGCGAGATCGTGACCGAGATCGGCGGCGGCACCGCCAGCGGGCGCCCGGTCAAGGCGGTGCAGGTTGGCGGGCCGTTGGGCGCGTATCACCCGGTGTCGGATTTCGGCCTGCCCTTCTGCTACGAGGAATTCGCGGGTCAGGGCGGGCTGGTGGGTCACGCCGGGCTGGTCGTGCATGACGCGGGCGCCGACATGCTGGGGCTGGCGCGGTTCGCGATGGAATTCTGCGCCGTGGAAAGCTGCGGAAAATGCACACCCTGCCGGATCGGCGCGGTGCGGGGCGTCGAAACGCTGGACCGGGTGGCGGCGGGCGACAGGGCCGCGCTGCCGCTGCTGGAAGACCTGTGCAACACGATGAAGCTCGGCTCGCTATGTGCGCTGGGCGGCTTCACGCCCTATCCGGTGCTGTCGGCGTTGCGCCACTTCCCCGAAGAATTCACGCCTGTTCAGGAGGCTGCGGAATGAAGGATTTCATCATCCCGACCAAGGACTGGAACAAGGACATGGGCACACCCGCCCGCGCGGGCAAACCCGTCACGCTCAACATCGACGGGGTGGCGGTGACGGTGCCTGCGGGCACATCGGTGATGCGCGCCGCGCAGGAGGCCGGGATCGCGATTCCGAAACTTTGCGCCACCGACAGTCTGGAGCCGATCGGCTCGTGCCGGTTGTGCATGGTGCAGATCGACGGCATGCGCGGCACGCCGGCCTCCTGCACGACGCCGGTGCATGAAGGCATGCAGGTGCATACCCAGACCGAGGATCTGAAGCGCCTGCGCCGCGGGGTGATGGAGCTGTATATCTCGGATCACCCGCTGGATTGCCTGACCTGCGCGGCCAATGGCGATTGCGAATTGCAGGATATGGCGGGCGCGGTGGGTTTGCGCGAGGTGCGCTATACCCCGGGCGAGAACCATTTCGAAACGCGCAGCAATGGCGAGGCGAACCCGCGCTACATCGCGAAGGATGTCTCGAACCCCTATTTCAGCTATGACCCGGCGAAATGCATCGTCTGCATGCGCTGCGTGCGCGCCTGCGAAGAGGTGCAGGGCACTTTCGCGCTGACGATCGAGGGGCGTGGCTTTGACGCCCGCATCAGCCCCGCCGCGCCCGATTTCCTGTCGTCCGATTGCGTCAGCTGCGGCGCCTGCGTGCAGGCCTGCCCGACCGCCACGCTGGTGGAAAAATCGGTCGAAGAGATCGGCACGCCCGAGCGTAGCGTGGTGACCACCTGTGCCTATTGCGGCGTCGGCTGTAGTTTCGAGGCGCAGATGCGTGGCGATGAATTGGTGCGGATGGTGCCCTGGAAGGGCGGTCAGGCGAACCGCGGCCACAGCTGCGTCAAGGGCCGCTTCGCCTATGGCTATGCCAACCATGCCGACCGCATCCTGAACCCGATGATCCGCGACAGCATCGACCAGCCCTGGCGCGAGGTCAGCTGGGCCGAGGCGCTGGACTTCACCGCCACCCGGCTGCGCGCCATTCAGGCCCGTCACGGCAAGGATTCGGTGGGCGTCATCACCAGCTCGCGCTGCACCAACGAGGAAACCTTCCTCGTGCAGAAACTGGCGCGCGCGGTGTTTGGCACCAACAACACCGACACCTGCGCCCGGGTCTGCCATTCGCCCACCGGCTATGGGCTGAAACAGACCTTCGGCACCTCGGCAGGCACGCAGAACTTCGATTCCGTCGAAAAGACCGACCTGGCGGTGGTGATCGGCGCCAACCCGACCGATGGCCACCCGGTGTTTGCCTCGCGCCTGCGCAAACGGCTGCGGGCGGGGGCCAAGCTGATCGTGATCGACCCGCGCCGCATCGACCTGCTGGAAACCCCGCATCTGGGCCAAAGCTGGCATCTGGCGCTGCGCCCGGGCACCAATGTCGCGGTGCTGACCGCGATGGCCCATGTGATCGTGACCGAGGGCTTGCGGGACGGCACGTTTATCGCCGAGCGCTGCGATTTGGACGAATGGGCCGATTACATCGAATTCGTGCAGAACCCCGACTATGCCCCCGAGGCGGTCGAGGGCCTGACCGGCGTGCCCGCCCCCCTGCTGCGCGAGGCGGCGCGCGCCTATGCCGCCGCGCCCAATGCCGCGATCTATTACGGTCTGGGCGTGACCGAGCATTCCCAGGGCTCGACCACCGTCATCGCGATTGCCAACCTTGCGATGATGACCGGCAATATCGGGCGCGAGGGTGTGGGCGTGAACCCGCTGCGCGGCCAGAACAACGTGCAGGGCAGCTGCGACATGGGCAGCTTCCCGCATGAACTGCCCGGCTATCGCCATGTTTCGGACGATGCCGCCCGCGCGATTTTCGAGCGCGCCTGGGGCGTGACGCTGGACCCGGAACCGGGCCTGCGCATCCCCAACATGTTGGATGCCGCCGTCGCGGGGCAGTTCAAGGGGCTCTATGTTCAGGGCGAAGACATCCTGCAATCGGACCCCGACACCCGCCATGTCTCGGCCGGTCTGGCGGCGATGGACTGCGTGATCGTGCATGACCTGTTCTTGAACGAAACCGCGAATTACGCGCATGTCTTCCTGCCCGGCTCGACCTTCCTGGAAAAGGACGGCACCTTCACCAATGCCGAACGCCGGATCAACCCGGTGCGCCGGGTGATGGCGCCGAAGAACGGTTATGCCGATTGGGAAGTGACGCAGATGCTGGCCAATGCGATGGGCGCGGGCTGGAGCTATACCCACCCGCGCGAGATCATGGCCGAGATCGCCGCGACCACGCCCGGCTTCGCCAATGTGACCTATGCGATGCTGGACGAGCGCGGCTCGGTCCAGTGGCCGTGCAACGACAGCGCGCCAGAAGGCTCGCCCATCATGCATGTCGACGGGTTCGTGCGCGGCAAGGGGCGGTTCATCCGCACCGCCTATGTCCCGACCGAGGAACGCACCGGGCCGCGGTTCCCGCTGCTGCTGACCACCGGGCGGATCTTGTCGCAGTATAACGTGGGTGCGCAGACCCGGCGCACCGCGAATGTGGTCTGGCACGATCAGGATGTGCTGGAAATCCACCCGCATGATGCGGAAACCCGTGGCATCAAGGAGGGCGACTGGGTGCGGCTGGCCTCGCGCGCGGGCGATACCACGCTGCGCGCGGTGCTGACCGACCGTGTCTCGCCCGGGGTGGTCTATACCACCTTCCACCACCCCACGACGCAGGCCAATGTGGTGACCACCGACAATTCGGACTGGGCCACCAACTGCCCGGAATACAAGGTGACGGCGGTGCAGGTCGCGCTGTCGAACGGGCCGTCCGACTGGCAGGAACGCTATGCTGCGCAGGCCGCCGCCGCCCGCCGGATCGAGGCTGCCGAATGAAAGGCGCGGTCGCTGTCACACGACCCGATGGCGGCCCCGAAGTGCTTGCCGCCGAGGTGCCCGTGGCGCTGGTCTTCGACGGCACCACCCAGGCGGTGATGATGGCCACCCCCGACGATCTAGGGGATTTCCTGATCGGATTCGCGCTCAGCGAGGGGCTGATCGCCAGCCCCGCCGAAATCCTGCGCCGCGAGATCGTGGCACAGCCCGGCGGGATCGAGGCGCGCGCCTGGCTTGCCGCACCCGCCAGCGCGCGCTTCGCCGAACGGCGCCGTGCAACGGTCGGGCCGGTGGGCTGCGGGCTGTGCGGTATCGACAGCCTGGCGCAGGCGTTGCGCCCGCTGCCCGGCACCCGCGCACTGCCCCTTTCGACAGCATCCGGCACCCGGGCGCTGGATGCGCTGCGCGCAGCCCAACCGTTGCAGGATGCGACCCGGGCCTGCCATGCCGCGGGGTTCTGGACCGAAGGCGGCGGGCTTGTCCTGCTGCGCGAGGATATCGGGCGGCACAACGCGCTGGACAAGCTTGCAGGCGCGCTGGCGGCGGCGGGCATCACGCCGGGCAGCGGCGCGGTGGTGATGACCTCGCGGCTGTCGGTCGATCTGGTGCAGAAAGCGGCCATCATCGGCGCGGGGGCGCTGATCGCCCCTTCGGCGCCCACTGCGCTGGCGGTCGAACAGGCACAGGCCGCAGGCCTGCCGCTGATTGCCCGCAGCCCGCGCGAAAACCGGCTGGTGTGCTATACTGCCCCGGCCCAGACCAAGGACGACGCCGCATGAATGCCGCTGACAAGCTGACCAGAATGGCCAATCAGATCGCCACGTTTTTCGAAAGCCAGACCGGCGATCAGGCGGCGGGCGTGGCCGCGCATATCAATGAAAACTGGTCGCCACCGATGCGCGCGGGGCTGCTGGATCACATCGCGCAGGGCGGCGCCGATCTCAAGCCGCTGGTGATCGAGGCCGCTCCTCTGATCCGTCCGGCCCCGGTCCGCGCGCTCTGAACCCCTTCACCTTGGCCGAAATATCCCACGGGGGTGCGGGGGTGTGAAACCCCCGCGGCCTGCGCGGGATCAGCAGGCCTTATTTCGATCCGTTCATCCGGTCGATATAGGCGCGCAGCTCCTCGGCCTCGTGACGTGCGTCGCGCAGACCGTCCATTGCGGCACGCAGCTCGGCTTCGGTCTGGCTGAGCTGGTTCATCAGTTCGGCCTCGCGCGCTTCGATATAGGTGATCGCCTGATCGCGGTTTTCCTCGGCCTCGTGCAGGGCCTGCGCCATTTGCTCCAGCTCGCCCATGTCGGCGCGGGTCACCCGGGTCAGCCGATGGATCAGCCAGGAGGCGAACCAGCCCAGGCAGAAAGAGAGAAACAGGATAATGGCCGTGGCGATGACGAATTCGGTTCTGTTCATGGGCTTTGTGCCTTCTCAATCTGCGGCGCCAAGGGTGGCGGGGCGCGGGGCCGGTCGACCGGGGGCCTCGGCTGCGGGGGCCACGGGAATTTCGATCGCGGGGTCTTGCGCGGCGGCCACCTCGGGCGGCAGTCCGGCGGTGTGATCCGGGGCGGGGCCGCCGGTCGGAGCAGCGGCATCCTGCGGCTCCGTCGCGGCATCTTCCCCGGCGGGGGCTGTCGCACTGTCAGCGGGGGGCGCATCGCCTGCCGCTTCCGCTTCGCCCTCCATCGGTGCGGCCTCTTCCATCGGGCCTTCGTCACCCATCGGGGCTTCGGTGGCGGTCTCTTCCTCGGGCAGGGCGGCGGCCTGTTCCGGCGTCGCGCTGTCTTCGGCGGGGGCCGCCACTGGGGCGGGGGTCTCGACCGGGGCTTCGTCCAGCAGGACGAATTCGATCCGGCGGTTCGCTTCACGCCCCTCTTCGGTGTCGTTGTCGGCGATCGGCTGGCTTTCGCCATAGCCTTTGGCGGTCAGGTTCCCGACCAGAATGCGCCGTTCGCGCAGGGCGCGCAGCACGGCCTGCGCCCGATCCTGCGACAGCTTCTGGTTCATCTCTTCGCCGCCCTGGCTGTCGGTATGCCCGCCCAGTTCCATGCGGAAATCCTGACAATCCTTCATCGCCGCCGCCAGCGCATCCAGCGGCTGCGCCCCCTCGGCGGCGATCGTCGAGGAACCGGGTTCGAAGGTGATCTTCTTCTCGGCCAGCACCGCATTCAGACGGGCCACGCATTCGGGCCCGTCGGGCAGACCCAGCACCGGATCAAGCCGCTTGTCATAGCGCACGGCCAGTTCGATCTGCGCGCTTTCGCCCAGCCGGTCGGCCAGGATGCGCGCGATCTGGTCGCTGGCGGCCGGATTGCCGCTGATCCCGCGGATCTTCACCAGGTCGGGACGCACAGAGACCACGCCCTCGGCCAGTTCGTGCAGGGCCTCAAGCGCGGCCATGGTGCGCACCGGCCAGCCCGACGGCAGCGCGGCATCGACACGCGTCGCGCCATAGACGGTTGCCGAGCCAAAGCGGGCGCGCGCGAAATTCTCCAGCGCCTCGCGCTGGCGGTCGTCGCTGACCCGCCCGCGCAGCTGCACCTGGCCATCCGCGCTCAGGGTGGCGGAAAACTCGGGCACGCCGGTGCCGGTCTCGGGTTTCTTCTGCAACTCGGCCTTGAGCGAGAAGACCTCGGGCAGGTTCGATTCCAGCTCGCCCACCACCTTGTCAAACGTGGCGGGGCTGACGCTGTCGGCGGCGATCAGCGCGATGTCGGCATCGGAATAGGTGATCGTTCCGGCGCCAAGTTCACCCAGTGCCTTCAACCCCATTTCCACGGCCGCGGCCCAGTCGGGCGAGGGCACGCCCATGCCGACGGTGCAGCCCTGCGCGCCCTTGGCGCCAACGCCGCGGGCGGCCGCCAGAATCCGGTCGCGCGCCCGGACGGTATCGGCTGAGCAGGCATCGAAGCGCGCGCCCTCGGCGTCGATCAGGAAGCGCAGGGTGAAGGGGGTGATGACCGGGCGCGGCGCGGAAATGTCGAAGCTGAGCTTCAGATCGCTGGGGCGGCGGCGCGCAAGCGAGGTTTCGATGCGTGCCTTTTCCGCCGGGCTGTCGGTGATCGCGGTGACCGCCACCTTGCCCGGATCGACCGAGATCTTGGCACGCGGCAGGGTCTTCAGGGTCGTGACCGCAAAGCTCATCGCGGTGTTCCAGCCTGCGGGCTCGGGGTAGTTGGCGGTTTCGAGCATGTCGGTCACCTGACCGTCGGCCGCGACCGCCTTCAACTCGGCCAGCAGTGCCTTGCGGTCCGTCGAGGCGGGCACCAGCCCGATCAGCGAGATCCCGTCATCATTGCGCAGCACCTGCAGCGAGAAGGCGGGCGGCGCCAGATCGGCGGTGCTTTCGACATCGGTGTTGTCGATGATCCGCGTGGCCTCGATCACCGAGCCGGCCAGGGCCAGGGTGCGGAACCGCTCGGCCTCGGAAGGGGCGGTGCCCATGATGATCACCTGCAGGCCGTCGGCCTCGATCCGGGTCCAGCTGTGGCCCGCCGCCTCCAGCGCCAGCCGCAATTCGTTGCGCGAGCGTTTCTCGATCACTGTCGCCGATCCGCCTGCGATTACCGCCGCCAGCAGCAGCGCCAGAACGAAGGCGGTTGTCGTCATGATCGTGGTGCGCGCGCGCATGCGGTCAGGGCCTCCCAGCCTGTTGCTCCTGCTCTTCCTTAAGGGGCGGGCCCCGGCGGATCAATTACACGATTGCGGCGATGGCAAGAAACAGCGCAGCAATCAGCCCGGTATCGCGGCTGGCGCGGAACAGGCGCAGGCACACATCGGGGTTGTCGATATCAAGCCGCCGCATCTGCCACAGCATATGCCAGCCAAAGCCCCAGGGCGCCGCCAGACCAAGCGCTAGCGTCACCGGCCCGGACTGCGGCAGCAACGCCCAGAGCACCGCAATCGTCATCAGCGCGACCGAGGCGATCAGGAACCCGCCCAGCCATTTCGCGCTGTCCGCGCCAAAAAGTCGCGCCGTCGATTTCACCCCGATCAGCGCGTCGTCTTCCTTGTCCTGATGGGCATAGATCGTGTCGTAGAACAGCGTCCAGACGATGCCTGCCGCATAAAGCGCAATCGCCGCCGGGTGCAGGCTGCCGGTATGTGCGACCCAGCCCATCAATGCGCCCCAGTTGAAGGCGATGCCCAGAAACGCCTGTGGCCACCAGGTGAAGCGCTTGGCAAAGGGGTAAATCGCCACCGGCCCCAGGGCCAGCAGCCCCAGCACGATTGCGGCGGTGTTGAAGCTCAGCAGGATCAGCGCCGAGATCGCCACCTGCACGCTCATCCACGCCAGCGCCTGTTTCACGGTGACCTGCCCCGCCGGGATCGGGCGTGAACGGGTGCGTGCCACCTGCGCGTCGATCTTGCGGTCGGTGATGTCGTTCCAGGTGCAGCCCGCGCCGCGCATCAGGAAGGCGCCGATCGCGCAGGCGAGGGCCAGCCACAAATCGCCCAGCCGTGGTGCGTCATGGGCGGCGGCCAGCGCAATCGACCACCAGCAGGGCAGCAGCAGCAGCCAGGTGCCGATCGGCCGGTCGGCGCGCGACAGGCGCAGATAGGGGCGCGTGGCGGGCGGGGCCAGCCGGTCCACCCAGTTGCCGCCCACCGCATCGGCGACGGTGCCATTTTCGACGGTGGGGGCCTCTGGCGTTTTGGTCGCTCCGGTCATAGATTTCGCCTCATGGAACGTGCAAAGATCAGACTTCATGTAGAGCACCCCTTGGGCCCGGGGCAACCCGTGCCCTTGACCGAGGCGCAGGCGCATTACCTTTTCGGCGTCATGCGGCAGGGGGTGGGCGCACATGTCGCGCTGTTCAACGGGCGCGATGGCGAATGGACCGCCACCGTGACCGAGGCCGGCAAGAAACGCGGCAGCCTGCTGTGCGTGGCGCAGGCTGCGCCGCAGCTGAACCCGCCCGATCTGTGGCTCATGTTCGCGCCGATCAAGAAAGCGCGCACCGATTTCATCGTGGAAAAGGCCGCCGAACTGGGCTGCGCGCGGATCGTTCCGGTGCAGACCGACTTCACCAATTCCGAACGTATCCGGCAGGACCGGCTGCAGGCCCATGCGGTCGAGGCGGCCGAGCAATGCCTGGGCACGGCGGTGCCCGAGGTGACCGACCTGCAACCGCTGCGCAAGCTGCTGGAAGGCTGGGACGCGGGGCGGCGCATCCTGTGGGCCGATGAAAGCCTGGTCGGCCCGGCACAGACGCTGGCAGGGCTGGCGCCGGGGCCATGGGCGATCCTGATCGGCCCCGAAGGCGGGTTTTCCGAACCCGAACGCACCCGTCTGCGCGCGCAACCCTTCGTGACACCAATCAGCCTTGGCCCGCGCATCCTGCGCGCCGATACCGCGGCCTGCGCGGCGATCACGCTGTGGCAGTCGCATCTGGGGGATTGGCGGTGATCCGTCCCGAAGTCGCGGCGGGCCTTGTGCGCTGGCGCGAGGTGCTGGCTGCGGCGGGCGTGGCGCTGCTGGGGCTGTGGCTGTTCTCGCTCGGCGGGTATCTGTTGGGGCCACTCGGCGCGGGCGTCATCGTATTGGGCGCGGCCTGGTCGCTGATCGCCTTTCGCCGGGTGCGCTTTGATCGGGCCATCGACGCGCCCGGGATGGTCGAGGTCGACGAAGGCCAGATCGGCTATTTCGGCGCGGGGCAGGGCTTGGGCGGCTATGTCGCGTTGCGCGATCTGACCGAGATCCGCCTGCTGATGCTGCGCGGGCGGCACTACTGGCGGCTGAAGGGGGCGGATGGGCAGGCAATCCTGATCCCGACCGCGGCCGCCGGGGCCGCGGCGCTTTACGATGCCTTCGCCGGCCTGCCCGGTATCGACATGGGGCGGCTCACCGCCGCGCTCGATCGGCGCGTGGCTGCACAGAGCCTGTGGACCCGTGAGCCAAAGAAGCTTGCCCCCAAGGCTTGACTTGGGCGCCCGCCCGCGCCACCTGTTCCTTCCCGGTTACGTTTGAGAGGCGAGCCCATGTCCATTCCCCAACAGGGCGGCGGCCCGATCGAACGGTTCGAGCAACTGGCCGAATACATCGCCTCGGGCGAGAAGCCGAAATCCGACTGGCGCATCGGCACCGAGCACGAGAAATTCGGCTATTGCCAGGACACGCTGAAACCGCTGCCCTACGACGGGCCGCGCTCGATCAAGGCGATGCTCGAAGGGCTGCGCGACGATTTCGGCTGGACCCCGGTCTACGAGCAGGACAACATCATCGGCCTGAGCTTCCCCGACGGCTCGAACGTCAGTCTGGAACCCGGCGGGCAGCTGGAACTGTCGGGTGCGCCCCTGGAAACCATCCACCAGACCTGCGACGAGGTGAATGAACACCTGCGCGAAGTGCATCAGGTCGCCGACCGGATCGGCGCGCGCTTCATCGGGATGGGGGCCGCGCCGGACTGGCGGGCGGACGAAATGCCGATGATGCCCAAGGGCCGCTACCGGCTGATGACCGATTACATGGACAAGGTCGGCACCATGGGCAAGACCATGATGTATCGGACCTGCACGGTTCAGGTGAACCTCGACTTCGCCTCGGAATCCGACATGGTGCAGAAGATGCGCGTGGCGCTGGCCCTGCAGCCGGTGGCAACGGCGCTGTTTGCCAACTCGCCCTTCCTCGATGGCAAGCCCAACGGCATGAAGTCGTGGCGCGCGAATATCTGGCAAAACCTGGACCCGGCCCGCACCGGCATGCTGCCCTTCATGTTCGAAGACGGCGCGGGCTATGAACGTTGGGTCGACTATGTGCTCGATGTGCCGATGTATTTCGTCTACCGCGACGGCAAATACATCAATGCCCTTGGCCAGTCCTTCCGCGATTTCCTGAAAGGCCAGCTGCCTGCGCTGCCGGGCGAAAAGCCGACGCTCAGCGACTGGGCCGATCACATGACCACCGTCTTCCCCGAAGCGCGGGTGAAGAAATACATCGAGATGCGCGGCGCCGATGGCGGACCGTGGCGCAGGCTCTGCGCGCTGCCCGCGCTCTGGGTCGGGCTGATGTATGACCAGGGCGCGTTGGACGCGGCCTGGGATCTGGTCAAGGGATGGGATGCCGAAACCCGCGAGGGCCTGCGCGTCGCCGCGGCGCGCGATGCGTTGCAGGGCACGGCGGGTGGCGTCAAGCTGCACGATCTGGCGCGCGAAGTGGTTGCGATCGCGAAATCCGGTCTGCAATCGCGGGCCCGTCCCGGCGCCGGGGGGCTGATCCCGGACGAGACGCATTTCCTCAATGCGCTGGAGGAATCGGTCGAAACCGGCCGGGTGCCCGCGGATGAGCTGCTGGAGAAATACCACGGCGAATGGCAGGGCGATCTGAGCCGGATCTACGGCGAATACAGCTACTGATCCAGCGGCCCGCAGTCGGTCGACGGGCCTCTTTCAGCTTGGTCCAAATATCCCACGGGGGTGCGGGGGTGTGAAACCCCCGCTCTGCACTCAGTCCTCGCGCGGGACCTTGGGGATCGAACCGCTGGTTGCCCAGGGCTCCGGTGCGGGTTCTGTGCGTTTGCCGCGCCGCGGGTTCTGGCCAAAGCCGTTGCTGCCCGGGTCCGAGGGCTGCACGAAGAAATACAGCAGCACCAGCCCGCCGATCAACGGCAGGAACGCAAGCAGCAGCCACCAGCCACTGCGCCCGGTGTCATGCAGCCGCCGCGCGCCCGCCGCGATCGCGGGCAGCAGCGTTGCAAGGGCGAAAAGGCCGCCCAACGGCCCGCCTTCACTGCGATAGCCCCAGTATCCCGGGCCGTGGCTGACGTTGCCGGTGTGGAACAGCACATTGTCCGCGATGCCCAGAATGATCTGCCCCAGAATGATGAACAGCACGAACCACCAATATTCCGGGCGCGATGCGCGCCCGGAAAAGGTGACGTATTTCTGCAGGCAAGTGCGGACGGCAGTCTGAAAATCCATGGCGGGCTCCGACATAAGGCTGTCAGCCTATCAGGCGCCTGCCGCGTGGCAAAATCAACCCTTCTTGCCGATTTTCGGTTCTGTTCCGGCGGCCAGACGCGCGATATTCGCCCGGTGGCGCCAGAACACCAGCACGGCCAGCCCGGCGGCCAGCGGCATCATCTCGCGGTGTCCCAGCACCCAGGCCAGCGGCACCGTCGCGGCCGCCGCCACCAGCGCCGAAAGCGACGAGATCCGGCTGACCAGCGCGGTCAGCAGCCACATTCCGCAGGCCGCAAGCCCGACCGGCCAGGCCAGCGCCAGCATCGTGCCCAGGAAGGTGGCCACGCCCTTGCCGCCATTGAATCGCAGCCAGACCGGATAAAGGTGCCCCAGAAACGCGGCGCCCCCCGCGATCTGTGCCGCGGTTTCACCCAGCAGCGCACGCGCCACCAGCACCGCGATTGCGCCCTTGCCACTGTCCAGCAGCAGTGTCGCCAGCGCCGCGGGCTTGTTGCCGGTGCGCAGCACATTCGTCGCGCCGATATTGCCCGAGCCGATCTGGCGCAGATCGCCCAAGCCCAGCATCCGCGTGATGACCAATCCGAAAGGCACCGCCCCCAGAAGATAGCTGCACACAGCCACCAGCCCGAGCATCGCAGGCCCGCTCTCGATTCCCGGCATTTGCTGCCCTCGCCTTGTTTTTGTTAGTTGTCGTTGCGGTAAACCTGCACCCCGCCAACGAATGTGGCAAGGGTCTTGCCTTCCATCCGGGTGCCATCGAAGGGCGTATTCTTCGATTTCGACCGCAGCGTGGTGCGATCCAGCACGAAGGGCGCGTCCGGGTCGAACAGCACCAGATCGGCGGGCGCGCCCTCGGCCAGGCGGCCTTGCGGCAGGCCAAGGCGGCGCGCGGGGTTCAGCGCCATCGCGCGGAACAGTTGCGGAAGGCTCAGGTGGCCCGCATGCACCAGCCGCATCGCCGCGGGCAGGAAGGTTTCCAGCGCGACCGCGCCCGAGGCCGCCTCTTCAAACGGCAGGCGCTTGCTTTCTTCGTCGGCGGGCGTGTGCATCGAACAGATCACGTCGATCAGCCCGTCGGCCACCGCCGCCACCATCGCCAGGCGGTCCTCTTCCGAGCGCAGCGGCGGCGTCAGCTTGAAGAAGGTGCGGTAATCGCCCACGTCAAATTCGTTCAGCGTCAGGTGATGGATCGAGATCCCCGCCGTCACGTCCAGCCCGGCAGCCCGGGCGCGTTCCAGCGCAGGCAGGCTGCGCGCGGTGGTGATCTGATCGGCGTGATAGCGCGCGCCGGTCATTTCGACCAGCGCCAGGTCGCGGTCCAGACCCATCCGCTCGGCCATGGGCGACACGCCGGGCAGGCCGCGCAGGCTGGCGAATTTGCCGCTGGTCACGGCGGCGCCTTTCGACAGGCCCGGTTCCTGCGGGTGCCCGATCACCAGCGCGCCCAGGCTGCGCGCATAGGTCAGCGCGCGACCCAGCACCCTGGTGTCGGTGGTCACATGGTCGCAATCGGTGAAGGCCACGGCGCCGGCATCCAGCAGAAAGCCGATCTCGGTCATTTCACGGCCCTCGCGGCCCTTGGTCAGCGCGGCCATGTGCCGGATGCGCACCGGCGCCTCGGTGGCGCGGCGGGTCACGAATTCCAGCGTCTCGGGCGTGTCGATGGCGGGCAGGGTGTCAGGCCGGGCAATGATGGTGGTCACGCCGCCCGCCGCCGCCGCCAGCCCGGCGGTACGAAAGCTTTCGCGGTGCCGTTCGCCCGGCTCGCCGATCTTGACGCCGATGTCGACGATCCCCGGCGCCAGACAGGCGCCCCGACAGTCGATCACCTGCGCGTCGGCGGGCGCCGACATCGTGCCGATCGCGGCGATCACGCCGTTGTGGATGACCAGATTGCCGGTGCTTTCGGTCAGCGCCTCGGGGTCGATCAGGCGGGCGTTTTCAAGAAACAGGGTCATCGGGGGCCTCTCGGAAGCTGGCAGAGGAAGATGGGGCGGATTGCAGCTGCAATTCGCGGATCAGGCGCAGCACCTTTTCGCCGTCGGCGATATTTTCGAACCCGGCGCGCTGGGTCCGCTCATCGCCGTCGCTGTCGGTTTCGCGCTGGCTGTAGAACCAGACCGAGGCGGCGCGGCGCCCGGTTTTCAGCTCGAGCCCCGAGCTGCGCAGGATCGGATAGATCGCCAGATCGCGGCCCCAGTAGTGTTTCGCGATATAGGCCGCGCGGGTCGAAAGCGCATAGCGCACCCGGCGTGGGGCTTGCGCCGCAATGATCCATTGGCCCACCACCAAAAACAGCCCGACAGCCAGAAACGGCAAGCCAAAGACCGCGGCCAGCAGCGTGCCGCCCAGATCCGTCGCGCTTTTCGCCTGGAAGGCAAAGAACAGCCCGCCCAGGCTCAGCCCGCCGCCCGCGGCCAGGAAGGGAATGCCGAACAGCGTCATGAACACCGCCATCGGCCAGGCGTGAAACCCGGGAACCGGCGCGCCTTGCCACAGCAGCTTTTCGCCCGGCAGGAAATAATCTTCCCAGCGCGCGCCGGTCATCGCGCGACCTTGGCGCGGGCGCTGCGTGCGGCCTCGATCCGGGCCACCACGGCTTCGCCATCGGCCAGATGCTTGATCAGATGCTTGGCGCCCGAATTGGTCACGATCTGCACATCGCCCAGCAGACGCCGCACCTTGTCGATTTCCAGCAGCATCACCTGCCGCCCCTGCGGTCCGATCAACCGCCGGTCGGTCAGCTGCCAGCGCCGCGCGAAAGCCTCGGAGCGGAAGTAAAGCCCGCGCAGCAGCAGCCCGATCACCACCGCGGCAATCGCCACAGGCAGCTGATCGGCCTTGCCCATAAGCGGCAGGATCGCCAGCAGCGCCGCGATCCCCACGGCAATCATCGCGCCGTGGTCAGTCCAATAGCGGCGATGGTCGGCCAGAAACACCGCCAGCACGGGTTCCCCTTCTTCCAGCGGCAATTCCGATTGCGGCCCGGGGCGGTAATCCATCACCGTGTCGCGTTTCATCTCAGACATAGGTGCCCTCCGTCGCCGCCCGGCCACGTTCGGCGCGCAGGTTCTGCGCCAGCAGGTCCATGCAGGCCATGCGCACGGCAACGCCCATCTCGACCTGTTCCTGGATCACGCTGCGGTTGATGTCGTCGGCGATCTCGCCGTCGATTTCCACGCCGCGGTTCATCGGTCCGGGGTGCATCACGATGGCGTCGTCCTTGGCGTAGCTGAGCTTTTCGGCGTCCAGCCCGTAGCGGTGGAAATATTCGCGTTCGGACGGGATGAAGCCACCATCCATCCGTTCCTTCTGAAGCCGCAGCATCATCACCACGTCGGCGCCTTCCAGCCCCGCGCGCATGTCGTCGTAAACCTCGCAGCCGAATTCGGAGATGCCCGCGGGCATCAGCGTCGGCGGCCCGATCAGGCGCACCCGGTTTTCCATCTTGTTCAGCAAGATCAGGTTCGAGCGGGCAACCCGGCTGTGCGCGACATCGCCGCAGATCGCCACGGTCAGCCGCCCGATCCGGCCCTTGGCGCGGCGGATCGTCAGCGCATCCAGAAGCGCCTGAGTCGGGTGTTCATGCTTGCCGTCGCCCGCATTCAGCACAGCGCAATTGACCTTTTCGGCCAGCAGGTTGACCGCCCCCGACGAGCCGTGCCGCACCACTAGAAGATCGGGGTGCATCGCATTCAGCGTCATCGCCGTGTCGATCAGGGTTTCGCCCTTCTTCACCGAACTGGTCTGCATCGACATGTTCATCACATCCGCACCCAGGCGTTTGCCGGCCAGCTCGAAACTGGACTGGGTGCGCGTCGAATTTTCGAAAAACATGTTGATCTGGGTCATCCCCGCCAGCACGTCGGTGCGTTTCACCGTGCGCCGGTTCAGTTCCACATAGCGGTCGGCCAGATCAAGGACGGTGCGGATATCTTCCTGGGTCAGATGCTCGATCCCCAGAAGGTGCCTTGCGCGGAATGCCATTCACCTGCCTCCGATGTTGTGCTGGGGCCTTATGGCAAAAGGCCGCGCGCGCGTCCAGCGCCAAGCGTGCCGCGGGGCGGGCGCTTTACCTTGTCGCCCTGCGCGCATAGCTTGCGGGGATGGAGACTCAGCCCCACGCCGAACTGGATTACTATGCCGCGCTGGCCGCCCTGGAGTGGCAGGTCGAACTGGGCGTGGCCGAAGCGGTGCTGGACGAGCCCGTCGATTGCTATGCCCTGCCCGATGCCGCGCCGCAGATCCATCGCCCCGCAGCCCCCGCGCCTGCGCCCGAGGCCCCGAGGCGTCCGGCGCTGCATGTCGTGCCAGAGGCGGGGCCGGACCCGGTCGCCGTGGCCCGCGCGGCAGCGGCAGCGGCGCAGACTCTGCCCGATCTGCGTGAGGCGATGGCAGCCTACGATCTGTGCGATCTGAAGAAGGGCGCGCGCAATCTGGTCTTTGCCGATGGCACCCCGGGCGCGCGCGTGATGATTATCGGCGAGGCCCCGGGCCGCGACGAGGACCAGATCGGGCGTCCGTTCGTGGGGCGCGCGGGCCAGTTGCTCGACCGGATGCTGGCGGCGATCGGCCTGTCGCGGGCCGCACCCGATGCGCTGGCTGCGGTTTACATCACCAACGTCCTGCCCTGGCGGCCACCGGGCAACCGCGACCCGGAACCTGCCGAGATCGCGCAGATGCTGCCATTTCTGGCGCGCCATGTCGAACTGGCCGATCCCGATCTGATCGTGCTGATGGGCAATGCGGCCTGCAAGGCGGCCTTGGGCAAGGCCGGTATCCTGCGGCTGCGCGGGCACTGGACTGAGGCCTTCGGCCGTCCGGCGCTGCCGATGACGCACCCTGCCTATCTGCTGCGCCAGCCGCATGCCAAGCGCGAAGCCTGGGCCGATCTGCTGGAAATCCGTGCCCGGCTGAACGGCTGAGTCTGCCCCGCACCCTGACGATTGCGTGATCGGTAGCGGAAGCGGCCTTGTGCCGCGTAGAAGGGGGATGCTGTTTTTGCGTAAGACATCTGCGATATATCTTTAAGAATAGTGCGCGGGGCCAGGCCTCGCCTTGGCAGGGACAAGACGATGCGGTTTTTGACGCGGAGCCTGATGGGGCTGTTTCTTCTGGCGCTGACGCTGGGGCTGCTGGCCGCAGCGGGCTTTGCCGTGAAATCGGCGCTCGACGCCCGCGCCTCTGGGGGCGGACGGCCGGCTGCGGCGCGCGAGCGGGTGTTCGCGGCGAATGTCGTGACGCTCGACTTCACCACGATCACCCCGGAACTGACCGCCTATGGCGAGGTCCGGTCGACCCGGCGTCTGGAATTGCGCGCCTCGGCTGCGGGCACCATCGCCGATCTGTCGCCGAATTTCGAAGAGGGCGCCGCCGTGGCCGCAGGCGAGGTGCTGGTGCAACTCGATCCGGCCGAGGCGCGGGCGGTGCGCGACAGTGCCGCCGCATCGCTGGCCGAGGCCGAGGCCGCGCTGGCACAGGCGACCCGCGCGCTGGATATCACGCGCGACGATCTGATTGCCGCCGAACGTCAGGTGGTGCTGCGGCAAAGCGCGCTGGAACGGCAGCGCGCGATTGATGCCAAGGGGCTTGGCAAGGCCGCCGATACCGAAACCGCCGAACTGGCACTCAGCACTGCCGAGCAGGCCGTGCTGACCAAACGCGCGGCACTGTCATCGGCGCAGGCGACGCTGGATCAGGCGCAAAACAGCCGCCGTCGCGCTGAAATCGCGTTGACCGAGGCCGAGCGGAAGCTTGACGAAACCCAGATCCGCGCGGAATTCCCCGGCCTTCTGGCGCAGGTGACGGCGGTGCGCGGCGGGATCGTGTCGAACAACGAAATGCTGGCCGAACTGATCGACCCTGCCGCGCTGGAAGTCGCGTTCCGGGTGTCGAACGCGCAATATGCGCGGCTGACCGATGCGGAGGGGCGGCTGATCGAGGCGCCCGCGACGGTGACGCTCGATGCGCAGGGGGCGATGCTGCAGGCGCAGGCGCGGTTGGTGCGGGTCGGTGCGGCGGTGGACGAGGGGCTGACCGGGCGGCTGCTGTTCGCGCGGCTCGAACAGGGCGCGGCGAGTTTCCGTGCGGGCGATTTCGTCACCGTGCGCCTGCAGGAACCCGCGCTGGAAAATGTGGCGCAGGTGCCTGCCGCTGCCGTGGGGGCCGATGGCCGGGTGCTGGTGCTGGCCGAAGGCGACCGGCTGCAGGATGCGCCGGTCGAGGTGCTGCGCCGGCAGGGCGATGCGGTGCTGATCCGCGCCGCCACGCTGCGGGCGGGGCAAGAAATCGTGGCCGAGCGCACGCCGCTGCTGGGCACCGGGCTGAAGCTGCGCCCGTTGCGCCCCGCGCAGGACGGGGCCGCCATCCCGGCCCCCGAAGAGACGATTGCGCTGGACCCCGAACGCCGGGCGCGTCTGCTGGCCTTCGTCGAAGGCAACAGCCGGATGTCGGAAGACAACAAGACCCGGCTGCGCGCGCAACTGGCGCTGGATCAGGTGCCGGTTTCGGTCGTGACCCGGCTGGAAGAACGGATCGGGGGCTGAGCGATGAGTGACCCCGATACGCCCGTTCAGGCGCCCGGTCCGAACGCCGCGGCCGCGGCCGCCGCGATGGCCGAAGGGGATTTTGCCCGCCCCGGCGACCCGTTGCCGCCGCCGCGCGGCATCTTGGGTCTGTTCACGCGCCACGCGACGCTGGCCAATATCGTTCTGGTCGTGCTGCTGTGTGCGGGGCTTGCCGCCGCGCCGCGGATGCGCGCGCAGTTCTTTCCCGATTCCGTGGTCGAAGAGGTCAATGTTTCCGTCACCTGGGAAGGCGCCGGCGCCGAAGATGTGGACCGCGCCATCGTCGAGGTGCTGGAGCCCACGCTGATTGCAGTCGAAGGCGTGGAGGCGTCCGAAAGCCGCGCTACCGAAGGCTCGGCCAAGATCACGCTGGAATTCGAACCCGGCTGGGACATGGGTCGCGCGGTCAATGATGTTGAACAGGCCATCGCCACCGCGGGCGACCTGCCTGAGGCCGCCGAGGAACCCGAGGTCACGCGCGGGGTCTGGCGCGATACGGTCACCGATGTCGTCATCACCGGCCCTCTGGCGCCCGAACAGCTGGGGCGGCTGGCCGATGAACTGGTCGTGCGGCTCTATGCCGAGGGGGTGACGCGCACCACCGTTCAGGGCATGGCCGCGCCGCAGACGGTGGTCGAGGTGCCGACCGTCAAGATGATGCAGCACGATGTCACCCTGTCCGAGATCGTGGCGGTGATCGCCGCCGAGGCCTCGACCAATCCTGCGGGGGATGTGGCGGGGGGCGCCGCGCGGGTGCGCACCGGCGAGGAACGCCGCGATGCGCGCGAGATCGCGGCGCTGGTGCTGCGGTCCGAAGCCGACGGATCGCAGCTGACCGTGGGTGATGTGGCCACCGTCCGGGTCGAGGGGGCGAACCGCAACCGCGCCTATTTCGTGGGCGATAACCCGGCGATGTCGATCAATGTCGCGCGCTCGGCCCAGGGCGATGCGATTGCCCTGCAGCGCAAGGTCGAACAGGTGAAGGCCACGATGGAGCCGACGCTGCCCGCGGGCACGACGATCGACCTGATCCGCACCCGTTCGGACGCGATCACGCAGCGGCTGGAACTGCTGATCGGCAACGGGGTGATGGGGCTCGGGCTGGTGCTGGTGCTGCTGTTCCTGTTTTTGAACGCGCGCACGGCGTTCTGGGTGGCGATGGGGATTCCCACCTCGATGGCGGCGGCGATTGCGGTGATGTATGTCTCGGGCATGACGATCAACATGATCTCGCTGTTCGCGCTGATCCTGACGCTGGGGATCGTGGTGGATGACGCGATCGTGGTGGGCGAGCATGCCGATTTCCGCGCGCGTTCCTTGGGCGAACACCCGGTGCTGGCCGCCGAACAGGGCGCGCGGCGGATGGCGGCGCCGGTTTTTGCCTCGACCCTGACCACGGTCATCGCCTTTGCCGGGCTGACAATCATCGGCGGGCAGATGGGCACGATGGTGACCGATATTCCCTGGACGGTGATCGCGGTGCTGTCGGCCTCGTTGATCGAATGCTTCCTGATCCTGCCCAATCACATGGCCCATGCGCTGACCCATACCGCCGAAGGCGCGTGGTATGACTGGCCCTCGCGGCAGGTGAACCGGGGGTTGGAATGGGTGCGGGTGCGCCTGATGCGGCCGCTCACGCGCGCGGTGATCGCGGCGCGCTATCCGGTGCTGGCGGCGGCGGTGGCGCTGCTGGCCTGGCAGGTGTCCTTCCTGATTTCGGGCAAGGTGCAGTGGCGGTTTTTCAGCCCGCCCGAACAAAGCACGGTGTCGGGCGCCTTCGCCATGGTCGCCGGTGCCTCGCGCGACGATACGCTGGACATGATGCGCGGGCTGCAGGCCGCGGTCGAAAAGGTCGGCGCCGAATATCAGGCGGAATACGGGGTGAACCCGGTCGAATATGCCATCGCGCAGGTCGGTGGCGCGGCGGGGCGGGGGCTGGCCTCGGCCGACAGCAAGGACGCCGACCAACTGGGTAGCATCTCGATCGAGCTGATCGACAGCGATTATCGCCCCTATTCCAGCGCCGATTTCGTCAGCCGCCTGCAGCAAGAGGCCACGCGCCATCCGCTGCTGGAGGAAATCAGCTTCCGTGGTTTCCGCTTCGGGCCGTCCTCGGACGGGCTGTCGGTGCAGTTCACCGGCGCGGAAAGTCGGGTGCTGAAGGACGCCGCGGAAGACCTGAAAACCGCGCTTGCCGCCTTCCCCGAGGTGTCGGCGGTCGAGGATAACCTGGCCTATGACAAGGACGAGCTGATCCTGAGCCTGACGCCGCAGGGGGCCGCACTTGGTTTCGATATCGACGCCCTGGGCCGCGAATTGCGCGCCCGGCTGAACGGGACCGAGGCGGCAAGCTTCCCCGACGGGGTGCGTTCGGCCACGATCCGGGTGGAACTGCCCGACAGCGAACTGGCCGCCGATTTCACCGAGCGGATGCAGATGCGCACGCCGGCGGGTGAATGGGTGCCGCTGGCCGATATCGTCACCGTGCGCTCGGAAACCGGGTTTTCGACGATCCGGCGCGAGGATGGGTTGCGGCTTGTGTCCGTTACCGGCGACATTTCCGAAGACGACCCCGAGCGCGCCAATGAAATCACCCGGCAGCTGAGCGAGGTGATCCTGCCGCGCATCGCCGAAGAGCGCGGCATCGTCTATCAACTCTCCGGCGCCGCCGAGCAGGAGCGCGATTTCATGGCCGATGCGATTCTGGGCCTGACGCTGTGCCTGATTGGCATCTACATCGTTCTGGCCTGGATCTTTGCCAGCTGGACCCGGCCCATCGTGGTGATGTCGGTCATTCCCTTCGGCCTGGTCGGGGCGATCTGGGGCCATTACATCTGGCAATTGCCGATGTCGATGTTTGCCGTGGTGGGGGCCATCGGCATGTCCGGCATCATCATCAACGATGCGATCGTGCTGATCTCGACGGTCGATGAATATGCCGAAAAGCGCGGGCTGATCCCGGCGATCGTGGATGCGGTGGCCGACCGTCTGCGCCCGGTGATGTTGACCACGCTGACCACGGTTCTGGGGCTGGCGCCGCTGCTGTATGAACAATCCAGCGCGGCGCTGTTCCTGAAATCCACCGTCATCACGCTGGTTTACGGGCTGGGGTTCGGCATGGTGATCGTGCTGCTGGTGGTGCCGGCGACGCTGGCGGTGCAGATGGATTTCGCCCGTCAGGTGCGGGCGATGCGGCACGGGGCGCGGGTGCCGGGGTTGCGCACGGTGCTGTGGGCGGCGACGGCGCTGGTGGCGCTGGCTTTCGCGGCCACGCTGGGGCGCGCGCTTTGGTCGGGCACGGGCGTCGGCGCGGCCCTGGGTGTCTTTGTGATGCTGGCGGCGGTCGTGGTGCTGGCGGCGGGTATTCTGGCGCCGCGCGTGTTGCGCGGGCGGGTGCGTCACCTCAGCCCGCGGGGCTGAGGGCCAGCGGCTTAGTCGGGGCAGCCGTTGATTTCCACGGCGCCCTCGGCACTCAGCACGGTGATGCGCAGATCGTTCTGGTCCAGTGCGAAGGGCTGCGCGTTTTCCGGCACGAATTCGGCCATCGCGGTCAGCTGCCCGCCCTCGCGATGCGCCACCGTATCCGACACCCAGACCGGGGTCGATTTCAACTCGAACAGCGCCACTTCCTGCGCCGCTTCGGGCAGGTCGATCGTTGCGGTCACGCGCATTCCGTCGGCGATCGGTTCGACCGTGCAGCGCGCGCCGCCGTCGATTGGGCGCGGCTGTTCGGTCAGCGCGGTGCGGATCATCGGATCGGGCGCGCCCGGCCCGTCCAGATTGGCATCAAGCGCGACCGAGACCGGCACGCAGATTTCATGGCAAATCCCGAATTCCAGATCGGCCGACAATGCAACCGGCTGCGTCGGATCTGCGGGGGTGATTTCCAGCGGCAGGATCAGCTCGTCGTCATAGCCGACGGACCGCAGGCCGTTCTGGTCGAAAATTTCGGGTGTGGGCCAGTGCACCGTCACCCGTGCCACGTTTTGTGAATCGGCAAAGTTCAGGCTGGGCGGAATGCCCGCATCGCCCGGGCTGCGCCAATAGGTCTTCCACCCCTTGTCCAGCGCGATCCGCACCCCGGCCATCCGCGCACCCGTCGGCGTCTGCCAGCCGGGCAGCAGTTCGGCCCCCTCCATGCCGGGGGGCAGCAGGGTATCCTGAGCCTGCCCGGCAAGCGGGGCGGCCAGGGCAAGGCACAGGGCAGTCGAGAATTGGGCAGCGGCAAATCTGGTCATGCCCTTGCGATACCGCTGGAAAGGGGGGCAGGCAAAGTCACAAACGCGCCAGTTGCGCGTGTTGTGCGTTCTTGCCACACCCCGGGGCTTGATCGTGGGGCGGCGGGGGGCCACCTTGAACGGGAAGGGGGCAACTGGCCCCGAGGCGCACGGAGGCGGCGATGGATCTGACCGGAAAACTGCTGATTGCCATGCCCGGAATGGGCGATCCGGGATTCGAGCATGCGGTGGTGGCGGTCTGTGCGCATTCGCCCGAAGGCGCGATGGGTCTGATCGTGAACAAGCCGTTGCCCAAGCCCGGGATGAACGATCTGCTGGAACAGCTGGGCATTTCGGTCACCGCCTCGGACCGGGCCGAAACCCGGCCGATCCTGTTTGGCGGCCCGGTCGAGACCGGGCGCGGGTTCGTCCTGCACAGCCCGGAATGGCAGGGGCGCGGCAAGCCGATGCCGGTCACGCCGCAGATGTCGATGACCGCCACGCGCGACATTCTGGAAGACATCGCTGCGGGCTGCGGCCCGGATCGGGCGCTTCTGGCCCTGGGCTATGCGGGCTGGGGGCCGGGGCAGCTGGAGGAGGAAATCCTTGATAACGGCTGGCTGATCGCCGATGCCGATGCCGATCTGGCGCTGAGCGGCGAACATGCGACGAAATGGATGCGCGCCCTGAGCGGCATGGGCATCGACCCGCGCAGCCTGTCTGCGGCTGCGGGGCGGGCCTGAAATCAGGGTCGCGGCGCGGCGGCGCGGCGCAGCCGGTCGTTGATGGCGCGGCCCAGCCCGTGGTCGGGCACCGGCGCCACGGCAATGCGCACCGCCCCCGCTGCGGCAGCCATCCGGTCGGCCTGCCGCAGGGCGCCGAACAGGTTTGCCGCAGCCTTGACCAGATCGCCGCTGGGCGACAGGTTCAGGTTCGCCAGTTCGCATTCGGGGCCGAAGCCGATCCAGATTTCGTTGCTGGCCGGTGCGCTGGCCTCCAGTCGCACCAAGGCGCCGGGGGCATAATGCGACAGCAACTGCCCGGGCGCGGTGGGCTTGGTCGCATCGCCGCCCATGTCCAGCGGCTGACCAAGCGCGGCCTCCAGCACCTCGGCTGGCAGGCCGCCGGGGCGCAGCAGCACAGGCGGATCAAGCGCAAGGATCGTCGATTCGACGCCGACCGCGCAGGGGCCGCCATCGACGACCGCCGCGATCCGCCCGTCCAGACCATCGAGCACGTCATCGGCGCAGGTCGGGCTGATCTTGCCCGAGGGGTTGGCCGAAGGCGCCGCCAGCGGCCCGCCATAGGCCGCCAGCAGGGCCCGCGCCACCGGATGTTCGGGCACCCGAATCGCCACCGTGGGCAGGCCCGCCGTGACCAGATCGGAAATCCCCGCCTCGGGGCGCAGCGGCAGCACCAGCGTCAGCGGCCCGGGCCAGAACGCCGTGGCCAGCGCGCGCGCCTGTGGCGAGAAAACGGCGATCGTCTCGGCTGCCGCCAGATCGGGCAGATGCACGATCAGCGGATTGAAGCGCGGGCGGCCCTTGGCCTCGAAAATCCGGGCGACGGCCAGATCGCTGCGCGCATCTCCGCCCAGGCCGTAAACCGTCTCGGTCGGGAAGGCGACCAGCGCACCCGCGCCCAGCAATTGCGCAGCACGGGCCAGCCCCGCAGGATCGGTGCCAAGGCGTTCGGTTTTCTGGTTCATCGGGGTTTCGTGACGCAGCGTTGGTGTTGAAGGGGCCTGACCTTGCGGTAACTTACCCCCGGAAATCAGGTCATACGCGTGCAGCCCCCATTTGCCAAGCCGCGCGCCAAAGGAGCATCCCATGCCGTATCGTTCGCCCGTCGCGGAAATCCGCTTCATTCTGGATCAGGTGGTGCCGCTGGCCCCGGTCGCCGCGACCGAGATGTTCGCCGAGGCCACCGGTGACACGGTCGAGGCGATCCTGACCGAGGCGGGTCGGCTGTGCGACGAGGTGATGGCGCCGCTGAACCGCAATGGCGATCTGACGCCCGCGCGGCTGGAAAACGGGGTGGTGCGCAGCTCGCCCGGGTTCAAGGAAGGCTATCAGGCGATTGCCGAGGGTGGCTGGGTCGCGATTGCGGCGCCGCAGGAGTTTGGCGGGATGGGCCTGCCGCAGACGCTGTGCGTGGCGGTCAATGACCTGATGTCGGGCGCCTGTCTGTCGCTGCAACTGAACCCGCTGCTGACGCAAGGCCAGATCGAGGCGCTGGAGCATCACGCCAGTGACGAGATCAAGGAACTGTATCTGCCCAAGCTGATTTCGGGCGAATGGTCGGGCACGATGAACCTGACCGAACCGCAGGCCGGGTCCGACGTGGGGGCGCTGCGCACCAAGGCCGAACCGCTGGGCGATGGCACCTATGCGGTGACCGGGCAGAAGATCTTCATCAGCTGGGGCGATTCGGATGTGACGGCGAACATCTGCCATCTGGTGCTGGCGCGGCTGCCCGATGCGGCGCCGGGGACCAAGGGCATCAGCCTGTTCATGGTGCCGAAGTTCATTCCCGATGCGAACGGCAACCCGGGCGTGGCCAACAGCCTGAAGGTCGTGTCGCTGGAACACAAGATGGGTCTGCACGGATCGCCGACCTGCGTGATGGCCTTTGACGGCGCGACCGGCTGGATGGTGGGCGAACCCGGCAAGGGCATGGCCGCGATGTTCACGATGATGAACAACGCCCGTCTGGCCGTGGGCGTGCAGGGCATCGGCATTGCCGAGGGCGCCTATCAGAAGGCGCTGGAATACGCGCAGGAACGGGTGCAGTTCGCGCCGATCATCGAACATGCCGACGTGCGCCGGATGCTGGCGGAAATGAAGGCCGAGGTGTTCGCCGCACGCTCGATCGCGCTGGCCTGCGCGGTGGCGCTGGATATGGGCCGGGCCACGGGCAATGACGACTGGGCTGCGCGGGCCGCACTGCTGACGCCCATCGCCAAGGCCTATGGCACCGACATCGGCATGTGGGTGGCCGAGCAGGGTGTGCAGGTGCATGGCGGCATGGGCTTCATCGAGGAAACCGGCGCGGCGCAATTCTACCGCGACGTGCGGGTGACCGCGATCTACGAAGGCACCAACGGCATTCAGGCGATGGACCTTGTGGGCCGCAAGATGATGGATCAGGGCCGCGCCGCCTTCCGTCTGCTGCAAGAGGTGGAAGACGAGGCCAAGGCCGCGCGCACCGTCCTGCCGGATCTGGCCGAGGATGTCTGGGCCGCTGCGGAAACCCTGCGCGAGGCGACCGAGGTTCTGCTGGCCCAGGGCATGCAGGATCGTTTCGCCGGCGCGGTGCCCTATCTGCGGGCCTTCGCGCGGGTTCTGGGCGCGCATTACCACCTGCGCGCGGCGATTGCCGCGGGCGCGGACAGCGCGCGGGCCAAGCTTGCCGCGGTCTATATCCGCCGCTTGCTGCCGCAATATGCCGCCGCTCTGGCCGAGGCCCGCGAAGGCGCCGAGGGCCTCTATGCGCTGAGCGTGGAAGACCTGAGCGCATGAGCGCGCAACGGGGCGGGCTGCGCTATCCGTGGCCCGAACCGCCCGCCTTTGGCGACGCGATCAAGGTCGCGCCCGGTGTGCTCTGGGCGCGGCTGCCGCTGCCGATGGCGTTGGATCACGTCAACTGCTTCGCCTTCGACGATGGTGAAGCGGGCTGGACGCTGGTCGATCCCGGCATCGACACGCCCGCCTGCCGCGCCGCGCTGGATGCCCTGATCGCGGGGCCGATGGGCGGACGCCCGGTCTGGCGCGTTCTGGTCACGCATTACCACCCCGATCATATCGGTCTGGCCGGGCTGCTGCAGGCCCGCGGCGCCGAGCTGTGGACCACCCGCACCTCGTGGCTGTTTGCGCGGATGCTGGTGCTGGACGATCAGCCGGTGCCGCGGGCGGAAACGCTGGAATTCTGGCGGGCGGCGGGGATGGTGCCTGAACTGTTCGAAAAACGCCGGGCCGCGCGGCCCTTCAATTTTGCCGATTGCGTGCATCCGCTGCCGCTGGGCTATCGCCGGATCGACGAGGGTGAGCAGATCGGCATGGGCGGGCGCCGCTGGCAGGTGCGGATTGGCCATGGCCATGCGCCCGATCACGCGACGCTGTGGAGCCTGGACGACGACCTGATTGTCGGCGGCGATCAGCTGTTGCCCTCGATCTCGGCCAATCTGGGGGTCTATGCGACCGAGCCGCTGGCCGATCCGGTGGCGGACTGGCTCGACAGTTGCCGCGGTTTCCAGCCGCTGGCAGATGACCGGCATCTGGTTCTGCCCGGTCACAAGCTGCCCTTCACCGGCTTGCCGCTGCGGCTGCGGCAGATGATCGAGAACCACGAAGGCGCGCTGAACCGGCTGCGCGGCATGTTGGCCGAGGCGCCGCGCAGCGCGACCGAATGCTTCCCCGCGCTGTTCAAGCGCAGCATCGGCGAACGCGAATACGGGCTGGCGCTGGACGAGTCGGTGGCGCATCTGAACCATCTTTGGCACAAAGGCGAGGTGACCCGCGAAAGGCGCCCCGATGGTGCCTGGGGCTGGAGCCTGAAATGACCGAGATCCGCACCACCGCCGAGGCCCATGAGGAAAGCGCACTGCCCCGTGCCCGGGCGGTGCATATGGCCGAGAATGCGCCCGACACCCCCGAGAACCTGCCACTGCCGCCCGATCTGGCGGCCGAGCCGGTCGAGGGCAAGAGCCCGGCGCAATGGGCCTATGAACGGCTTGTGCTGTATATCCAGAACTTCGAGCAGCAATTGCAGCCCGACGAAGAGGTCGCGCTGGGGCTGACCGGCGGCGATGTGGGTGTGCTGCAGATCGAGGGCCTGGGCTATTTCGCGCCCGACATCCTGACCTTCTATGGCCGCGACGAAGACGGCGTGCGCACCCAGCTGATCCAGCATGTCAGCCAGCTGAACGTCATGCTCGTGGCGATCCCGAAAGGTGCCGAGGAAGAGGAACCCCGCCGCATCGGGTTCCGGCTGGGACAGGGAATCGCGCAGAGCAAGCCGCTCGATCAGCACAGGTGACAGAGTGCCGCACATGCGCTAACCCTTGAGGCAGGGAGCCAGTCAGGGAGGACGCAATGGCCGATTATCAGCCGGGCAAGATGGATATTCGTGTCCAGGAGAAGACATTCGCCGGTTTTGTGCGCTTCGTAACCTATGCCGTGGTTGCGATTATCATATTTCTGGTGTTTCTCGCTCTGGCAAACGGCTGAACTACCAGCCCCACCAAGAGTTTGAGGAGGGTCAGGCAGATGCGCCGACTTTTCATCTGCCTGGCTATGACGCTGGCATTGGGCGCGTGTGGCGCCGAACAGACCTGGGCCCCGGATGCAGAGGTGCAACGTGCCGCCTATGTGTCGGGCGAACCGCCCTCGGTCACGCTTTATACGGTGATCAGCACCTCGTCGGGCGCGGGCGGCCATTCCTCGGTGATGATCGACGGCACGCAGCGGGTCATGTTCGATCCGGCGGGCAGCTGGTATCACCCCTGGGTGCCCGAACGGAATGATGTGCATTACGGCATCACCGAAAAAATGCGCAAGTTCTACATCGACTATCATGCCCGCGCGACCTGGGACGTGCTGGAACAGAAGGTTCCGGTGACGCTGGAACAGGCAGAAATGTTGCGCGCGCGCGCCGAAGGCTATGGGGCCGTGTCCAAGATGATGTGCGCCCGTTCCACCTCGTCGATCTTCCGCGGGGTGCCCGGGTTCGAGAGTATTCCGCAGACCTTCTCGCCGTTGCGGTTGTCGGCGGCCTTCGCCAAGTTGCCCGGGGTCCAGAGCAAGCTGAACCATGACGGCGACCCCGACAACAATTCGGGTGTGCTGATGATCCAGCAGGAAGAAGTGCGCTACCAGCCGGTGAACAGCGTCAAGTGACGCTGGCCGGCGTCAGCCGAGCAGCCACAGCGCCAGATAAAGCGTGCCCAGACCACCCGCGATGGCAGCCAGCACATTGCGGGTGACCACCCCCACCAGAACCGTGGCGCAGGCCGCCAGCAGGCGCGCCGGATCGAACGCGCCGCCGGTCGCACTGGGCCAGATCACCAGCGGCGCGACCAGACCGGGCAGCACCGCCACCGGCGTATACCGCAGATAGCGCAGCGCCCATTCCGGCAGCGGGCGGTTGCCGATCAGCCCCAGAAACGAATAGCGCAGGAAGAACGTGCCGATCCCCATCACGACGATGATCAGCCAGATTTCGGGTTTGCTGTAGTGTTCCATCACACACGCCGCCTTTGCATCCAGACCTCGACCTTCGCGCCGGTAACCATGGCCGCCCCCGCCGCGATCAGCAGCCCCAGCCCCGAGGGCAGAAACGCCAGCACCAGCGCCACGATCACCGACACCGCCGCCGCCGCCACATGTGCCAGTGTGCGCATTGCGGGCGCCAGCATCGCCAGAAAGGTGATGGGTGCCGCGAAATCCAGCGCGAATTCGGGCGGGATCGCCTGCCCGATCACCGCGCCGACCCAGGTCGAGACATACCATTGCGGGCACAGCGGCGTGCAGACCCCGGCGTAATAGGCCAGCTTCTGCGTCAGGCTCTGCTTCGGTCGGACCTCGTAATCCTGAATCGACAGGACATAGGCCTGATCGACCATGAAATAAGCGATCAGCGTCTTGTGCCAGCGCGAGGCGGCCCCCAGATGCGGCGCCAGCGAGGCGGAATACATCGCCATTCGCAGGTTCACCGCCAGCGAGGTCAGCAGCACCAGAATGACCGGGGCATTGTCCGACATCAGCTGTACGGCGGTAAACTGCGAGGCGCCCGCGATGACGAGGATGGAAAAGCCCATCACCTCGGACAGGTTCAGCCCGGCCTCGGTGCCGGCCACGCCGAACAACAGGCCGAAGGGCACGATGACCAGCATGAAAGGCAGGCCTTGACGAAAACCGCGCCAATAGGCGCTGGAGGGCGAGGTGGGGTCGGTCATGGATCGGCCAAGGTTGGGGCTTGTGAAGCGGGCGGGGTTGCGCCAGTCATAGGCCCGGTGTGGCAGCGATGCCAGCGCGGGATTGTAACGGGGGCAATGTGGCGATCGCAGGACTGATCCTGGCAGGGGGCGCGGGGCGGCGCATGGGCGGGGCCGACAAGGCGCTGTTGCCGCTGGCCGGGCAGCCGCTGGTGGCGCATCTGGCTGCGGCTTTGGGACCGCAGGTGTCCGTGCTGGCGATCTCGGCCAATGGCGATGCGGGGCGGTTTGCGGATCTGGGCCTGCCGGTGCTGGCCGATGCGCCCGGAACGATTGGCGAGGGGCCGCTGGCCGGGGTTCTGGCCGGGCTCGACTGGGCGGCGGGGCAGGGGGCCGCGGCGCTGGTCACCGCTTCGGTCGATACGCCGTTCCTGCCGCGCGATCTGGTGGCCCGGCTGCGCGATGCCGCGCAGGGGGGCATGGCGCTGGCGGTCTCGGGCGGGCGTCTCCATCCGACTGCGGCGCTTTGGCCGGTGGCGGGGTGCGATCGGCTGCGGGATCTGTTCGACACGGGCGAGCGGCGGATGCGTCTGGCCTTGCAGGGCGCGGCAGAGGCCGTCTTCGACGCTGCCCCCGATCCGTTCTTCAACATCAACACGCCCGAAGATCTGGCTCGGGCCGAAACCCTGTTTGCGGGGCGCGCGTCATGAGCATCTGGGTCGGCCACGGGCTGCGCCCCGAACATCGCGCCCCGGCCGCGCAGCTTTACTGGCAGGCGTTCGGCGGCAAGCTGGGGCGGGTCATGGGCCCCGAAGCCAAGGCGCTGCGCTTCATCGAGCGGGTGATGTCGGACCGTCACGTCATCAGCGCCTTCGACAGCACGGGGCAACTGGTGGGGGTGATCGGATTTCGCACCCATGGCGGGTCTTTCGTGGGGGGCGATCGCAGCGATCTGGTCGCGGTCTATGGCCGTTTCGGTGCGGTCTGGCGCAACGCCTGTCTGGCGGTGTTGGCAACCGATCAGGAGGCCAGCGTGATGATCGTCGATGGTCTGGCGGTCAGTTCCGCAGCCCGCGGCGCGGGCGTCGGTGCCGCGCTGATCGAGGCCCTGTGCATCGAGGCCCGGGCCCGCGGCTTTCGCGAACTGCGGCTGGATGTGGTCGGGGAAAACCTGCGGGCGCGGGCGCTGTATGAGCGGATGGGCTTTCAGGTGCAAAACCGCAGCACCAGCCGCCTGACCGCGCTGATCTTTGGCTTTCACACGGCTTTCGTGATGGCGCGCGTGCTGTGACTCAGTCGAAGGTGCCGGTCACGCGGCCCAGCAGCATGAAGGCGCGCGCGGTGCGGGTTTCAGCCAGTTCGGCCACTTCCTGATCGGAGGCGTTCTTTTCGAATTCGGCAAAGGTCTTGTCGAACTGCCGCAGGAAGTGGTGCGCGGCATCGCGGAAGATCGTGTCGTTGCGCATCCGCCCGGCGGTCAGCGCCAGCGAGGAACGGTCACGCACCCCGCCCAGGGCCGCCACCTCGCGGCCGCGTTCACCCTGCGCAAAGCGGCGCCACAGCTCGGGGCGGGCGCGGTCGGGTTTCAGATCGTCCATATAGATGCCGTCCTGCGCCAGCAGGTTCAGCACGTCCTGCGCGGCGCGGATCAGTTTGGCCATGGTGCGATCTTCCAGCGCGCGGCGCAGCGCGCGGAAGCCGTCGCGATCTTCGGCATTGTCGGGGAAGTTCATCGCGCGCACGAAATCGGCGACCGAGACCGGCATGGCCAGCGCATCGGCGGGCGTGCCCAGGGCCAGCGCGGGCTGATCCTCGCCCGCAGGGGCGGGGCGCGGCGCGGCCAGCGCGGCCTTGCGGTCGGCCGAGGGCTGCGTGGCCTGCACATCGCGGCGCGAGGTGAAGGTGGCAATCGCGGTTTCCGCTTGTCGCGCCGCCTGCGCGATCTCGTCCAGCTTCTTTTCGACGTTCTGCCCGCTGCGCACCTGGTTCTGGTTCAGCCAGGCGCTGCGCATCGCCTCGACCGAGGCTTTCAGCGCCTGCGCTTCGGCGCGCATCTCGCGCGCGGTGCGGGCGGTGACCGCCGCGACCCAGATCATCACGACGGGCAAGATGATGCCCACCACGGTCATCACGGATGACAGCGCACTGCCGCCAGAGGCATCGCCCGGTATCAGCGCCCAGAACACCGCCACCAGCACCAGCCAGGCCGCGCTGAGCGTCAACGCGATCGCCTCGGTCCGGCTCAGGCGCGGGGCGCCGCCGGCGGGGGGCACCAGGCCGCCCGTCGCTGCAGTATCTGTCTTGGTCCGGTCCGGTCTTGCCACGCGCATTCCGGGGGGAACCTTTCTGGCCATGGCCCGTCAGAGATAGCGGACCGAAAGAATTTCGTAGGCTTTCGAACCGCCGGGGGTGCGCACTTCGACGCTGTCGCCTTCGTCCTTGCCGATCAGCGCGCGCGCCAGCGGCGCCTTCATGTTCAGCAGGCCACGCTCCAGATCGGCTTCGGCCTCGCCGACGATCTGATAGGTGCGCTCTTCCTCGGTGTCCTCGTCGACCAGCGTCACGGTCGCGCCGAACTTGACCGAGCCAGACAGCCGCGCGGTGTCGATCACCTCGGCCCGGCCCAGAATCGACTCCAGTTCCTTGATCCGGCCTTCCACGAAGCTCTGTTTCTCGCGGGCGGCATGATATTCGGCATTTTCCGACAGGTCGCCATGTTCGCGCGCCTCGGCGATCGCCTTGATAACGGTCGGACGTTCGACCGATTTCAGGGTTTTGAGTTCTTCGTCGAGCACATCATACCCGGCGCGCGTCATCGGTATCTTTTCCATGGGAGGCCCTGGTCTGAACGGATCTTGTTTCTTCGTGTAAATCCGCGATGCAGGGCAGGTGTCAAGGGTCGGCCGCATTTTCGCACGGATCGGCGCCGCCTGATTTGCTGCAAAGGCGAAAGAATATTGCGCCGGATCGCTGCGTCACAATTGCTTCGTTCCGTCAGGTAAGCTAGTCACGAGGCCGAGAGCACGCGCGACGCAAGCCGAAGGAGCCGAGGGATGTCCGAGATCGAACGCGAGTCGATGGATTATGATGTTGTGATCGTGGGGGGCGGGCCTTCGGGGTTGTCCGCGGCGATCCGGCTGAAACAGATCGACCCCGATCTGAACGTCGTGGTGCTGGAAAAAGGGTCCGAGATCGGGGCGCATATCCTGTCGGGTGCGGTGCTTGATCCCTGTGGTCTGGATGCGCTGATCCCCGACTGGAAAGAGAAGGGCGCACCGGTCAAGACCGAAGTCAAGACAGACAACTTCTATATCCTCGGGCCGGCGGGTCACATCCGTATTCCGAACTGGCCGATGCCGCCCCTGATGTCGAACCACGGCAAATACATCGTCTCGATGGCGAATGTCTGCCGCTGGATGGCCGAACAGGCCGAGGAACTGGGCGTCGAGATCTTCCCGGGCATGGCCGCCAGCCAGATCGTCTGGGACGGCAATCGCGTGGCGGGCGTCGTCGCGGGCGAGATGGGGCTTGAATCCGACGGCACCCCGGGCCCGAACTACGAGCCGGGGATGGAGCTGCGCGGCAAATATGTCTTCCTGTCCGAAGGCGTGCGCGGCTCGCTGGCCAAGGAAGTGATGGCGAAATTCGATCTGTCGAAAGGCCATTGCCCGCAGAAATTCGGCCTGGGCATGAAGGAAATCTGGGAAATCGACCCCGCGAAACACCGCGAGGGCACGGTGACCCACACGATGGGCTGGCCGCTTGGTGGCAATGCTGGTGGTGGCAGCTTTATCTACCACCTTGAAAACAATCAGGTTTTCATCGGTTTCGTGGTGCACCTGAACTACGAGAACCCCTATCTCTATCCCTATATGGAATTCCAGCGCTTCAAGCATCACCCGATGGTGGCCGAGCTGCTGGAAGGCGGCAAGCGCGTGGCCTATGGCGCGCGTGCGATTTCCGAGGGCGGCTGGCAGTCGATCCCGAAACTGGTGGCGCCGGGTGTGGCGTTGCTGGGCTGCTCGGCCGGTCTGGTGAACGTGCCGCGGATCAAGGGCAACCACAACGCGATGCTGTCGGGGATTGCCGCGGCCGAAGCGGCGGCGGCGGCGATCAAGGCCGGGCGCGAGGGCGACGAGCTGACGGCCTATGAGGCCGATCTGCGCTCGGGCCCGATCGCGAAAGATCTGAAGAAGGTGCGCAACGTCAAGCCGATGTGGTCGCATTGGGGGATGATCCCCTCGCTGATCCTGGGCGGTCTGGACATGTGGACCAACAACCTGTTCGGCTTCTCGTTGTTCGGCACGCTCAAGCACGGCAAGAACGACGCCGCGCATACCGGCGAGGCCAAGAATTTCAAGCCGATCGACTATCCCAAACCCGATGGCAAGATCAGCTTCGACCGGCTGACCAACGTCGCGTTTTCCTTCACCAACCATGAGGAAAGCCAGCCCTGTCACCTGAAGCTGAAAGATCCTTCGATTCCGATCTCGGTCAACCTGGCGAAATATGCCGAACCGGCGCAGCGCTATTGCCCGGCAGGGGTTTACGAGGTGCTGGAGGGCGACAATGGCCCGCGCTTCCAGATCAACTTCCAGAACTGCGTGCATTGCAAGACCTGCGACATCAAGGACCCGAGCCAGAACATCACCTGGACGACCCCGCAGGGCGGCGACGGCCCGAACTATCCGAACATGTGATCGGTGGTCCGGCGCGAAGTCTTGCGTCAAATCAGCGTGTAAAGCGATCTGCGGGGGGTGCTTGGGGCGCCCCCCGCATTGCTTTGGCCGGACGCGGCGGATAGTTTCGACGAAACGACAAGAAGGAACAGCCCGTGCCGCTTCGCCTCACGACCGTCCGCCCCGCCTTGCTGGCCGTTTTGCTGGGGACTGCGCTGGCCGCACCCGCAGCGGCGGATCTGGCGGGCCCCTATCTGGCGGCGCGCATCGCGTCCGGTCTGAACGACTATACGGCGGCTGCGGGCTATTATGCGCGGCTGTTGCAGTCGGACCCCGACAATCTGGGCGTTCAGGAATCCGCGTTGATTGCGGATCTGGCACAGGCCGATTTCGAAACGGCGGTGGCATTGGCGGCGAAGATGGGCGCGCCTGCGGGTGGCAGCCAGGTCGCGGCGTTGACGCTGCTTGCCGATGCCGCGCAGCGCGAGGATTTTGCCGCTGTCGTCAAGCTGCTGGACGACGGGGCAGAGCCGGGCCCCCTGGTCGCGGGTCTGGCACGTGCCTGGGCGCTGGCCGGGCTTGGCCAGATGTCCGAGGCCACGCGCGCCTTTGACGAGATGGCGAAGGAACCGGGCGTGGCGGCCTTTGCGGCCTATCACAAGGCGCTCGCGCTGGCCTCGGTCGGTGATTACGAGGGCGCGGATCAGATCTTTTCGGGCGCAACCGGACAGGTCTTGCGGGCATCGCGGCGCGGCGTTCTGGCCCATGCGCAGATCTTGTCGCAGCTGGAACGCGATGTCGACGCCGTGGCGCTGATCGACGCGGTGTTCGGTGCCGATCTCGACCCCGAACTGAGCGCCCTGCGGGCGCGGCTGGAGGCGGGAGAGGCCCTGCCTTTCTCGTTGATCGGCGGCGCGCGCGACGGCATTGCCGAAGTCTATTTCACGCTGGCCTCGGCGCTGTCGAACGATGCCCCCGACACGTTCACGCTGATCCACGCGCGTCTGGCGCATTACCTGCGCCCCGATCATGCCGATGCCATCCTTCTGACCGCTGCGATCTTCGAGAAGCAGGAGCAATACGATCTGGCCATCGAAACCTATACGCTGATCGCCCCCGACAGCCCGGTTTTCACCGCTGCCGCCCTAGGGCGCGCCGAGGCGATGGTGCAGGCCGGCCGGACCGAAGCCGCGATCGAGGCGCTGGAGCAGATCACCCGCGCCGCCCCGGATCAGCAGGGCGGCTGGGTTGCCTTGGGCGATACCCTGCGGCGGGAAAACCGTTTCAAAGAAGCCGCCGCCGCCTATGACAAGGCGATCGCACTGGCAGGCACGCCGCAGCCGCGCGACTGGTTCGTATGGTATGCCCGCGCGATCGCTCAGGAACGCTCTGACCAGTGGGACAAGGCCGAGCCGGGGTTCCGCAAGGCGCTCGAACTCAGCCCCGATCAGCCTGCGGTGCTGAATTATCTTGGCTATTCCTATGTCGAGAAGGGCACCAATCTGGACGAGGCGCTGGACATGATCCAGCGTGCCGTCCTTGCGCGTCCCGATTCCGGCTATATCGTCGACAGTCTGGGTTGGGCGCTCTATCGGCTTGGGCGCTATGAAGAGGCCGCCGTGCAGATGGAGCATGCGGTCGAGCTGGAAGCCGTGGATCCGCTGGTGAACGACCACCTGGGCGATGTCTACTGGGCCGTGGGGCGCAAGCGCGAGGCGGAATTCCAGTGGCGTCGGGCGCTGAGCTTCGGCCCCGGCGACGATCTGGATATGGAGCGGGTGCGGCGCAAGCTGGACGTCGGGCTCGATCAGGTGCTGAAAGAGGAAGGCGCGCCGCCGCTGAAGGCCAAAGGCGATGCCGGAAATTGAGGTTCTGGCCCCGGCCAAGATCAACCTGACGCTGCATGTCACGGGCCAGCGGGCCGATGGCTACCATCTGCTCGACAGTCTGGTGACCTTCGCGCCGGTGGGCGACCGGCTGCGGATCGCCCCGGCTGATGCGCTGTCGCTTGCCGTCGACGGCCCCGAAGCTGCCGGTGTGCCCGCGGATGCGCGCAACCTGGTGCTGAAGATGGCGGCCCTGTTGCCGGCAGGGCGCGGCGCGGCGCTGCACCTGACCAAGACCCTGCCCGCGGCCTCGGGGATCGGCGGCGGATCGTCCGATGCTGCGGCGGCCTTGCGCGGGCTGGCCGCCTTCTGTCGCCTCGGCCCCGGCGATCTGCCGACCGCCGGACAGCTTGCCGCGCTGGGGGCCGATGTTCCGATGTGTCTGACGCCCGAACCGTTGCGCGCGCAGGGTATCGGCGCCGATTTGTCCCCGGTTGCCCTGCCGCCCTTGCCCGCGATCCTGGTCAATCCGCGGGTCGAGGTGCCGACGCCCGCGGTGTTCAAGGCGCTGACACAGAAGGAAAATCCGCCGATGCCCCCGGCGCTGCCGCATTTTGCAGATGCCGCTGCACTGATCGGATGGCTGGCACAGCAACGCAACGATCTGCAACCCCCGGCCCAGACTGTTCAGCCGCTCATCACCACTGCACTGGCTGCGCTGCAGGCTTTGCCCGGGGCGCGTCTGGCGCGGATGTCAGGCTCGGGCGCAACCTGCTTTGCGCTCTTCGCCACCCTGCCCGAGGCCGAGGCCGCGCATCGCATCCTTAGCGCCGCCCATCCCGACTGGTGGAGCGCCTGCACCTGTCTGGGCGATCAGCGTGCTGCCGCCGTCCCGCAGGCGATCTGATCTTCACTTTGGCAGAAATATCCTCGGGGGTCCGGGGGCAGACAGCCCCCGGCGCCGGTCTCTGGCGCGCTCAGCGCACCCGCGCGACGACGAAATCCGCCAGATCGTCCAGCATGCCGCGCAGAGGATGCGCGGGCAGGGGCGCCAGCGCGGCGCGGGCACGATCGGCCCAGGCAATTGCCTCGGCGCGCGTCGCTTCCAGCGTGCCATGCGCCCGCATCAGCGCCATTGCCTGTTCCAGATCGCCCTCGGCCTGCTGGCCCTTCTCGATCGTGCGGGTCCAGAAGGCGCGCTCTGTGGCATCGGCCCGGGCGATCGCCTTGATCACCGGCAGCGTCAGCTTGCGTTCGCGGAAGTCATCGCCAACGTTCTTGCCGATCACCTCGGTCGCGCCGCCATAATCCAGCAGGTCATCGACCATCTGGAACGCAATGCCCAACGCATCGCCATAGTCGAACAGCGCGCGTACCTGATCCTCGGGTGCCCCTGCGATCACGCCGCCCACTTCGGTTGCGGCGGAAAACAGCGCGGCGGTCTTGCCGCGGATCACCTTGAGGTAGATCTCTTCGGTGGTGCCCAGATCCTGCGCCGCGGTCAGTTGCAGCACCTCGCCTTCGGCAATCACCGCCGAGGCATTGGCCAGGATATTCAGCACCCGCATGTTGTCGGTTTCGGTCATCAGCTGGAAGCTGCGGGCAAACAGATAATCGCCCACCAGCACGCTGGATTTGTTGTCCCACAGCAGGTTTGCCGTGGGGCGCCCGCGGCGCTGCTTGCTTTCATCGACCACGTCGTCATGCAACAGCGTCGCCGTGTGGATGAATTCGACCGTGGCGGCCAGGTGCACATGATAGGGGCCGTCGTAGCCCAGCAGGCGGGCCGCGGCCAGCGTCAGCATCGGGCGCAGGCGTTTGCCGCCCGCTTCGACCAGATGCGCGGTGACTTCGGGAATGCGCGGCGCATGTTCCGAGGCCATCCGGTCCCGGATCAATGCGTTCACGGCATCCATGTCGGTGGCCAGTGCAGCGGCCAGGCGGTCGTGCGGTTTTGCGGCCTTGTCGTCGAGGCTCATCATTCTTCCTTCCCGATCCCCTCATCTCGACAGAGCGTCAGCTTGCCCCTAAGTGAAGGATTATGAAAGAGCTTCTGCGCACCACCGACCCGGTCAAAATGGCCTTCGCAACCGCCCTTCTTGCGGGCGAGGGTATAACGGCCTTTCAGATGGACGTCCACATGAGCGTGCTGGAAGGCAGCATCGGCATATTGCCGCGCCGCCTGATGGTGCATCCGCGCGACATGTTCATGGCGCAGGCGATTCTGGCTGACAATGAAATCGGGTCCGACTGATGTTCGGGCCCGGGGATCTGACGCTGGACAAGTTTCTGGACGGGCGGCTGATGGTGGCACAACCGCGGCATGGCTATCGTGCGGCGATGGACCCGGTTTTGCTGGGTGCGGCCTGTCCTGCACGGCCGGGCGAAAGCGTGCTGGAGCTGGGCTGTGGCGCGGGGGTTGCCAGTCTGTGTCTGGGCTGGCGCGTGCCGGATCTGGCGCTGACGGGGCTGGAATTGCAGCCCGCCTATGCCCAACTGGCGCGCGACAACGCGGCGCGCAACGGGATCGCGTTGCAGGTGGTCGAGGGCGATCTGGCGCAGATGCCCGCGGGGCTGCGGGCGCAGAGTTTTGATCATGTCATTGCCAACCCCCCCTATTTCGCGGCGGGCGGTGGCACGGCGTCCACCGATCCCGGACGGGAAATCGCGCAGCGCGAGGCCACGCCGCTGGCGCTTTGGGTGCAGCAGGGGTTGCGGCGGTTGCGGCCCGGCGGCTGGATCACGCTGATCCAGAATGCCGATCGGCTGCCGGATTTGCTGGCCGGGCTGGCGCAGGGCGGTGACAAGGCCGGCGGCAGCATTTCCGTCCTGCCGATCACGCCGCGTGCCGGGCGCCCGGCGGGCCGGGTGCTGGTGCAGGCGCGCAAAGGGGGGCGTGGGCCGTTCAGATTGCTGGCGCCGCTTGTGCTGCATTCTGCCCCGGATCATGCTGCGGATGCCGAAGACCTGACGGATATTGCGCAAAGCGTGCTGCGGCGCGGCGGAAACTTGCGCATATCAAATTAAATGTTTCGCAATATTTCGTGCGCCAATCTGAAATTGTGACTCTGGTTTGCGACAAACCCGTGACACGACTCAAAAACTGTGCTGCAATCAGCTTATTCGAAACAGGAGAGGAGACTGCCATGTCGCTGAGTTCGCATATCACCGAACTTCGCAAGAAACATGAGGCATTGTCGGTCGAGGTCGAAAAGGCGACCCGTAGCCCCGGCTTTAGCGATCTTCAGATCTCGAGTCTGAAGAAGCAGAAACTCCGCATCAAGGAAGAAATCAGCCGTCTGCAACAGGCCTGAATCGCCAATCTTCGCCCTGCCTGAAGGCAGTCGTTCATTAGCGCGATCTGCTTGCCATGGCGGCAAGAAAGGCCCCGGCAGCAATCATCGCGGCCGCCAGCGCCAGTTTCAGGCTGGCGGTCGCCACGCCCGCTCCGACCAGAGCCAGGGTCGAGAGCAACGGCGCGGCATAAGAGGCCGTGCCCAGCATCTGGATATCGCCGCGTTTGACGCCAATATCCCAGGTGTAGAAGGCGAGCCCGACCGGCCCCATTCCCAAAGCCAGAACCGACAGCCAACCCAGGGTGTCTTGCGGCCAGATCGTCGGCTCCAGCGCGACATGGGCGATGGCTGACAGTAACGCGGTGGCCAGGCAATAAACCGCGACCGCCGCCGTGGGCACCGTGCCCAGCCGCCGTGAAATCAGCGAATAGCCTGACCAGGTCAGCGCGCACAGAAACGCCAGCCCATAGCCGGGCAGGGCCTCGGCCTGGGCGTTCAGCCCGCTGCCCGCAACGATCAGCGCAGCCCCGCCAAAGGCCAGCAGCGCGCCCAGAATGTGCAGCGGGCGCAGATGTTCGCCCGGCAAGAGCCCGGAAAACAGCACGATCAGCAGCGGCCAGAGATAGGCGATCAGCCCGGCTTCGGCCGGAGGGGCCAGCCGCAGCGCCGAGAAATACAGCAGGTGATAGCCGAAAAGCCCTGCCGTGCCAAAGGTATAGACTTTCCACGACACAGCGCGCAGCGCGCCGAACTCACCCGTGCGCACGACCCAGATCACCCCGATCGTGCCGCCGATCGCAAAGCACAGCGCATTAAGCAAGAGCGGCGGCACAGGGGCCGAGCCCACCGTGAACAGGGCCAGCAGCGACCAGAGCGCGACGGCGGAAAAGCCGATCAGTGTTGCGCGCAGCCTACCATTCGGTTCTGAAGTCACGCCCGGCCTCCTGTTCGGCCAGCGGTGCGGCCTCGTCTTGCAACCAATCCAGAAATGCGCGCACGGGCGGGCGGGTTTCTGCCCCCGGCGCGCACAGAAATCTGTAGCTTTCCCGTGGCATGAGCGAAAGCGCAAAAGGCGCGATAAGCCGCCCGCTGCGCAGGGCGTCCTGGGCCAGCGTATAACGCCCCAAAACCACGCCAGCGCCGCTTATCGCCGCATCAAGCGCATGATCGGCTTGTGAAAACTGCACCCCGGCGGCGGGTGGGGGCGGCAGTCCGGCGGTGCGAAACCACGCCGCCCAAACCACAGGGGGATGCATGAACGCGGTTTCATCGTGATGCAGCAGGGGCGCCTGGAGCAGGCTTTCCGGCGTCGGATAGGCGGTGGCGAGTTCGGGCGTCATCATCGGGGTCAGCCATTCGCGCAGCAAGACCCCGCTGAAAAAGCCTTCCGCGCGATCCGGGCCGAAGCGCAACGCAACGTCGACATCGTCATGGCGCAGATCCAGCAATCGCAGCGTCGCGGTGAAACGCAACTCGATGTCCGGGTGGGCACGGGCGAAGTTGAACAACCGCGGCGCCAGCCATTTCGAGGTGAAGGCCGGGCCCGCAGTGATGCTGACGGCGCGATCCTGTGCCTGCCGCTGCGCCGCCCGCCAGGCGCTGCGCAGGCTGTCGATCCCGTCGCGCACCCCGGGCAGTAGGCGCCGGCCTGCATCGCTGAGGCTGACGGTCCGGTGCGCGCGTATGAAAACCTGCTCTCCCAGGGCCTGTTCCAGTTGCCGGATCTGAAAGGACAACGCGGCTGGTGTGACGTTCAGCTCCGCCGCCGCCTGCTGGAAGGACAGGTGGCGGGCGGCGGCCTCGAAGGCGCGCAGGGCGGTCAGGGGCAGGTGATCGGCCATCTTTTCAGACAAGTATTTCTTTTTATTCTGCGAAATATTACGCGTTTGTCGCGCAAATAGATAGCTGCGATCCTTTATGGGAAAGAAATTCAAAAGACAGGTGTGCCATGCTGCAAATCCCCACCTCGGCCCGTCAGGAACAGGCTTTCGCACGGGCGCATGCCCTGCGGCGCGCGGCTTTCGCCCAGCTCTGGCGACAACTGATGCACCCGCTCCGCTGGCGCGGGCATAAAAGCGGGCATAAAAAAAGGGCCGCCCCCCTGCGGGAACGGCCCGGATGCTGTTAGGCGCCGATCAGGTCAGATACTGGCCGCCGTTCGCGGTGATGGTCGAGCCGGTGATGAAGCTCGCCGCGTCCGAGGCCAGGAAGACGACGCAGCGTGCGATGTCTTCGGGCTCGCCCAGGCGGCCGACCGGGATCGTGGCGATGATCGATTCGCGCACCTTTTCCGGCACCGCCATGACCATTTCCGTGGCGATGTAGCCCGGGCAGATCACGTTCACGGTGATGCCCGCGCGCGCGCCTTCCTGCGCCAGCGCCTTGGTGAAGCCGATGTCGCCCGCTTTCGCCGCCGAGTAGTTGGCCTGACCGAACTGGCCCTTCTGCCCGTTGATCGACGAGATGTTGATGATGCGGCCGAATTTGCGTTCGCGCATGCCGGGCCACAGCGGGTGGGTCATGTTGAACACGCCCGACAGGTTGGTGTCCATGACCTGTTGCCACTGCTCGCGGGTCATCTTGTGGAACGGCGCGTCGCGGGTGATGCCGGCGTTGTTGACCAGCACGTCGACCGGGCCCAGCTCGGCCTCGACCTGCGCGATGCCGGCGGCGCAGGCGTCGTAATCGGCAACCGACCATTTGAAGGTCTTGATGCCGGTTTCGGCGGTGAATTTTGCTGCCGCTTCATCATTGCCAGCGTAGTTCGCGGCCACGGTGTAACCCGCGTCTTTCAGGGCCATCGAAATGGCGGCGCCAATACCGCGGGTGCCGCCGGTGACGAGTGCAATTCTGGACATGATTCCTCCTCTGGATCGGATGTCTTTGAAATCCTGTTACCGAAAAGAACAAGGGCGAGCAACATTGTTGCGCGCCCCTTTTTTGCTTTTGCAGAAAAAAGCGCGCGTCAGAGCCCTTCGAGGCACATCGCAACGCCCATGCCGCCGCCGATGCACAGCGTTGCCAGGCCTTTTTTCGCGCCCGAGCGTTTCATCTCGAACAGCAGGGTGTTCAGGATGCGCGCGCCCGAGGCGCCGATCGGGTGACCGATGGCGATGGCGCCGCCGTTCACGTTAACCTTCGAGGTATCCCAACCCATGTCCTTGTTCACGGCGCAGGCCTGCGCGGCGAAGGCTTCGTTGGCTTCGATCAGGTCCAGATCGGTGGCTTTCCAGCCGGCCTTTTCCAGCGCCTTGCGCGAGGACGGGATCGGGCCGCAGCCCATGATCGACGGGTCAAGCCCGGCGGTCGCATAGGAGGCGATCCGCGCCAGCGGCGTCAGCCCGCGCTTGGCGGCCTCTTCTTCCGTCATCAGCAGCACGGCAGCGGCGCCGTCGTTGATGCCGCTGGCATTGCCCGCCGTGACCGAGCCGTCCTTGGTGAAGGCCGGGCGCAGTTTTTGCATCGATTCCAGCGTTGCGCCATGACGGATGTATTCGTCGGCATCGACCACGGTCTCGCCCTTGCGGGTCTTGATGACGAAGGGCACGATCTCATCGGCGAACTTGCCGGCTTTCTGGGCGGCTTCGGCCTTGTTTTGCGAGGCCAGCGCGAATTCGTCCTGCATCTCGCGCGAGATCTGCCACTGGTTGGCGACGTTTTCGGCCGTGATCCCCATGTGATAGCCGTTGAAGGCATCCCACAGACCGTCCTTGATCATCGAGTCGATCATCTTCATGTCGCCCATTTTCTGCCCGGCGCGCAGATGTGCGACATGGGGGCTCAGCGACATGCTTTCCTGACCGCCCGCGATGACGATACCCGCATCGCCGCAAATGATGTGTTGAGCGGCCAGCGCGACCGAGCGCAGACCCGAGCCGCACACCTGGTTGATCGACCAGGCTGCGGATTCAATCGGCAGACCGGCGTTGATATGCGCCTGACGCGCCGGGTTCTGGCCTTGGCCCGCAGTCAGAACCTGCCCGAGAATGGTTTCAGAGACCTCCGCCTTGTCGATCCCGGCACGCGCGACGACCGCTTCCAGCACAGCGGCGCCCAGCTCGTGAGCGGGCGTATTGGCGAACGCTCCGTTGAAACTGCCGACAGCCGTGCGAGCTGCCGAAACGATCACAACATTGGTCATGGGGTCCTCTCCTCATAGGGTTCTGGGGCGTCAAGCCGCCCCTATGCCGCTGGGCAGCATGCCCTAAGGAAAGGTCAGGTCAAGCACAATCGCCAAGGCCATAACGAATGTGGCGCAATTATCTTTCGTGTCGAAGGCGGTATGATCCGCTGCACGACCCGGCGCTGAATTCCGCGTCAAAGATGCTGTCCGGGGCATCTGATTGCATGGGGAAGTGTCGGTTTTTGCCGCGCCGCAGCATGACGCCATGGCTGTTTTTGCCAGGCAAGCCGCACCTTTGTCGTGCTGTTCAGGCGCGCAGGGCGGTTTGCGGGGTTTTCCAGGGGGGCATGATCGTGGGTGCCCCGAAATAGAACCCCTGCATGCAATCCACGCCCAGACCGGTCAGGAAGGCCGCGTCTTCGGCGTTTTCGATGCCCTCGGCGACGGTATACATGTCAAAATGCCGCGCCACCGACAGCAGGGCCTGGGTCAGCACCTGATTGTCGGGGTTGCTGGCGATGCCGCTGATGAACTGGCTGTCGATCTTGAGGATGTCGAAAAAGAATTCGCGCAGATAGCGGAACGAGGTGTAACCCGCCCCAAAATCGTCCAGCGCGAAACTGACCCCGCGGGCCTGCAGATCCTGCATGAACACGATGACGAGTTCGGGCATCATCATGGCGGAGCTTTCGGTGATTTCGAGAATCAGCCGTTCCCCGATCGTGTCGTCCAGCGCCAGCCCCCTGTTCAGGGTCGTGAGCCAGTGCGGATAACCGATCGAACGCGCCGACATGTTGATGGCCAGACGTAAAGTGGGGTCTTCGGCAAGTGAGGTCAGCCCCATTTCCAGGGCCAGGCAATCCAGCTGACGGCCAAGTTCGCTGGTTTCGGTCGTCTGGATGAAGTCTTTCGCCGGAATGATCCGTCCGTTTTCATCCAGAACCCGGATCAGCCCCTCGTAAAATGCGGGGCGTTCGGGCCGTGCTGTCTGCATCACCGGCTGGAAGGCCAGAACCACGTCGTGCCGTGCCACCGCACGCCGCACCATCGACATGGTTTCGCGGTCACGCTGAGCGACGGCGAAATCAAGCGGGCTGGCCATGTCGCGATCAACCGGCTCCGCCTTGGGAAATTGGCGTTTCGACATCTCTCTTCTCTCCTGCACGGACATCCCGAGAATGCGGCAAAGCAGCTAAGAAGCGGTAAAGCGTGCCAATTTCTTGCAGGAATGGTTAACGCGCCGCGGTGCAAATTCAGGATCGGCGTAAACCTTGAAGTAAGATTGAGTCCGTAGCCTGCGCACTGCCAATTCCGCTATGGAGTCACGATGAACGCGCAGCTTGGGTTCGCCCGTCAACAAAGCGGTGAAGCCGCCTTCTCCTTCGAGGAGCTGTTTTATTCCCGCACCGACGACCGGGGCGTGATTCGCGCGGGTAATGATGTGTTCCAGCGTATCTCGGGCTTCGACTGGGCCGAGCTGATCGGCGCGCCGCACAGGATCGTGCGCCACCCCGATACGCCGCGGGCGGTGTTCCGTATCCTGTGGGATGCGTTGAAAAAGGGCAATCCGATGGGGGCCTATGTCAAGAATCGCACGAAGTCTGGCGAATTCTACTGGGTGTTCGCGGTCGTTCTGCCGGTGGAGGACGGTTATCTTTCGGTGCGGATCAAACCCTCCAGCCCGCTGTTCGAACGTGTGCGCGGCTATTACGAAAGCTTCAGCGAGCGGGAACGTGTCGAAAAGATCGAGCTGGAACAGGGCGCCGACGAGTTGCGCGGGCTCGCGGCGGCGAGCGGATTTTCAAGCTACACCAGCTTCATGGCTTTCGCGCTAGGCCAGGAACTCGCGGCCCGGGATGCCCGCTTGCGCCGCCCGGCCGACGGGCGGACGGGGATGCTTGTCGAGATGAACGGGGCGCTGGAAAAGGCCACCAGGGAACAGGTCGGCCTGCTGCGCAGCTTCGAGGCGCTGCAATCGATCCCCAACAACATGCGCATCGTCGCTTCGCGACTCGAACCCTCGGGCGGCCCCGTCTCGGCGATTTCCGAGAACTACAAGGCGTCGTCGCTGGTCATCTCGGATCGGTTGCGCAGCTTTGTCGCGGGCAAGGGAAACCTGTGCGATCAGATGTCACGAGAGGTTGCGCGGGCGTTGTTTCTGCTGGGCTGTGGCCGGGTGATCGCCGAGATGAACCGCAACTTCGTCCAGGTGCGACCCGTCGAAGGCATCGACTGGGAGGTGGAGCGCGAATTGCTGGCGCGGCTGGAAAGCTCGTGTGCGGCAATGGCGCGCGATGCGATGCTGCAGGCGGCGGAACTTGCAACCGCCCTCAACCGTGCCAGTGCGGAAATTCGACGTCAGATGCTGGGGCTCGACACGATCCGCGTTCTGGGCCGGGTGGAATGCGGCCGTATGCGCGACACCAACGGCGGGCTTTCTGCCACGATCGACCAGCTGGATTCGTTCCATGCCGACATCAAGGCGCGCCTCGAAGCGATCATGCGCCTGTCTGAAGTGATCGGCACCGCGATGACGAACTATCTGCGGGTCGAATTGCGCTGAACGCACTCACCCGTCGATCACGGCCTGCAGCAGAGCTTTCGCCTCGGGGGCATCCCAGGCCGCCTCGCCGATCAGCCGGGCGACCTCGTTTCCGTCGGCATCCAGAATCACGCTGACCGGCAGGCCGACCACGCCCATCGCGCGGGCGATATTCTGGCGTTCGTCCTTGAATTTCGGCAGGCTGCTCACGCCGGCCTCGGCAAAGAACTTCTCGATTTTCGGCAACGGGTTACGCCCGGTCGCCAGGGTAACCACCTGAAACGCCTCGCCGCCCATATCGGCCTGCAACCGTTCCAGCGCGGGCATCTCTGCGCGGCAGGGGGCGCACCAGGTGGCCCAGAAGTTCAGCAGCACGACCTTGCCGCGAAACTCGGTCAGGCTGCGTTCGGCGCCGGTTTCATCGACGAACGGCAGGGCGGGTGTCGGCAGCGGTTCTTCGTAGACCACCAGCTTGCGCATGTCGCCCGCCTTCAGCGCCTCCAGATCGGCGGCGGCGGCGGTATTTGCACTGAGCCCAAGGGCCGTATAAAGGACGAGAAACCGTAGCATTTTGCCTCCGACAAAGGGCCAGACCATGACCGACAGCAAGGATAAAGCCTCCAACGCGATGTGGGGCGGGCGTTTCGCCGCAGGACCGGACGCGATCATGGAGGCGATCAATGCCTCGATCGGATTCGACAAGCGGCTTTACGCCCAGGATATCCGCGGCAGCCGGGCCCATGCGGCGATGCTTGCTGCACAAGGCATCATCAGGGATAGCGACGCCGAGGCGATCCGGGAAGGGCTTCTCACGGTCTTGTCAGAGATCGAGGCCGGAAACTTCCCGTTCCGCACCGCGCTGGAAGACATCCACATGAATGTCGAGGCGCGGCTGAAGGAAATCATCGGCGAACCGGCGGGCCGGCTGCACACGGCGCGCTCGCGCAACGATCAGGTGGCGACCGATTTCCGGCTGTGGGTGCGTGACCAGTGCGATGCGGCGATTGCGGGGCTTGACGCGCTGATCCGGGCGATGCTGGGCCAGGCCGAGGCGGGCGCCGATTGGGTGATGCCGGGCTTCACCCATCTGCAGACCGCGCAGCCGGTGACCTGGGGCCACCACATGATGGCCTATGTGGAAATGTTCGCGCGCGACAAGTCGCGCTTCGAGGATGCGCGCAAGCGGATGAACGAATGCCCGCTGGGCGCGGCCGCGCTGGCCGGCACCGGCTTTGCCATCGACCGTTTTGCCACCGCCGCGGCGCTGGATTTCGACCGCCCGATGGCCAACAGCCTTGATGCCGTGTCGGATCGCGATTTCGCGCTGGAATTCCTGTCGTCGTCGTCGATCTGCGCGGTGCACCTGAGCCGCCTGGCCGAAGAGCTGGTGATCTGGTCCTCGGCGCAGTTCCGCTTCGTCGCGATGTCGGACAAGTGGTCGACTGGCTCCTCGATCATGCCGCAAAAACGCAACCCCGATGCAGCCGAGCTGATCCGCGCGAAAATCGGCCGGATTCTGGGGGCGACGGTGGCGCTGTTCACGGTGATGAAGGGGCTGCCGCTGGCCTATTCCAAGGACATGCAGGAAGACAAGGAACAGGTCTTCGATGCGGCCGACAGCCTGATGCTGGCGCTGGCCGCGATGGCGGGGATGATCGGCGATCTGACCGTCAACACCGACAAGCTGGAAGCCGCAGCCTCGAGCGGCTTTTCCACCGCGACCGATCTGGCCGACTGGCTGGTGCGCGAGGCGGGCCTGCCGTTCCGCGATGCCCACCACGTTACCGGCACGCTGGTGGCGATGGCCGAAGCGAAGGGCTGCGATCTGCCCGATCTGAGCCTGACCGAGATGCAATCGGTCAATCCGGCGATCAACCAGGAAATCTATTCGGTTCTGGGGGTTCACAACTCGGTCGCCTCGCGGCAATCTTACGGCGGCACCGCACCCGATCAGGTGCGCGCCCAGATCGCCCGCTGGAAGGAACGCCTTGCGTGAAACTCGTCCCGTTGCTTGCCCTGGCCCTGATGGCCGCCTGCACGAACCCCAGCCTGAATGCCGGCATCGGGATTTCGGAATCCGGTGTGCGGGTCTATCCGTCGGTTTCGGGCACGGTCGGCGGCGCGACCGTTTCGGTGTCGCCATGATCCGCGCGGCATTGATCGCGGGTCTGCTGGCGCTGGCGGCCTGCGGGGTCGACGGGCCGCCGGTGCCGCCCGATCAGGTTCAGGCGCGCTGACGCCGTGTCCGGGCTGCGCCTGAGCTACCTTTTGGCCGCTTTGCTTGCTGCGGGGTTTGCGGTTGCCGACGGAGGCTTGCCCGCTTGGGCAGGGCTGACGGCGGCACCCGAGCTGGTCTGCGCGGGTGTGGCCTTCGTGCTGTGGGTGCTGGCCGAAGTCATGGTGCGGCGCAACTGGATTGCGCTTGTGGTCTTGCCCGTCGGCCTGTTACTTGGGCTCGGCCCGGCCTTGCCGCTTTACCTTTTCATTCGCACCCGGAAGATCAGCTGATGGACCATTTTCTGTATCGTGACGGCGTCCTGCATGCCGAAGACGTGGCGATCCCCGAGATTGCCGCCGCCGTCGGCACGCCGTTCTATGTCTATTCGACCGCCACGCTGGAACGCCATTTCAAGCTGTTCGACGAGGCACTTGCGGGGACCGATCATCTGGTCTGCTTCGCGATCAAGTCGAATTCCAACCTGGCCGTGTTGCGGGTGCTGGGCAATCTTGGCGCGGGCATGGATGTGGTTTCGGGCGGCGAATACCTGCGCGCGAAAGCCGCCGGTGTGCCGGGCGATCGCATCGTGTTTTCGGGCGTGGGCAAGACCCGCGACGAAATCCGCATGGTGCTGCAAGGCGGTATCCGGCAGTTCAACGTCGAGAGCGAGCCGGAACTGCGCGCGATTTCCGAAATCGCCAGCGAGCTGGGCCTGAGCGCGCCGATCGCGCTGCGCGTCAACCCGGACGTCGATGCCAAGACGCACGAGAAAATCGCGACCGGAAAATCCGAAAACAAGTTCGGCATTCCGATTGCCAAGGCCCGCGCGGTCTATGCCGAGGCGGCCGCGCTGCCCGGTATCGCGGTGGTCGGTGTCGACGTGCATATCGGCAGCCAGTTGACCGAACTGGCGCCGTTCGAGGCCGCCTTCACCAAAGTGCGCGAACTGACGCTGGCGCTGCGCGCGGACGGCCACGCCATTACCCGCCTCGATCTGGGCGGGGGCTTGGGCATTCCCTACGAACGTTCGAACTCGGCGCCGCCGCTGCCGGTGGAATATGCCGGGGTCATCAAATCCGTGCTGGGCGATCTGGGCTGCGAGATCGAGATCGAGCCGGGGCGCCTGATTTCGGGCAATGCCGGGATCATGGTCAGCTCGGTGATCTGGGTAAAAGAGGGCGAGGGCCGCGATTTCCTGATCCTCGATGCGGCGATGAACGATCTGGTGCGCCCCTCGATGTATGGCGCGCATCACGACATCATCCCGGTGATCGAACCCGCGCCGGGGACCGAGGGGCAGCCGTTCGACATCGTGGGCCCGGTCTGCGAAACCGGCGATACCTTTGCCAAGGCGCGCGTGATGCCACCGGTCGGCCAGGGCGATCTGGTGGCGTTCCGCTCGGCCGGGGCCTATGGCGCGGTGATGTCGTCGGAATATAACTCGCGCCCGCTGATCCCCGAAGTTCTGGTCAACGGGGATCAATTCGCTGTCATTCGGGCACGTCCGAGCTTTGAGGAAATGCTGGGCCGCGATAGCATCCCGGAATGGCTCTGACGCATATGCCGCGCCCGGGGCCGGAAAGGACCGATGCTGCATCGCACGCGCCCCCAACCTGCCACGCCGCTTGACGCGCTGGCCCGTCCGATCGCGCTGACCCGGGCGGGGATGGTGCTGGAACGGGCCTTGCGCGCGTTCTGGCCTGCGCTGTCGGTGCTGGCGCTGATGTTGGCGGCGCTTGCCTTCCGGTTGCCAGATGTGATGCCGCAGCTTTGGCTGCGGGGCGCAGCGGCGGGCGTGCTGCTGGTGCTGATCGTCACGCTGGGGCTGGGTCTGCGGCGGTTCCGCTGGCCTGCACGGGCCGAGGCAATCGCGCGTCTGGACATGACCCTGCCGGGCCGTCCGCTGACCGCGCTGACCGATCAAATGGCCCTTGGCGGGCAAGACCCTGCCACGCAGGCCCTGTGGGCCGCGCATTTGCGCCGCATGGCCGAGCGTGCCGCGGGCGCGCGCCCTGTTGCCCCCACCCCCGACCTGTCGCGCCGCGATCCCTTTGCCCTGCGGCTGAGCGCGCTGACCGCGCTGGTGGTTGCGCTGCTGTTCGGCGCGCCTGCGCGGATGCTCGACCCGGGGGCGAGCGTGGGCGGCGCTGGCCCGGCCGAGGCGGCGATGGGCCCCAGTTGGGAAGGCTGGGCCGAGCCGCCGCGCTATACCGGCAAGCCGGGGATCTATCTCAACAGTCTGACATCGGATGACCTGGCCGTGCCCGAGGGCACGCGCCTTGCCTTCCGCTTCTACGGTGCCCCGGGTGCGATAGATTTCGACGAAACGGTGTCGAGCCCGGCGGCACAGCCCCTAGCCGAGGCCGCAGCGGATGTGCAGCGGCGCGATTTCGATGCCGTGCGATCCGGCGTGATCGAGATCGGCGGCGCGGCGGGGCGGCGCTTTGCGGTGACGATCCTGCCCGATGATGCGCCAGCCGTGGAACTGGTCGGTCTGGCCGAGCGGCGCGCCGACGGCAAGCTGAGCCAGCCGTTCCATGCCACCGACGATTACGCAGTCACGGCGGGGCGGGCCCGGATCACGCTGGATCTGGCCGCCGTGCCGCGCCGCTACGGGTTGGCCCTGTCGCCCGAACCGCGCGACGATCTGGTGTTCGACCTGCCGCTGCCGATTTCGGGCAATCGCGCGGATTTCACCGATGCGCTGGCCGAAGACGCCGCAAAACACCCCTGGGCCAACCTGCCCGTCCGCCTGACGCTGGAGGTCGAGGACGGGCGCGGCCAGACCGGCACGACGGGGGCGCAAAGCCTTGATCTGCCGGGGCGGCGGTTCTTCGACCCGCTGGCGGCCAGCCTGATCGAGGCGCGGCGCGATCTGCTGTGGTCGCGCGAGAACGGCCCGCGCGTGGCGCAATGGCTGCGCGCCGTGGTCAACCGCCCCGAGGGCTTTGTCACGCGCCCCGGGATGGCGGGTCTGATCACGCTGGTGTCGCGCCGGATCGAGGCGGCGTCGCTGACGCCCGAAGTGCGCGATGAGCTGGCCGAAGACCTGTGGCAGATGGCCGAGATGCTGGAAGATGGCGGGCTGGCAGATGCGCTGGCCGCGATGCAGCAGGCGCAGCAACGGCTGTCCGAGGCGATCCGCAACGGCGCCTCGAAGGACGAGATCGCCAAGCTGATGGCCGAGTTGAAAGAGGCCACCGACCGCTACATCCAGATGCTGGCCGAACGCGCAGAGGCACAAGAGGAAGGCCCGCAATTCGGGCGCGAACAGCAAAGCCAGCAGATCACCGGCGACCAGATCCAGCAGATGATGGATGAGATCCAGAGGCTGATGGAAGAGGGCCGGATGGCCGAGGCGCAAGAGTTGCTCGATCAACTGGCGCGGATGATGGAAAATCTGCAGGTTCAGCAGGGGCAGGGCGGTCAGGGCGACACGCCCGGCGGCAAGACGATGCAGGATCTGGCCGACACGCTGCGCGACCAGCAGCAACTGTCAGATGACGCCTTCCGTGACATGCAGGAAGGTCCTTCGCAGCGCGGCAATCAGGGCGGCGCGCAAGATCAGGCGCAAGAGCCGCAGGACGGCGGCCAAAGTCTGGCGGATCGTCAGCGCGCGCTGCGCAAGGAGCTTGGGCGCCAGCAGGGGCTGATGCCGCGTCTGGGCAACGAGGCGGGCGATGCCGCGCGCCAGCGGCTGGACGATGCAGGCCGTGCGATGGACGAGGCTGAGCAGGCGTTGCGCGACGGGGACACCGGGCGCGCGATCGACCGGCAGGCCGATGCGATCGAAGCGCTGCGCGAGGGCATGCGCAATCTGGGCGAGGCCTTCGCACGCGAACAGGGGCGTCAGCAGGGCCAGCCGGGGCAACAGGGCGCCGAGCAGCAAGGCCAGGCCGGCGGTCGCGGATCGCGCGAGCTGCCGCGTGACCCGCTGGGCCGCAATCTTGGCGATGGCGGGCGTCTTGGCGCGACCCAGAACATGCTGCAGGGCGAAGACATCTATCGCCGGGCGCGCGATCTGCTTGATGAAATCCGGCGCCGTTCGGCCGAACGGCTGCGCCCCGAGGCGGAACTGGACTATCTGCGCCGTCTGTTGGATCAGTTCTGACCGAACCCCGCAATCCGCGCGTCAGGTGTCGGGTTTTTCCTGCACGCTGACGATGATCGCCTGCAATTGCGCGTCCAGCCAGATCCGGCCACGGTCCACCGTGTTGACATAGGACGACAGGGCAGGCGTCAGCGCGGGGGCGATCTGAACCAGCCGCGGCGCGGTTGCATAGACGGTCATCGCCGCGATCCCCAGCGTCAACACCGACACGAACCCGAGCCGGAACCCCGAGCGTTGCCGCGCAAGCGTCTGCGGCGCATCCTTGGCGGCGGCATGCTCTGCCCGGTCCGAGGTGGCACGCAGGGTCGAGTTGATCTCTTCGATGTCCGGCAGCCGTTCGCGGCGCGACACCTGCGGTGCGGCGGGTTCGTCCTCGCCATCGTCATGCAGATGGGCGACGCGGTCGGCGGCTGGCGCGTCCTCGGTCGTTTCGGAGGCACGTTGCAATGCGGCCAGCTTGGCGGCGGCACGGCTTGCGGCACGGCTGGCCGCAGGCTCCAGGTTCAACTCTTCCTGGGTTTCAAGCGTGCTGCCCTCGGCCCGGCGGGCCGAGGCCTCGCGCTCGGCCTCTTCACGCAGGATTGCGAGCAGGCTGTCGTCGAGCGCGCGGCGCGGTGTGCTGCCCGCAGCCGGTGCGGGAGCAAGGCCGGGGCCGTCGTCACTGGCCTGCGTGGACGGTGGCTGAACCGGCGCCGGGGGGGCTTGGGCGGCCACCATCGCCGCCACAGTGGCGGTGATCGTGTCATCTTTGCCGTCGTCTTCCGCGTCTTCCTGCTCTGCGGTCGGGGGCTCCGCCGGTGGAGTTGCGGGGGCGGTTTCCTCGGTCAGGTTCTGAGCGGGCGGGGGGGCTTCTGCCACCGCCTCCTCGGTCTCGGGCGATGTCTCGTCCGGGGTTGCGTCGGCAAAGGCGGTCGTGAGCGCGTCGGCGGGAACTTCCCACTCCTGCGGGTCGGGGGCGATCGTCTGTGCGGCGGCTTCGGCCTGCAGCATCAGGGCACTGGGCTGAAACCATGTCTGCCCGCAGTTCGAACATTGCACATCGCGGCCTGCGTCGGGGATGACGCTTGCATCAACCTCGTATTGCGCGGCGCAATTCGGGCAGATCAGCCGCATCCCATTCCTCACCCTCAGACCCTCGATCGCCGATCTGGCAATTCTCTTGCACATGTTGTAGCAAGCGCCAAACCAATATCCAAGGGTTTGCGTTGTCCGGGCGGGGTCTGTCTGCTCAAACACTCACCAGATGAAGGGGCTGCGCAGTGATTGAGCTGCAAAATGTCGCAATGAGCTACGGCGGGAGCGAGTTGCTTTCGGAAATGACGCTCAAGCTGGTGCCGGGGTCGTTCCATTTCCTGACGGGGCCGTCGGGTGCGGGCAAGACCACGTTTCTCAAGCTGTGCTATGCCGAACTGCTGCCCTCGGCGGGGCATCTTGCGCTGTTCGGGCGTGATGTGCGGGGGCTGGGGCGCGACGATATTGCCGGACTGCGGCAGAAAATCGGCGTCGTGCATCAGGATTGCCAGTTTCTGGACCATCTGCCCGTGGCCGAGAATGTCGCCCTGCCGCTGAGCGTGGCGCATCGCCCGGTCGATCCTGCCGAACTGCGCGAATTGCTGGGCTGGGTCGGGCTGAAGACGCAGGCCGGGGCCTTGCCGCCGCAGCTGTCGGGGGGCGAACGGCAACGCGCCGCGCTGGCCCGTGCGGTGATGATGTCGCCCGACGTGATCCTGGCCGACGAGCCGACCGGCAACCTGGATTGGGAAATGTCGCTGCGGCTGCTGTCGCTGCTGGTCGAGCTGAACAAGATGGGCAAGACGGTGGTGATCGCGACGCATGACCTGAACCTGATCCGCACGGCGAAAAGTCAGGTCGCGGCGCGGGTGCTGCGGATTGCGAACCGGCGGCTGCAACTGGCGGGGGCGGATCTGTGATGCGCGCGCTGCTGGCCCTGTTTCCCGCCGATCTGAGCGGTGCCGACCGGGTGGTGCCGCCCACCGGCTTCACCGCGCGGCTGACCTTGCTGACCGCGGCGGCGATGGCGTTTCTGGCGGTGTTTGCGCTGTCGCTGTCGCTGGCGACCGGGCGGCTGGCTGAGCGCTGGTCCGAGGCGCTGGCACGCTCTGCCACGATCCGCATTTCCGCGCCCGCCGAGCAGATGCAGGGGCAGACCCGCGCGGTGCTGGAGGTGTTGGCGACGACGCCTGGCGTGGCCAGCTATCGCGCGCTGGAAAGTGCCGAGATGGAGGCCCTGCTGCAGCCGTGGTTCGGCCCCGATCTGCCGATCGACAGCCTGCCGCTGCCGCAACTGATCGAACTGACCGAGACCAGCGCCGGAATGGATGCCGAGGGGCTGCGGCTGCGGCTGTCGGCCGAGGCGCCCGGCGCGGTGCTGGACGATCACACGCGCTGGCGGCGTCCGCTGGTGTCGGCCGCGGGGCGGCTGCGGCTGCTGGGGCTGTTGTCGCTGGTGCTGATCGGCGGCGCGATGGCGGGAATGATCACACTGGCCGCGCAGGCAGCGCTGGCCGCCAATGTGCAGGTGATCCGGGTGCTGCGACTGGTCGGGGCGCGCGACGATTTCATTGCCGGGGCCTTCGTGCGCCGGTTCACGGTGCGCGGCCTGGCGGGCGCGGCCCTAGGCACGGTGCTGGCGATGCTCGCAGTCGCCGCGCTGCCTGCGACGGATGAGGCCGGCGGTTTTCTGACGGGTCTGGGCTTTGCCGGTGCCGGCTGGCTCTGGCCTCTGGTTGTTCCGCCGCTTGCGGCTGCCGTGGCCTGGCTGGCCACCCGCGCGGCTGCGCTGCGCATGTTGAAGGGAATTCGCTGATGTCGGTTCTGCAATTTATCCGGTCCTATATCTTCGTCGCGCAGATGTATCTGATGCTGGCGGTCATCGCGATCGGCTTCCTGCCCGTGGGCGTATTGGGCGGGCGTGCCGGGGCGGTCTGGGTGTGCCGGCTGTATTGCCACTGGGTGCGCTTCTCGGCGCGCTGGATCATCGGGCTGCGCAGCGAAATTCGCGGCACGCCGCCCACCGGCGATGTGCTGATCGCGGCCAAGCATCAAAGCTTCTTCGACATCCTGATGATCTATTCGGCGGTGCCGCGGGGCAAGTTCATCATGAAGAAGGAACTGGTCTGGACCCCCTTCGTCGGCTGGTATGCTTGGCTGATCGGGTGCATTCCGGTCGACCGCGCCAAACGCGGGCAGGCGATCAAGGGCATGGTCGAGCAGGCCCGGAGCGAGCGTCAGCACGGCGGTCAGCTGATCATCTTCGCGCAGGGCACGCGCGTAGCACCGGGCGCAAAGCCGCCCTACAAGATCGGTCCGGCGATGCTGTATCGGGATCTGGGTTTGCCCTGTGTGCCTGCGGCAACCAATGTTGGTGTGTTCTGGCCGCGCCGCTCGATGCTGCGCAAGCCCGGGCTGGCGGTGGTGGAATTCCTTGATCCGATTGCGCCGGGTCTGGAAACCGCCGAGTTCATGGCGCAGGTGCCCGCGTTGATCGAATCCCATTCCGACAAGCTGATGGCCGAGGCGGGGTTCGACGTGAACGATCCGGCCAACCGCGTGGGGGGCTGAGGCGGCGGCGCCTCAGGCCAGTTTCAGCGCCGCGATCCCGGCCACGATCAGCGCAACCCCGGAAACGCGCAGCGCGCTCACCGGCTCCGCGAACAGGAAGATGGCCAGAATGGCCGTGCCAAGCGCGCCAATCCCCGTCCAGACCGCATAGGCGGTGCCTACCGGCAGGCTGCGCATCGCCTGCGCCAGCAGGAAGAAGCTGGCCGTGGCGCCGATCAGTGTCAGCGCCGAGGCCAGCGGTTTGGTGAAGCCTTCGGAATATTTCAGCCCCAGTGCCCAGGCGACTTCGAGCAGGCCCGCCAGCGTCAGCAAGACCCAGGGGTTCAAGCCGCCAGCCCTTTCGAGCCCATATCGAGGTATTTCTTGCGGCGATCCTTGATCAGCTCGGCGGGTTTCCGGCCCGACAGCTCACCCAGCATCAGCGCGATTTCCGACCCGACCGAGGCAATCGCCGCGGCGCGGTCGCGCTGCGCGCCGCCCAGCGGTTCCTTGATGATGCGGTCGATCACGCCCAGCTTCTTGAGGTCTTGCGCGGTCAGGCGCAGTGCCTCGGCGGCCTCGCGCATCTTTTCGGCGTCTTTCCACAGGATCGAGGCGCAGCCCTCGGGCGAGATCACCGAATAGACCGAATGTTCCAGCATCGCGATGCGGTCGCCCGTGGCGAACGCGACCGCGCCGCCCGAACCGCCCTCGCCGATGATGACCGAGATCAGCGGAACGCCGATCGTCAGGCATTTCTGGGTCGAGCGGGCGATCGCCTCGGACTGGCCGCGTTCTTCCGCGCCCTTGCCCGGATAGGCGCCGGGCGTGTCGATCAGCGTCACCACCGGCAGGCCGAAGCGGTCGGCCATGTCCATCAGCCGGATCGCCTTGCGATACCCTTCGGGGCGCGCCATGCCGAAATTGCGCGCGATACGCGAGGTGGTGTCATGGCCCTTTTCATGGCCGATCACCATCACCGGCTGATCGTTCAGCCGCGCGATCCCGCCCATCACGGCGTGGTCGTCGGCGAAATTGCGATCCCCCGCCAGCGGCGTGAATTCGGTGAACAGCGCTTCGATGTAATCCTTGCAATGCGGCCGGTCGGGATGGCGTGCCACCAGACATTTGCGCCAGGGCGACAGATCCTTGTACAGATCCTTCAGCAGTTGCGCGGCCTTCTTGTCCAGCGCGGCGGCTTCCTTTTCGACATCCATCTCTTCGTTGGTGCGCGCCAGGGCACGCAGTTCTTCGGCCTTGCCTTCGATTTCGGCGAGCGGCTTTTCGAATTCGAGATAGGTCGTCATCGGAACCCTCCGTTGCGGAATGCTGCCTATATGAATGCGGCGGCGCGGAAATGCAACTGACCCAAGGGGACGGGGCGGCGCAAATGGAAACGCCCCGATCCGTGATCGGGGCGTCCCTGTTCCCTCATGCCGCCGGGCCTCCCCTCCCTGCCGCTCCGGGATTCGATTCTGCCGGAAATTTAACCCTTAATCATTTCCGACTGTCTGACAATAACTTCGGCTTGTTTGATCGACGCAATATCGACCAGACGGCCCTTGTAGACGGTTGCGCCTTCGCCGCGGGCCTTGGCATCTTCCATCGCGGCCAGAATTTCGCGGGCTTCGGCGACGGCGGCGTCCGAGGGGGTGAAGACCTCGTTCGCGAGCGCGATCTGCTTCGGGTGGATCGCCCATTTCCCGACCATGCCCAGCGTGGCCGAGCGCAGCGCCTGTGCGCGGAAGCCCTCGTCATCGCTGAAATCGCCGAACGGGCCGTCGACCGGCAGGATGCCATGGGTGCGGCAGGCCGCGACGATGGCGGTCTGCGCCCAGTGCCACGGGTCCGACCAGTATTTCGCGCCCTCGCGCAGCATGTAATAGTTTTCCTGCGTGCCGCCGATGCCGGTGGTCTGCATCCCCATCGAGGCGGCGAAATCCGCGGCGCCTAGGCTCATCGCCTGCAGGCGCGGGCTCGACGCGGCGATTTCCTCGACATGGGCGATGCCGGCGGCGGATTCGATGATGACCTCGAGCGAGACCTTCTTGGTGCGGCCCTTGGCGGTCTCGATCGCGGTGATCAGCGCGTCGACGGCATAAACGTCGGCGGCGCAACCCACTTTCGGGATCATGATCTGGTCGATGCGCTCGCTGCCTTCTTCCAGCAGTTCGACGACATCACGATACCAATAGGGCGTGTCCAAGCCGTTGATCCGCACCGACAGGTATTTGGTGTTCCAGTCGATCTCGTGGCTGGCCTGAATGATGTTGCGGCGGGCCTGCGCCTTGTCATTCGGCGCGACCGAGTCTTCGAGGTCGAGGTTGATGACATCGGCCGCCGAGGCGGCCATTTTCGCGAACAGCTTGGTATTCGAGCCGGGGCCGAACAGCTGGCAGCGATTGGGACGGGCGGCGGGGGTCGGCTGGACGCGGAAGCTCATGGTTGTCTCGCAATGATGTTTCGAGTTTTGCTGCTGGCGGGATATAATATTGCGCACTTCCTTTCAAGTCCATTTCGCGCCCGCAGAATCGGTGCCCGGCGGCGCGCGATCATGCTGCACTTGCAGCGTGATGCGCACATTTCTGCGGAAAATTTCTGCATATGGCGAAGAATCGCCTGATATGTCTATTTTGAAGGCATGAATTCCCCAGAAAATCCTCTGCGGGCGCTGTAATCTACGGGAAAATCCAACAGGAGGCCCCCATGGCGCTGATCGAGACCCCCTATCTGCTGTTTCTGGGCGATGCGCCCGACCAACTGGCCGCCAAGGTGGCGCAGGGCATCAAGGATTGGCGCCCGGAATTTGCCGTGGGCCAATACCGGATGGAGGGCTGCAAGGCCGATATGGGGCTGGTTGACATGAACCTTGCGACCGCCAAGGCGGCGGGCTGCAAGACGCTGGTGATCGGCGTGGCGAACCGTGGCGGGATCATCAGCCCGGCCTGGAAGAAGGTTCTGGTGCAGGCGCTGGAAGAGGGGTTCGATCTGGCCTCGGGGCTGCACAACCTGCTGCGTGACGAGCCCGATCTGGTCGCCGTCGCCGCCGCCTGCGGGCGCCAGCTGCACGACGTGCGCGTGCCCAGCGTCGACTACCCGATCGCCAACGGGATCAAGCGCACCGGCAAGCGGATGCTGGCGGTGGGCACCGATTGTTCGGTCGGCAAGATGTACACCGCGCTGTGCATGGAACGCGAGATGCGCGAGCGCGGCCTGAAGGCCACGTTCCGCGCCACCGGCCAGACCGGCATCCTGATCACCGGAGACGGCGTGCCGCTGGATGCGGTGATCGCCGATTTCATGGCCGGCTCGATCGAATGGCTGACGCCCGACAATGACGCCGATCACTGGGATCTGATCGAGGGGCAGGGCAGCCTGTTCCACGTTTCGTATTCCGGGGTGACGCTGGCGCTGGTGCATGGCGGTCAGCCCGACGCGCTGGTGCTGTGCCACGAACCGACCCGCCCGCACATGCGCGGCCTGCCGGGCTATACCGCGCCCAGCCTGGAAGCGCTGCGCGATGTGGCGCTGACGCTGGCGCGGGTGGGCAACCCGGCCTGTCAGGTGGTCGGCATCTCGGTCAACACCCAACACATGCCCGAACCCGAAGCGCGCGCCTATCTGGCCAAGCTGGAGGCCGATATGGGCCTGCCCGCCACCGACCCGTTCCGCTTTGGCGCGGGCAAGCTGGTGGACGCGCTCGCCGCGATCTGATTGCATGAGCCCGCCGGGGGATGCCTCCGGCGGGAGTATTTTTGCCAAGAAGAAACGGGGGCGCGGATGATTTCTGTGCAGGCAGATGTGTTCCGGCTGGCCGAGGTGTTCACCATCTCGCGCGGGTCGCGGACAGAGGCGAAGGTTCTGACCGTGACGGTCAGCCGGGGCGGTTACACAGGCTGGGGCGAATGTGTGCCCTATGCGCGCTATGGCGAAAGCCTGGACAGCGTGACTGCGCAGATCGAGGCCCTGCCCGCCGGCATCTCCCGCGCCGAGCTGCAAGAGGCGCTGGAGCCCGGCGCGGCCCGCAATGCGGTGGATTGCGCACTGTGGGATCTGGAGGCCAAGGCCGCAGGCAAACGCGTGTGGGAGATGGCCGGGCTGGCCGCACCGGGGCCGATGGTCACGGCCTATACGCTCTCGCTCGATACGCCCGAGCGGATGCAGGCGGCGGCGGCAAAAAATGCGCATCGTCCGTTGCTGAAGATCAAGCTGGGCACGCCGGACGACATGGCGCGGCTGGAAGCGGTGCGTGCGGGCGCGCCGAAAGCGCGGATCATCGTCGACGCCAACGAGGGGTGGAGCGCCGAAGTCTATGCCGATCTGGCGCCGCATCTGGTGCGGCTGGGCGTTGCGCTGGTGGAACAGCCGTTACCCGCTGCGGATGACGCGGCCCTGATCGGGATCGACCGTCCGGTGCCGGTTTGTGCCGATGAAAGCTGCCATGACCGCGCGAGCCTGCCGCATCTGGTGGGCAAGTATGACATGGTCAATATCAAGCTGGACAAGACCGGCGGGCTGACCGAGGCGCTGGCGCTGCGCAACGCGGCGCGGGCGGCGGGCTATCAGGTGATGGTCGGCTGCATGGTCGGGTCGAGCCTGGCGATGGCGCCTGCGGTGCTGCTGGCGCAGGGCGCGGAATATGTGGATCTTGACGGGCCGCTTTTGTTGGCAGAAGACCGCAGCACGCCCTTGGCCTATGCCGATGGCATGGTTTACCCCCCCGAAGCGGGGCTTTGGGGCTGAGAAGGAGAGACGAATGAGCCGGATTGTCTATCTGAATGGTCAGTATCTGCCCGAGGAAGAGGCCAGCGTCTCGATCTTCGACCGTGGCTTCGTGATGGGCGACGCGGTGTACGAGGTGACCTCGATCCTGGACGGCAAGATCCTGGAATTCGAAGGCCATATCGCGCGGCTGAACCGTTCGCTGTCCGAGCTGGAAATCACCTGCGACATCACCCCCGAAGAATGGCTGGAAATCCACCGCGAGCTGATCGCGCGTAACGATCTGGTCGAAGGGATGATCTATCTGCAGGTCAGCCGCGGCAATGCGGGGGATCGCGATTTCCACTATCCGCCCGCCGGCACGCCGCCGACCGTGGTTCTTTATACCCAGTCGAAGCCCGGGCTGGCGGACGACCCGAAGGCGAAAAAGGGTATCACCGTGATTTCGGTGCCCGATCTGCGCTGGCACCGCCGCGACATCAAGACCGTGCAGCTGCTTTATGCGTCGATGGTCAAGATGGCGGCCGAAAAGGCGGGCAAGAACGATGCCTGGTTCGTCGAGGATGGCTTCGTCACCGAGGGATCGTCGAACAACGTCTATATCGTCAAGAACGGCAAGATCATCACGCGGCAGCTGTCGAATGACATCCTGCACGGGATCACCCGCGCCTCGCTGCTGAAATACGCCGCGGAATCGCAGATGGAGATCGAAGAACGGCTGTTCACCATCGAAGAGGCGCAGGGCGCGGATGAGGCGTTCTATACCTCGGCCTCGGCTTTCGTGATGCCGGTCGTCGAAGTGGATGGCGTGGCAGTGGGCAGCGGCAAGCCCGGTCCGGTCGCCACCCGCCTGCGCGAAATCTATCTGGAAGAAAGCCGCAAGGCCGCGATCTGATCGTTCAGACAGGACGCGCAAAAGCCCCGGTCCGGTTCGGCCCGGGGCTTTTTGTTGCGCCGCGTGTCGGGGTCATGCGGTGGGCAGGCGGCGGAAACGGAAGATTGCGGGCGAGAGGGTCGCGGCATCCACGCCGGAAAGGATCAGCACATCCTCTCCGGCGATCTGAACCCGGGTATCGCCGCTGGGCAGGGGCATGAAACGGATGTCTTCCGGGTGCGGGGCGGGGCCGGGCAGCTCCAGCTCGATCAGATCCCCGGGGGTGAAATCGGTCAGGCGCAGCGGCGGTTCGGAAGGGGTGTGCCTGCGACCCGGGCGCCGCAAGGGCGCCGGTGCGGGCATCTGGGGTGGGGCCGGAGCCACGGTCACCGGGCGCGGGGTGTCGATCTCGCCCCAGACCAGCAGGGCAAGCGCCACGCTCAGAGTGAGAAACAGGGCAAGCATCAGGACATCCTTTTCATTGGTGACAAGATGCGGGGCATGCGGGCCTTGTGCAACGGGTTTGAGCGGGGTCGACGGTGGCACTGTCCGGGCTTTGCGGACCAATCCGGCGCCGGGGCGCGGATTGGTTCGAGCAAGCGGAAAGTGGACAGTAACACATTGTCAAGAAAGGCAAAACATCGACTGTTCATCGGGGTTTCGTCATCTCGGCCCACAGGTGATTCGGGTGCGGTCAGGCCGCGCTCAGGGTGATCGCGCTGAGTGGCACATCGGCGGGTTTCACGCCTTGCAACACCATCACGTTGAGCCCGTCGACCAGGATCTGGCTGCCCAGACCGTCGGCCGTTGCCGTCACCGACACCGTCGCGCTGGTATTGGCGATGATCTCGATCATGTCTTCGCCCGGGGTGAAGTCGAGCACGACGACCGCCTCAGAGGTGGTGTCGTAGCTCGTCGCGAACAGATCCGCACCGGTGCCGCCGGTCAGTTCGTTCCCGTCGGAGCCATAGATCACGTCATCGCCCGCGCCACCATCGACCGTGGTGATCAGATCGTCGTCGAGCGTGTTCGAGGCGACGATCGTGTCGTTGCCATCGCCACCATAGACGGTGTCGAGCGTGCCGCCCGCCGCGATGATGTCATCGCCTGCACCGCCGTCGATCAGGTTGCGCCCGAGGCCGCCGGACAGGCTGTCATTGCCATCCTCGCCCAACAGCGTGTCGTTGCCCGCGCCGCCCAGCATCATATCGTTGCCGGCCCCGCCGATCAGGTGGTCGTAGCCCGCGCCGCCATCCATTACGTCGTTCTGCGCCCCGCCGACCAGCGAGTCGTCGCCGTCATTGCCCATCAGCGTATCGGCGCCATAGCCGCCCAGAAGGGTGTCGTCGCCCTCGTTGCCGGTCAGGCTGTCGGCGCCAAGGCTGCCATACAGCCGGTCATCGCCTTCGCGCCCGGTCAGCACGTCATTGCCGTCCGTGCCGATCTGGGTATAGCCCGGATAGGTGGGGATGTAAGACGTATCGGTCGCGACATCATACAGATAGACGCCGTCGCCATTCAGATCGACCAGCTTCAGCCCCTCCAGCACGGCCGCGGTTTCGCCGTTAATCAGAACATTCAGCCCGGTGTCGGTCTGTTCCATCGAGAAGGTCGACCCTTCCGGCCAGTTCTCGACCTGGATCACGAGCGCCTCTTGGTCATATTCGGTCGAGGTCGGGTCCGCGGTCACGTCCTTGTTCATATCGGTAATGACCACCGGGTCGTCGCCCGGCTGCCAGTTGATCGCGAACATATCAATGCCCGCCCCGCCGGTCATCGTGTCGCCGTCGTCGCCCCACAGCGCATCATCGCCGACGCTGCCATCCATCACATCGGCCCAGGGGCTGTCGTCTTCGTCCAGCGCGATCAGCTGGTCATCGCCATAGCCGCCGTGCATGCTGTTGGCGCCGCGGGTGTCGATCAGCAGATCGTCGCCCAAGTTGCCGCGCAGCGTGTCGTTGCCCGGTCCGCCGGTGATCGCGTCATCGCCGTGGCCACCGTCGATATAGTCGTCGCCGGTGCCGCCCTCGGCACCAAACAGCCCCTCGTCCGAGAAGGTCTGCATCATCGCGCCCAGATCGCCGAACGTGCCCATCGCACCCGTGGCGACGGCGATGTCTTCGGTGAGCGGGCCGCGGTCATCGCCAGCGCCCAGCCAGATCCTGTCTTCGCCCGCGCCGCCCGAAACGGTGTCGTTGCCGTCGGTGCCATAGATCGTGTCATCGCCCGAGGTGCCCTCGGTCGCGGCGCCGTCGCCGGTCAGGGTGATGCTGGCGCCTTCGCCGCTTTCCGGGTCTGCATCGCGTTCGGGTTCGTCGGATTTGTCGTCGTCGTCATCATGGTTGTTCTGGTAGATGCCGACCATCAGGGCCAAGGGCAAAAACGACATCATCAACAGCGTAAACATGGGACCCTCGACTCGGATAACGGGATTAAGAATAGTTAACCAAAGTCCCAAAGCTCGGCGGCTGTCAAACGCTTTGGCGGGGCGTCATGGCGGCTTTGCGATGCGATTGAAACAATCGCACCCCACTAGCCCGGATTGTTTCCGGTCCGCCCCGGGCTCACAGCCCGCTTTGCATCAGCACCCGCTCCAGCACCGGCGCGATTCGATCCGCCCAGGCAATTTGCCCATCCGCCTGTGCAATCAAATCGTTACGCAATTCGATCAACACATTCGGGCGGCCCGGCACAAGGGCGTGCCGGTCGATACTGTCACCATCAAGATGGCCAGAATAAGGCTCGTTGTCGCCAACACAAAGGCCCTCGGCGGCCAGTGCGGCAACCAACGGCTTTCCAAGACGTTCGTCGCGGTGCGAATACAGCACGCCGACCTGCCACGGCCGCGGCGGGCGCCCGCGCAGGCAGGGCGTGAACGAATGCATCGCGCAGATCACCGTATCGGGCCTGCGCCCGGCCAGATCGGCCAGTGCGCCGTGATAGGGGCGGTAAAGCCGCGCCAGACGATGTTCGACCTCGGCGGCATCGACATGGCGGTTGGCCGGAATGATCGTGCCGTCATACAGCTTCATCACCAGTGTCGGGTCGTCCTCGCCGCGGTTCGGGTCGATCACCAGCCGCGAGAAATCGGTCGCGATCAGCGGCGCATCCAGCCGTTCGGCCAGCCGCTGCGCCAGTCCCAGAGCGCCCACGTCATAGGCGATGTGGCGGGCCATATCCGCAGGCGCGATCCCCAGATCGCCGCCGGCCACCCAGTCGGGCACGGTATTAGTCGCATGATCGACAGTCACCAGCCAGCGCGAGGGCCGGTCGGCGCCGATAATCTGATAGGCAGGGTGGTGCGTCATGGTGTCGTTGCTCAGTGCGGTCACAACAGGTTTACGCCACCGGCCGCGGTTGTGCCAGTTGCTCTGAGCGACATTTTGCGTCATAGCTGACGGCGGCCCATATATAATGAACCAACAGGGGGGAACGAGGACGTATGAGACGCCTTCGCAACGTCAAGATCGTGGCCACACTGGGCCCGTCTTCCTCGGATTATACGACGATCCGCGCCTTGTTCGAAGCCGGGGCCGACGTGTTCCGCCTGAACATGAGCCATGGCACCCATGAGGAACAGCAGGCGCGCTACGACATTCTGCGTCAGGTCGAGGCCGACACCGGGCGCCCGGTCGCCGTGCTGGCCGACCTGCAGGGGCCCAAGCTGCGCGTGGGGGTATTTTCCGCCGGCGCCGCCGATCTGGAAGAGGGCGATCTGTTCCGGCTGGATCTGGACCCGACCGAAGGCGACGGGCACCGTGTCTGCCTACCCCATCCCGAGATTTTCGCGGCGCTGGAGCCGGGCGCGCGTCTGCTGGTCAATGACGGCAAGATCCGCCTGCGGGTCGACCGCTGCGGCCCCGATTTCGCAGATTGCATCGTCACCACCGGCGGCACGATTTCCAACCGCAAGGGCGTGAATGTGCCCGATGTGGTGCTGCCGCTGGCGGCGCTGTCGCAAAAGGACCGCAAGGATCTGGAATTCGCCTGCGAGCTGGGCGTCGACTGGCTGGCGCTGAGCTTCGTGCAGCGCCCCGAAGACGTGCTTGAGGCGCGCGATCTGGCGCGCGGGCGGGCGCAGGTCCTGTCCAAGATCGAAAAACCCGCCGCGGTCAGCGCCTTTGACGAGATCCTCAAGGTTTCCGACGGGATCATGGTGGCGCGCGGCGATCTGGGGGTCGAATTGCCGGTGCATGCGGTGCCGCCGATCCAGAAGCGGTTGATCCGCAAATGTCGCGCGGCGGGCAAGCCGGTGATCGTGGCGACGCAGATGCTCGAAAGCATGATCGAAAGCCCGATGCCGACCCGCGCCGAAGTGTCCGACGTGGCCACCGCGATCTATGAAGGCGCCGATGCGGTGATGCTGTCGGCGGAATCCGCCGCAGGCCGCTATCCGGTCGAGGCGGTGGCGACGATGAACAACGTCGCCGAAAGCGTCGAAAGCGACCCGACCTATCGCGACATCATCGAGGCCTCGCGCACCGCGCAGCGCCAGACCATTGCCGATGGCATCGTGGCAGCGGCGCGCGAAATTGCCGAAACTACCGATATTTCCGCGATCTGCTGCTACACCCAGACCGGCAAGACCGTGGCGCTGGTGGCGCGCGAACGGCCCCGCGTGCCGATTGTCGCGCTGTCGCCGATCACCACCACGCTGCGCAAGATCTGCCTGTACTGGGGCGTGCATTCGGTGCGCTGCGAAAAGGTCGAGCGGTTCAAGATGGCGGTGGTCAACGCCGCCCGTGCCGCGCGCGACTATGGTTTTGCCGATGAAACCAACCAGATCGTCGTGACCGCGGGTGTGCCCTTCAACGTGCAGGGCACAACCAACATCCTGCGGGTGGCGCCCTGTGACGAAAGGTTGATCTTCCGCACCGACCCGGAGTAATCTTGCCGTGGGGTAACCTTTCGCCGAGGAGGCAAAGGTATGATGGTGATAGACAGCGATCTGTTTCTGGTGATGGGCATCATCGTCGGTGCCTTCGCCGTGCCCGCCGTCATTGCGGCCTTCGCGGATTCGCGCCCGCCCCGGGCCGCCGCGATCGCGGTGCTGGTGGGGGGCGGGCTGATCCTGCTGGCCTTCCTGTCGAAACCCGGCGGCTATGTGCCCGGCCAGATCCCCGAGGTCTTTGCCCGCGTTCTGGCCCGGATTCTGAACTGACGCCCCGGTTTTTTGCCGCTTCCCCCCTTGCCAATTGTCCGGGGCGCGTCTATCAGGCGCGCTCTATCAACCGCGCGGCCGGCCTCGAGGCATGCCGAGTCGCGTGAATACCCACTCGAAAGAGGAGATGGAAATGCCCAAGATGAAGACGAAATCCGCTGCGAAAAAGCGGTTCACCTTCACCGCGTCCGGTAAGGTGAAGTCGGGTGCCGCTGGCAAACGCCACGGCATGATCAAGCGCTCGACGAAGTTCATCCGCGACGCCGCGGGCACGATGGTTCTGGCTGATTGCGATGCCAAAATCATCAAGAAATACATGCCCTACAATCGCTGAACTGGAGGCTTGAAACATGTCCCGCGTTAAATCCGGCAAGGTTACCCACGCCTCGCACAAGAAAATCCTGAAGGCAGCGAAAGGCTACTACTCGGCCCGTTCGCGCAACTTCCGCACCGCCACCCAGGCCGTCGACAAGGCCAACCAGTACGCGACCCGCGACCGCAAGGCCCGCAAGCGCAGCTTCCGCGCGCTGTGGATCCAGCGGATCAACGCCGCTGTGCGCGCCTTCGACGCCGAAATGACCTATTCGCGTTTCATCAACGGTCTGGCGCTGGCCGGGATCGAGGTGGACCGCAAGGTTCTGGCCGATCTGGCCATCCACGAGCCCGAAGCCTTTGGCGCGATCGTCGAACAGGCGAAAGCCGCCGCGGCTGCGTAATTCCCGCAAGGGACTGCACTTCAGACCCCCGCGACGGTTTCGCCCGTCGCGGGGGTTTTTCTTTGACCCGTCCCGGACCGGGGCGCTTGAAATCGGGGCGGGCGGCGGCTAGCACAGGCCCAATCGGCTTTGGCCCGACCAGACAGGAGACACAGGCATGAACGCGCTCGACGTGCTCAAGGCAAACTATCTCGACCGGATCGCGGGCGCCGCCGATGAGGCGAGCCTGGAAGAGATCCGCCTCGCGGCGCTTGGCAAGAAGGGCGAAATCAGCCTGAAGATGCGCGAGCTGGGCCAGATGTCGCCCGAGGAACGCCAGACCACGGGCGCCGCGCTGAACCTGCTGAAAACCGAAATCGACGCGGCGCTGCGCGCGAAAAAGGAAGGCCTGGCCGATGCGGCGCTGGATGCGCGGCTGAAATCGGAATGGCTGGACGTGACGCTGCCGGGCCGCCCGCGCCGCATGGGCACCATCCACCCGGTCAGTCAGGTGATGGATGAGGTCACCGCGATCTTCGCCGACATGGGCTTTGCCGTGGCCGAGGGGCCGCAGGTGGAATCCGACTGGTATAACTTCGACGCGCTGAACATCGCGCCCGAACACCCCGCGCGGCAGGAGCATGACACCTTCTTCATGGCCCGCGATGCCGCCGATCCGCGCCCGCCGCATGTGCTGCGCACCCATACCAGCCCCGTGCAGATCCGCGCGATGCAGGAACGTGGCGCGCCGATCCGCGTGATCGCGCCGGGCCGCGTGTATCGGATGGACATGGACCAGACCCACGCGCCGATGTTCCATCAGGTCGAGGGCATGGCGATCGGCCGCGACATTTCCATGGCCAACCTGAAATGGGTGCTGGAAGAATTCTGCAAGGCCTTCTTCGAGGTGCCGAACGTCGAGCTGCGCTTCCGCGCCAGCCACTTCCCCTTTACCGAACCTTCGGCCGAAGTGGACATCCGCTGTTCGTGGGAAGGCGGCCAGCTGAAGATCGGCGAGGGCAATTCCTGGCTGGAAATCCTCGGCTCCGGCATGATGCAGCCCAAGGTTCTGGCCGCGGGCGGGATCGACCCGAACGAATGGCAAGGCTTTGCCTTCGGCATGGGCATCGACCGGATCGCGATGCTGAAATACGGCATCCCGGATCTGCGCGCGTTCTTCGAGAGCGACCTGCGCTGGCTGAAACACTACGGCTTCGCGCCGCTGGACCTGCCTACGGTGTTCGGGGGGTTGAGTAAGTAATGGGTGATGGCTGGCAGCTGGCGGCCACCTTTTTGGTCCCGCTTCTGACAATCGTCGGAGGTGGCTTTGTCTATGCTTGGCAAAGAAAGACGGATCGAATTTCTGAGTTGCTCCGTGCAAGGCAAGAGCTCTATCGCGCCTATCTCTTTTCACAGCAAAGAGTTCTTACGAGTTGTGTCCGCACAGATCATGAAATGCGGAGGGCAGCGATTGACGAATTTCGGTCAGTTGAAGCAATGCTCTATGTTGCGGCCCCGCACAGTGTTGCTACACGGCTTGCTGAACTCCACGCGGCATTCTTTTCGTACACAAGATGTGTGCGATGTATCTACGAGCCGCGGCACAACCAGAAGTTTGGCGACGAATATCCTCCAACTCGCTTGCTCGAATTTGAGACAGAGTTTGAGGACAAATATCAAAATATGCTGCGCGTAATGCGGGCAGACACCCTCGGGCGCGACGACGACATCAAAGTTGAAATCAGTCTCGCGAGTAAGGAGATTCACCAATGAAATTCACCCTCTCCTGGCTGAAAGACCATCTTGACACCGACGCCTCGGTGGACGAGATCGCTGACGCGCTCACCGACCTTGGCCTTGAGGTCGAGGAAATCGTGAACCCGGCGGCCAAGCTCGCGCCCTTCACGCTGGCCAAGGTCCTGCATGCCGAAAAGCACCCCGATGCCGACAAGCTGCGGGTCTGCAATGTGCTGACCGACGAGGGCGAAAAGACCATCGTCTGCGGTGCGCCCAATGCCCGCGAAGGCATCACCGTGGTGCTGTGCAAGCCGGGCGATTATGTGCCGGGCATCGACGTGACGCTGGGCGTGGGCAAGATCCGCGGTGTCGAAAGCCACGGCATGATGGCCTCGGAACGCGAGCTGGAACTGAGCGACGAACATAACGGCATCATCGAGCTGCCCTCGGGCGAGGTCGGGCAGAAGTTCATCGACTGGCTGGCCGAAAACCGCCCCGAGGCGGTGGACCCGATGATCCACATCAAGATCACCCCGAACCGCCCCGATGCGCTGGGCGTGCGCGGCGTTGCGCGCGATCTGGCCGCGCGGGGCCTGGGGCGGTTGAAACCGCTGGAAATCGAGCCCGTGCCGGGCGGGTTTGATTGCCCGATCAAGGTCAGCATCGACGCGGGGCTCAAGGAAAAGGGCTGCCCGCTGTTCGCCGGGCGCCTGATCCGCGGCGTGACCAACGGGCCCAGCCCCGCCTGGCTGCAAAGCCGGCTGATGGCGATCGGTCTGCGGCCGATCTCGGCGCTGGTCGATATCACCAACTTCTTCACCTATGATCTGAACCGCCCGCTGCACGTCTTCGACGCGGCCAAGGTCAAGGGCGATCTGCGGATCGTGCCCGCGCAGGGCGGCGAGGAGCTGCTGGCGCTGGATGGCAAGACCTACGCCCTGCGGGCGGGTCAGATGGTGATCGTCGACGATCAGGGGCCCGAAAGCCTGGCCGGTATCATGGGCGGCGAGCTGTCGGGTTGCACCGAGGAGACCGTCGATGTCTTCGTTGAAAGCGCCTATTGGGACCCGATCACCATTGCCGCCACGGGCCGCGCGCTGAAGATCAACTCGGACGCGCGCTATCGGTTCGAACGCGGCGTGGACCCGGAATTCACCCTGCCCGGGCTGGAACTGGCCACGCAGATGGTGCTGGACCTGTGCGGCGGCGAGGCCTCGAACGTGGTGATGGATGGTGCGGTGCCCGACACGACGCGCGCCTATAAACTGGACCCGGCGCGGGTGATTTCGCTCGTGGGCATGGACATTCCCGAAGCCACGCAGCGCGAAACGCTGGCCGCGCTTGGGTTCACGCTCGACGGCGACATGGTCACCCCGCCCAGCTGGCGCCCCGATGTGCTGGGCGAGGCCGATCTGGTCGAGGAAGTGGCGCGGATCGCCTCGTTGACGAAGCTGGTGGGCCGCCCGATGGCGCGCGAAACCAGCGGCGTGCCCGGTCCGGTGCTGACGCCGATGCAGGTGCGCGAACGCATGGCGCGGCGCACGGCGGCGAGCCTTGGGTACAACGAATGCGTGACCTACAGCTTCATCGACGCGAAATCGGCCACGCTGTTTGGCGGCGGGGCCGAGGCGACGCGGATCGAAAACCCGATCTCGAGCGAGATGACGCATCTGCGCCCCGATCTGCTGCCCGGTCTGTTGCAGGCCGCGGCGCGCAATCAGGCGCGCGGCTTTGCCGATATGGCACTGTTCGAGGTGGGCCCGGCCTTCCACGGCGGCGAGCCGGGCGATCAGCATCTGCAACTGGCGGGCCTGCTGGTCGGGGCCAGCGCGCCGCGTGATCCCTGGGGGTCGCGCCGCCCGGTCGATCTGTATGATGCCAAGGCCGATGCCGAGGCGGTGCTGGCGGCGATCGGCGCGCCGGCGAAGACGCAGATCAACCGCAAGCTGGCAGGCTGGTGGCATCCGGGCCGCGCAGGCGTGATGGCGCTGGGGCCCAAGGCGCTGTGCGCCTTTGGCGAGGTGCATCCCAAGGTGCTGCGCGAAATGGGCGTGAAGGGCCCGGCGGTGGCCTATACGATCTGGCTGGAAAACGTGCCCTTCCCGAAGGCCAAGACGCCTACGCGCCCGGCACTGGCAACCTCGGATCTGCATGCGGTCGAACGCGATTTCGCCTTCGTGGTGGATGCGGGCACCGAGTCGCTGGTGGCGGTGAATGCCGCGATGGGGGCCGACAAGGCGCTGATCGAGGCGGTTACGGTGTTCGATCAGTTCACTGGTCCCAAGGCCGAGGAACAGATGGGCGCGGGCAAGAAGTCGATCGCGCTGGCGGTCCGGCTGCAACCCAGCGGCAAGTCGCTGACCGATGCCGAGATCGAGGCGGTTTCCGCCAAGATCGTCGAAAAGGTCACCAAGGCGACCGGCGGCAGCCTGCGCAGCTGACCTGACACCACGTCACGCTTTGCGGGTGGCGGAAAACGGATAGGCTCCTCCCAAACGGGGGGAGCCGTATGATTTTCGACTATGTGATCCTGGGCGGGGGCTCCGCCGGGGCCGTGCTGGCCGCACGGTTGAGCGCGGATGCGCGGGTGCGGGTGTGCCTGGTCGAGGCGGGCGATCAGGCGCGCGATATTCTGGTGCGCGCGCCCGCGATGGTGGCGGCGATGGTGCCGGGGCGCCCGCCGGTGCACAATTGGGCGCTGCACACCGTGCCGCAGCCGGGCCTGAACGGGCGGCGCGGGTTTCAGCCGCGCGGGCGCGGGCTGGGCGGCAGTTCGGCGATCAATGCGATGCTGTATGTGCGCGGTCACCCTGCCGATTACGACGATTGGGCCGATCAGGGCGCCGAGGGCTGGGACTGGGCCAGCTGCCTGCCGCATTTCATCGCGGCCGAGCGGAACATGTGCGGCGCGGATGCGCTGCATGGCGCGGCAGGGCCCCTGCAGGTCGGCGATCAGCGCCGCCCGCGCCCGATTTCGCGCGCCTTTGTCGAGGCCTGCGGTGCGGTGGGCTGCGCGCCTAACGGCGATTTCAACGGGGCCGAGCAAGAGGGCGCGGGGCTTTATCAGGTCACGCAATTCTGGGACGGGCCGCGCAAGGGCGAGCGGTGTTCGGCGGCGGCGGCCTATCTGCATCCGCTGATGAACCGCCCCAATCTGACCGTGCTGACCCGCACCCGGGCCGAGCGCGTGCTGATTGCGGACGGGCGCGCGACCGGGGCGCTGGTGGCGCGCGGGCGGCGGCAGATCCGGCTGGAAGCGCGGCGCGAGGTGATCGTGTCGGGCGGGGCCTTCGGCTCGCCGCAGTTGTTGTTGCTGTCAGGGGTGGGGCCGGCCGATCACCTGCGCGATCTGGGTATACCGGTGCGCCACGATCTGCCGGGCGTGGGTGGCAATCTGCACGACCATCTGGATTACACGATCAGCTACACCTCGCCGCGGCGCGATGTGGTGGGGCTCAATCCGCGTGGCCTGCTGCGGATGGCGCGGGCGGCGGCGGGTTGGCGGCGTCATGGCGAGGGGCTGTTTGCCTCGCCCATGGCCGAGGGGGGCGCGTTCCTGCGCTCTGACCCCGGGCTTGCGCGGCCGGACCTGCAGATCCATTTCGTCGTCGGTATCGTCGATCAGCACATGCGCCGCCCGCATCTGGCCGATGGCTGGTCGGCGCATATCTGCGTGCTGCGGCCCTGGTCGCGCGGCACCGTGCGGCTGGCGGGGACGGACCCGTTCGCCGCGCCGCTGATTGACCCGGGGTTTCTGGCCGATCCGCGCGATGCCGATCTTCTGTTCAAGGGCGCGCGCCTGCTGGAGCGGATCACCGAGGCCCCCGCGCTTGCGCCCTGGCGCGGGCGGCGGCTTTATGCGCCCGACGGCAGCGATGCGGGGCTGATGGCCGATATTCGCGCGCGCGCGGACACGATCTATCACCCGGTGGGCACCTGCCGGATGGGGCAGGACGATCTGGCCGTGGTCGATCCGCAGCTGCGGGTGCGGGGTGTGGCGGGGCTGCGGGTGGTCGATGCCTCGGTCATGCCCACGCTGATTGGCGGCAACACCAATGCGCCCACCATCATGATTGCCGAACGCGCGGCGCAGATGATCCTGCGCGATGCGGACGCGGCTTAGCGGCGGCGGCGGCGCACGACGGGGATATTAGAGCGGGAATAGTCGATTTCGGGATGGGGCGGGCGGCCATGGGTTTGGCCCCAGAACAGCACACCGCCCATTCGCCGCCAGTGCGGCACCATCAGCAACAGTCCGGCGACGAAGCCGCCCGCATGCGCCCAATAGGCCACGCCGTCAGCCATGCCCGCGGTGGTGCCGTTCAGCAGTTGCAATGCGAACCAGATCCCCAGAACGACCCAGGCCGGGATCGGCAGAACCTTGAAGAACACGATGAAGATCAGTAGCACATCGACCCGCGCGCGCGGAAACATCAGCATGTAGCCGCCCATCACGCCCGCGATCGCGCCCGAGGCGCCGACCATGGGCACCGTGCTGGACGGATCGGTCAGGATCTGCGCCGCCGCCGCCGCCAGCCCCGCCGCCAGATAGAACAGCGCAAAGCCGATGTGCCCAAGCTGGTCTTCCAGATTGTCGCCAAAAACCCACAAAAACAGCATGTTGCCCGCGATATGCAGCAGGCCTGCATGCAGGAACATATGCGTCACCAACCCCTGCAGATAGGCGCCATGCGTGATCGCGGCGGGATACAGGGCCCAATCCGCCCAAAGTGACTCCATCCCGCCGACGCCGGGCATGGTCAGCACGAACAGGATGACGTTCAGCGCAATGATCCCCCAGGTGACATAGGGGGTGCGGCTGGACGGGTTATGGTCGCGGATTGGAAACATGGCGCGAGTGTGCCGATCCGCGCCGGGGCGTCAAGCGCTGCCTGCACCGGCCAGCAGCTGGGCGTTGCCGCCCGCAGCCGTGGTGTCGATGCAGATATGGCGTTCGTGGAAGCAATGCGCGGCATCGGGCAGGCCGGTAATCAGCGGCAGGATCGGACCCGACCGTGCCGCCAGGGCACAGGCATAGGCGCGGGCTGCCGCGGCTTCTCCCCAGTAAAGTGCGGCCGAAAAATCCTGACTTTGGGTCAGGCTTTCGGGCGCGGCATCCGGGGCCAGCCGGGCCGTTCCGCCAAGCGCCTGCACGGCGGCGGCCTGTGCTGCGGCCTGTTCGGCGCCCGGCCCAAGGCACAGGATCGGCGCGCGCGGATGCAGCGTCAGACGGTTCGATTCGCCGGTGGGACCGGGCAGGCTGCGCTGCGGGGCGGGGGCATGTGTCGGCGGTGTGGCGCCGAAACGCACCAGATATTCCGGACCGCCCGCCTTTGGCCCGGTGCCCGACAGCCCCTCGCCGCCGAAGGGCTGCGCGCCCACGACCGCGCCGATCTGGTTGCGGTTGACGTAGATATTGCCGACATGCAGCGCCTCTGTCACCGCCTGCACGCGGCTGTCGATCCGGCTGTGCAACCCGAAGGTCAGGCCATAGCCGGTGGCGTTGATGTCGGCGATCACCTGGCCCAGATCCTCGGCGGCGAAGGTCGCGACATGCAGCACGGGGCCGAAGATCTCGCGCCCGAGCGCGGCGATGCCCGGCACGCGGATCAGGGTGGGCGGGATGAACAGGCCGTCCTTCGGCGCCGCGATCTGGTGGATCACCTCTGTGCCCGCTGCCGCGATATAGTCGGCGATGTTGCCGAAGGCCTCGGCGTCGATCACCGGGCCCACATCGGTGGTCAGATCCCAAGGCGTGCCCAGCCGCAATTCATCCATCGCGCCGATCAGCATCTCGATCACATGCGGCGCGATATCTTCTTGCAGATAGAGGCAACGCAGGGCCGAGCAGCGCTGGCCCGCCGACTGGAAGGCCGAAGCCAGAATGTCGCGCACCGCCTGTTCGGGCAGGGCGGTGGAATCGACCACCATCGCATTCAGCCCGCCGGTTTCCGCGATCAGCGGCGCGCCCGGGTCCAGATGTTCGGCCATCGCGCGGCGGATCGCCTGCGCGGTCTCGGTCGCGCCGGTGAAGGCCACGCCCGCGACCCGCGGATCGGAGGTCAGCGCGGCGCCCACCGTCGGCCCGTCGCCCGGCAGCAATTGCAACGCAGTCGCGGGCACGCCCGCCTGATGCAGCAGCCGCACCGCCAGCGTGGCGATCAGCGGTGTCTGTTCGGCCGGCTTGGCCAGCACGCCGTTGCCCGCCGCCAGCGCCGCCGCGATCTGCCCGGTGAAGATCGCCAGCGGGAAATTCCACGGGCTGATGCAGGTGAAAATGCCGCGCGGCTGGGCGGCCTCGGGGGCCTGCGCCGCATAGTAGCGCAGGAAATCCACCGCCTCGCGCAATTCACCCACCGCATCGGGCAGGTTTTTGCCCGCCTCGCGTGCCAGTGTCGCGAAGATCTGGCCGAAGTTTTCCTCATACAGATCGGCGGCGCGGTCCAGCGTGGCGGCGCGGGTCGCGGCATCGGCGGCCCAAGGGCGCGCGGCATCCAGCGCTGCGGCGACGTCGACGCCCGAGGCCATGCGCACCTCGCCCACCGGCGCGCCGCTGGCCGGGTCGGTCACCGGCACGGGCGGGCAGGGGGCACAGGGCGCGGCCAGCAGCGGTTCGGCCCCGGGCAGCAGGCCTGTGGCGAAGGGGGCGCGTGCGGTCTCGATCATGGCCAGCGTGCCGGCATCGGTCAGGTCGAACCCGCGCGAATTGACTCGCCCGGGGAACAGCGCGACTGGGCGCGCCAGCGCGGGGTTTTCGATCTGCGCGCAGGTCTCGATCGCGGCAAAGGGGCAGGCGGCCACCAGTTCGGGCGGCACGGTTTCATCGACGATCTGGTTGACGAAGCTGGAATTGGCGCCGTTTTCCAGCAGCCGCCGCACCAGATAGGCCAGCAGGTCGCGATGTGCGCCCACCGGCGCATAAATCCGGCAGCGCGTGCCATTGCCCCGCAGCACCAGATCGTGCAGCGCCTCGCCCATGCCATGCAGGCGCTGGAATTCGAAACCGCGCAGATCGGGCGCCATTTCCAGGATGGCGGCGACGGTATGGGCATTGTGGCCGGCAAATTGCGGATAGATCCGGTCGCTCATCCCCAGCAGCTTGCGCGCCAGCGCGATATAGCTGACATCGGTCGCCTGCTTGCGGGTGAACACCGGGAAATCGGCCAGCCCCAACACCTGCGCGCGCTTGATCTCGGCATCCCAATAGGCGCCCTTGACCAGCCGCAGCATGATCTTGCGATCCAGCCGCGTGGCCAGCGCATGCAGCCAGTCGATCACCGCGCCAGCGCGTCGCCCATAGGCCTGCACCACCACCGCAAATCCGTCCCAGCCGGCCAGATCGGGGCAAGCCAGCACCGCCTCGATCACCCGCAGCGACAGGGTCAGGCGGTCGGCTTCCTCGGCGTCGATGGTGAAGCTCATGTCGGCCGCCGCCGCCATCCGCGCCAGCCGGGTGACCACGGGCACGAGTTCCGCCATCACGCGGGCCTCTTGCGCCACCTCATAGCGCGGATGCAGCGCCGAGAGTTTCACCGAAATGCCCGGGTTGTCGCGCAGCGCGCCCGGTTTGCAGCGCGCCGAAATCGCGGTGATCGCCGCGGCATAGGCGGCCTCATACCGCTGCGCATCGGCGGCGGTGCGCGCGGCTTCACCCAGCATGTCATAGCTGTAGGAATAACCCTGCGCCTCGCGTTTCGCGGCGCGCGTCATCGCGGCGGAAATGGTTTCGCCCAGCACGAACTGGCGCCCCATTTCCTTCATCGCGCGGCCCACCGCCTTGCGGATCACCGGCTCTCCCAACCGCCGGATTGCGGCGCGCAGATGGCCCGCCATGCCCGGCGCGCGCGGGTCCAGCACCCGACCCGTCAGCATCAGCGCCCATGTCGAGGCATTGACCAGCGAACTGGCCGATTGCCCCAGATGCCGACCCCAGTCCGAGGGCGCGATCTTGTCCTCGATCAGCGCATCCATCGTCTCGGCGTCGGGCACGCGCAGCAGCGCCTCGGCCAGGCACATCAGCGCGATGCCCTCGTCGGTCGACAGCCCGTATTCGGCCAGAAACACCTCCATCAACCCGGGGCGGGCATCGGCGCGGATCGCGCGCACCAGATCGGCGCCCCGCGCTGCGATGCGGGCGCGGGTGGGTGCATCCAGCGCCGCCTCGGCGATCAGGCGGTGCAGCAGCGGCGCCTCGGGCTGCAGGGTCTGCGCGTCGATTTGGGCAAGCGTGGGGGCGGGCATCTGGGAACTCCTTGCCAGATTGGGGCGATTGCACCAGATTACGCCAGGCCTGCGCGGCGTTTCGCCCGATTATCACGACAAGGCAGGCGATTCGACCAAAGAATGGATAATATTCATGCCAAACGACCTTCCCGAGCTGGACCGCTATGACCGCAAGATTCTGGCCGAGCTGGTCGATGAGGGGCGGCTGAGCATGGCCGAACTCGCCCGCCGCGTCGGGCTGACGAAAACCCCGGTGCAGGCGCGGGTGAAACGGCTGGAGGAGCTGGGCGTCATCATCGGCTATCGCGCGGTGCTCAGCCCGATCCGCATGGGTCTGGCGCATGTGGCCTTTGTCGAGCTGCGCCTGTCAGACACCCGCGAGGCGGCGCTCAAGGCGTTCAACCGCGCGGTGCGCGCCCTGCCCGAGGTTGAGGAATGCCACATGATCGCGGGTGGTTTCGATTATCTGCTGAAGGTGCGCACCCGCGACATCGCCGATTATCGGCGGGTGATGGGCGAGAAGATTTCCGCCCTGCCGCATGTCGCCGCCACCTCGACCTATGTCGCGATGGAGGCGGTGGTCGAGGCGGTGGGGGCTATTTCCGTGCCGTGATCAGCACGGCGCCGGCCTGCGTCAGTTCCAGCGTGTCGCCGGAAATCCGCACGCCATCGACCCGACCGATGGTCGAATGGAAGGCCTGTTCGACCCGCATCACCTCGGGCGCGCACATCATCCGCGTGCCCGCCAGCGCGCCGATCTTCAACCGCGTACCCGCCGGTTCGATCCGCGCGTTATAGCGGTTGCAGCCCGACGACCCGGCCAGCAGCGCCTCTTGCGCGCGGGCGACCGTCACGCTGACCTCGGCGGGCACCGGCGTTTTGGCGATCTGCGTCACACGCCATTCTTCCCCCAGCGGCAGCGCGGCCAGCGGGTTCGCGGTGTTTTCCTCGCGGCAGGCGGTCAGGGCCAGCAGGGCAAGGGCGACAAGGGGCAGACGAGGCATGAAGCATCCTTTCAGGTTGGCGCCACCTTGCGCCGGGGGGCGGGGCAGGGCAACGCACCTCACGCAAGCGTGTCAGAAGCTGGGCGGCGTGTTGACCCAGATCAGGACGGTCTGGCCATCGGCGGCATTGGCCCAGGCATGCGGACGGCGGCTTTCGAAATAGATGGAATCGCCGGGGCCCAGCTCGTGCATTTCGTCGGTATCCAGCGTGATGCGGAAGCGCCCCTCAAGCACGGTGATGAATTCCTCGCCCTCGTGGTCATAGCCCCCCTGCGAGGTGGCGCCGGGCGACAGGATGAAACGGTGACAGTCCATCTGCCGGCGGCCCTCGGCCAGCACCTCGACGCGCACGCCTTCGACGGGCATCGGCCAGATCCTCGCGGCGCCTGCGCGCACCACCGCCCCCCCGGGTTCGTCCTGCCCTGACAGCCGCGAGACGGTCGTGCCGTAATATTGTGCCAGATCGGCCAGCACCTTGAAGCTGACGCCGGCGCCGGTGCGTTCCAGCGTGGACAGGGCCGAGGCCGAAATCCCCATCGCCAGCGCCACATCGTCCAGCCGCTCGCCCCGGGCCTGCCGGATCTGACGCAGCGCGGCGCCCAGCGGTTCGTTGGTGATGGCTTCGGCAGCCGGGGTCGTGCCCTCGGATTCCAGTGTGGCACGGATCGCCGCCGGGTTCAGACCCGCTTCGCGGCGCAGGAAGGCCACGCGCTGCAACCGCGCGACATCCGCCGCCGAATAGAGCCGCTGCCCCGAGGCACGCCGGGCCGGGCTGACCAGGCCCTGCGTCTCCCACAGGCGCAGGGTCGACGGCGCCACACCCGCCGCGCGCGCAGCTTCGGTCACCCGGAACAGCGGTTCGGGCTCTGCCTGCGGGATCGGTTCGGGTGAGTCGCTCATATTTTCAGCCATATACCGACAGGCTGCATCTTGCCACGCGCCGGGTAAAGAAATTTCTTGCAGAAAAAATGCAAAGTGCGATGGTGAAGCATCTCGAATCGGAGCATCCCATGACCGTGCAAACCTCGCCTGAGCTGACCACCCGCAAGAATACCGCCATCGCCAAGGGTGTCGGCATGTCCACCCAGATCTACGCCGCGCGCGCGGAAAATGCCGAGATCTGGGACAAGAACGGCACCCGTTACATCGACTTCGCGGCGGGGATCGCGGTGGTGAACACGGGGCACCGCCACCCCAAGGTGATCGAGGCGGTCAAGAAGCAGCTCGACAGCTTCACCCACACCTGCCACCAGGTCGTGCCCTATGAAAACTATGTCGAACTGGCCGAGCGGCTGAATGCCAAGGTGCCGGGCGATTTCGCGAAGAAGACGATCTTCACCACCACCGGCGCCGAAGCCGTTGAAAACGCAATCAAGATCGCGCGCCACTACACCAGCCGCGCGGGCGTCGTGGCCTTCGCGGGCGGCTTCCATGGCCGGACCTTCATGACCATGACGATGACCGGCAAGGTGCAGCCCTACAAGGCCGGCTTCGGCCCGATGATGAACGACGTGTGGCACCTGCCCTATCCGAACGCGCTGCACGGCGTGTCGATGGATGACGCGATTGCCGCGCTTGACCGTCTGTTCAAGGCCGATATCGAGCCGACCCGCGTCGCCGCGATCATTCTGGAGCCGGTGCAGGGCGAAGGCGGCTTCGTGCCCGCGCCCGATGGCTTCATGCAGAAGATCCGCGAGGTCTGCGACCAGCATGGCATCGTGATGATCGCCGACGAGGTGCAGACCGGCTTTGCCCGCACCGGCAAGCTGTTCGCGATGGAACATCACGGCGTGGCCGCCGACATCACCACCATGGCCAAGGGGCTGGGCGGCGGTCTGCCGATTTCGGCGGTGACCGGCCGTGCCGAGATCATGGACAGCCCGAACCCCGGCGGTCTGGGCGGCACCTATGCGGGCAACCCGCTGGGTGTGGCGGCGGCGCATGCCGTGCTGGACGTGATCGAGGAAGAAGGTCTGTGTGCCCGCGCCGAACGCATGGGCGCGCGGCTGAAGCAGCGTCTGGCGGCGATCGCCGACAGCGTGCCGGAAATCGCCGAGATCCGCGGCCCGGGCTTTATGAACGCGGTCGAGTTCAACGTCGCGGGCAGCGCCACGCCGAACCCCGAGTTCGTCAAGCGCGTGCTGGCCGAGGCGCTGGACCGCGGGCTGATCCTGCTCAGCTGCGGTGTCTATGGCAACGTCATCCGCTTCCTGGCGCCGCTGACGATCCCCGAGCCGGTGTTCGAAGAGGCGCTCGACATCATCGAGGCGTCGATCCTCGCCGCGAAGGGCTGAACCATGTGGGGCGAGGGGCCGCGGGCCGAGCGACTGGATGACACCGATCAACGTCTGATCGCGGCCCTGCGCCGCGACGGGCGGGCGGCGGTGTCGGATCTGGCTGCCCAGCTCGGCCTCTCGCGGGCCACGGTGCGGGCGCGGATCGAACGGCTGATGACCCGGGGCGAAATCTCGGGCTTCACGGTTCTGACGCGCTCGGATGTCACCGCGGCGCCGGTGCGCGGGCTGATGATGCTGACCATCGAAGGCCGGGGCACCGAACGGATCGTGCAGCGCCTGCTGGGCTTGCCCGCGGTGCAGGCGGTGCACACCACCAACGGCCAATGGGATCTGATCGTCGAGCTGGGCACGCGCAGCCTGCCCGAGCTGGACGAGATCCTGTTGCAGATCCGGCGGATCGAGGGCGTGCTGCGGTCAGAGACCAACCTGCAACTGTCGAGCCGCCGCCCCTCGGCACGGCTGTAGCCGGGGCGCCATAACAGGCGGGGCAGGGGGCGCTGCCCCCTCTTTCCCTGCGGGAAATTCACCCCCGGGATATTTTTGCCAGAAAGAAGGCCGGGTTGCCCGTTCCGGCCTGTGAGGGCGGGCGTTTGCATCACCATCGCGTGCCCCCCGCGACAATGGCGCGCATCCACCTTGGCCCGGGGCGTTTCCCCCTCTATGATCGCGCCGCGAACAGGAGGACCCCCAATGATTGCAGAGCTTGGCCATTTTGCCCTGATCCTCGCCTTTTTCGTGGCGATCGTTCAGGCAAGCGTGCCGTTGATCGGTGCCCAGAAAGGCTGGCGTGGCTGGATGGCGGTGGGGGAACCCGCGGCGACGGCGCAGTTCCTGCTGATTGCGGTGTCCTTCGCGGCGGTGACACATGCCTTTGTCACCTCGGATTTCTCGTTGCAGCTGGTCTACGAGAATTCGCATACCGACAAGCCGATGCTTTACAAGGTCTCGGGGGTGTGGGGCAACCACGAGGGGTCGATGCTGTTGTGGGTGCTGATCCTGTCGCTGTTCGGCGCGGCGGCGGCCTGGTTCGGGCAGGCCCTGCCGCCGACCTTGCGGGCGCGGGTGCTGAGCGTGCAGGCCTGGATCGGCGTGGCCTTCCTGGGCTTCATCCTGTTCACCTCGAACCCGTTTACCCGTCTGGCTGAGGCGCCGTTCAACGGGCGCGACCTGAACCCGCTGCTGCAAGACCCCGGTCTGGCCTTCCATCCGCCGTTCCTTTACCTCGGCTATGTCGGGCTTTCGATGGCGTTTTCCTTCGCCGTGGCCGCGCTGATCGAGGGCCGCGTCGATGCGGCCTGGGCCCGCTGGGTCCGGCCCTGGACGCTGGCCGCCTGGATCTTTCTGACCATCGGTATCGCGCTGGGGTCGTGGTGGGCCTATTACGAGCTGGGCTGGGGCGGGTTCTGGTTCTGGGACCCGGTCGAGAACGCGTCCTTCATGCCCTGGCTTCTGGCTGCGGCGCTGCTGCATTCCGCGATCGTCGTGGAAAAGCGCGAGGCGCTGAAAAGCTGGACGATCCTGCTGGCGATCATGGCTTTCGGTTTCTCGCTGATCGGCACGTTCATCGTGCGCTCGGGCGTCATCACCTCGGTGCACAGCTTTGCCAACGATCCCGAACGCGGCGTGTTCATCCTGGCGATTCTGGCGTTCTTCGTGGGCGGTGCGCTGACGCTGTTCACGGCGCGCGCGGCGTCGATGCAGGCCAAGGGCGTGTTTTCGATGGTCTCGCGCGAGACGGCGCTGGTGATCAACAACATCCTGCTGGCGGTGGCGGCGCTGGTGGTCTTCGTCGGCACCGTCTGGCCGCTGGTGGCCGAGATGCTGTGGGGGCGCAAGCTGTCGGTCGGCGCGCCGTTCTTTGAAAAGGCCTTCACGCCCTTCATGGTGCTACTGGCGATCTTGCTGCCGATCGGCGCGATGATGCCGTGGAAGCGCGCGCGGCTGGGGGCGCTGGTGCGGCCGCTGGCGCCGGCGCTGGTGCTGGCACTGGCCTGTGCGGGGTTGGCCTGGACGCTGGAAACCGGGCGTTCGCTGCTGGCTATGGTGGCCTCGGGGCTGGGCGCCTGGCTGGTCTTTGGCGCGATGGCCGAGCTGTGGGTGCGCGCCGGGCGCACGCCCGCACGTCTGACGCGCCTGCCGCGGGCCGACTGGGGCAAGGCCTGTGCGCATTCCGGGCTTGGCATCGTCTTTGCCGGGATCGGATTGTTGATGGCGGGGCAGGTCGAGGATATTCGCGTGGCCCAGGTGGGCGTGCCTTTCGAGGTCGCGGGATACGAGATCACGCTCGACAAGGTCGAGGAAGTGCAGGGGCCGAACTATGTGTCCAACACCGGCACGATGAGCGTGCGCCGTGACGGCAAGCTGATCGCCACGCTGCACCCCGAGAAACGCGCCTATCCGGTGCAGGCGATGCCCACGACCGAGGCCGACATCGACAACGGTTTCCTGCGTGACATCTATCTGGTGATCGGCGACGCACAACAAGGCGGCGGCTGGGCGGTGCGCACCTATATCAAACCCTTCGCGAACTGGATCTGGGCGGGCTGTCTGCTGATGGCCTTCGGCGGTCTGCTGAGCCTGACCGACCGGCGTTATCGTGTGGCCGCGGGGGCGCGCAAGGCGGTTGCCCCGGCGGTGGCCACCCCTGCGGAGTAAGAGCATGCTGAAACATCTGATCCTGTGCGCGGCGCTGCTGCTGCCGCTTGGCCCGGCCTTCGCCGTGCAACCCGACGAGGTATTGCCCGATCCGGCGATGGAAGCGCGCGCCCGCACGATCAGTCAGGTGCTGCGCTGCCCGGTCTGCCAGGGCGAGAATATCGACGAATCGAATGCCGAAGTGTCGCGCGATCTGCGGCTTCTGGTGCGCGAACGGCTGGTTGCGGGCGACAGCGACAGCGAGGTGCTGGACTACATCACCAACCGTTACGGCGAATATGTGCTGTTCGAGCCGGAAAAGACCGGCGCCAATCTGGTGCTGTGGTATTTGGGGCCGGCGGCGCTGATCGTCGCGCTTGGCGGTGCGCTGATCTATCTGCGCAGCCGCAGGCGGGATCTGAACACCCCCGTCGCGGGGTTGAGCGCCGATGAAGAGGCGCGGCTCAAGGAACTGATGGGCGACTGATCCTCTCACCGCGTTTCGCGTGACGCACGGTTTTGCTTCCGTCGCCGCGCAGGCGCGGTAATCTGGTGCGAATGCATCAGGGAGGAACCAACCATGCCGTATCAGGCGATCCGCTACGAAATTTCCGAAGGCATGGCGGTGATTACGCTCAATCGCCCCGAGGTGATGAACGCGCTCAGCAGTCAGATGCGCGCCGAGTTGCTGGAGGCGTTGAAGCGCGCTGCGGGCGAGGCGCGGGTGATCGTGCTGACCGGGGCAGGGCGGGCGTTCTGTTCGGGGCAGGATCTGGGGGATGGCGCGATGGCGGCGGGCCTGGATCTGGAGCGGGTGCTGCGCGACGAATACGAACCGATGCTGAAGGCGATCTACGAATGCCCGATTCCGGTGATCGCAGCGGTCAATGGCGCGGCGGCGGGGGCGGGGGCGAACCTTGCGCTGGCGGCGGATGTGGTGATCGCGGCGCAATCGGCGGCCTTCATGCAGGCCTTCACCCGGATCGGGCTGATGCCGGATGCGGGCGGCACCTACTGGCTGCCGCGTCAGGTCGGATTTGCGCGGGCGATGGGGCTGGCGCTGTTTGCCGACAAGATCGGCGCCGAACAGGCCGCGCAATGGGGTCTGATCTGGGAAGCGGTGGCCGATGTCGATTTCGAACATCACTGGCGCGCCCGGGCCGCGCATCTGGCCAAGGGGCCGACGGCGGCCTACGGGGCGGTGAAGCGGGCCCTGCGCGATGGCTATGGCAATGATCTGTCGCAGCAACTGGAACTTGAAGCGCAGCTGCAGGGCGGGCTGGGCGCCACCCGCGATTTCCGCGAAGGCGTGATGGCCTTCCTGGAAAAACGCGCGCCGCATTTCGAGGGGCGCTGAGCCGCCCCCTTGCCCCGCGCGGTCCTGCGCGCTAGCCAAGGGCTGTGCGGGCGTGGCGAAATGGTAGACGCATGGGACTTAAACTCCCTCGGGCGCAAGCCCATGCCGGTTCGAGTCCGGCCGCCCGCACCAACTTGCCGGCTCTGTGATGATCGTGCTGCGGTGCGGGCGGATTCCACCCTTGCCCCAGCCCGAGCCTGCCCCTAAACCCGTGGGCAACGAAGGGGGGACCGTATGGCACGCAGACCGCAGGCACCGATCGAGGATCGGCCGACGACCAAACGCATCGGCGCACTCAAGGGTCTGGCGCCGTTTGTCGCGCCCTACAAGCTGACCGCGATCGCCGCGCTGGCGGCGCTGGCGCTGACCGCCTCGATCAGCCTGATCCTGCCGCTGGCGGTGCGCCGCGTGGTCGACGGTTTCCAGCAAGGCGCGCAGCTGCTGGACGAATATTTCACCGCGGCGCTGGTGATCGCAGGCCTGCTGGCCCTGGGCACGGGTGCGCGCTACTACCTTGTCACCCGGTTCGGCGAACGGGTCGTGGCCGACATTCGCAAGGCCGTCTTCGACCGCGTTCTGGGCATGAGCCCCGCCTTTTTCGAACGCATCCTGACCGGCGAGATCATCAGCCGGATCACCACCGACACCACGCTGATCCTGTCGGTGATCGGCTCGTCGGTGTCGGTGGCGCTGCGCAACGTGCTGATCCTGCTGGGGGGCATGACGATGTTGCTCATCACCTCGGCCAAGCTGACCGGGCTGGTGCTGCTGGTGGTGCCTGCTGTCGTCGTGCCGATCATTGTGCTGGGCCGCCGCCTGCGGGTTCTGTCGCGGGAAAACCAGGACTGGATCGCCAATTCCTCGGGCGCGGCGTCCGAGGCGCTGTTGTCGGCGCAGACCGTGCAGGCCTTCACCCATGAACCGCAGACCCGCGCGGCCTTTGCCGATGTGACCGAGAAAAGCTTTGCCTCGGCGCACAAGCGGATTTCGACGCGCGCGGTGATGACGGTGATCGTGATCTTCCTGGTCTTTGCAGGGGTCGTGGGGGTGCTGTGGGTCGGCGCGCGCGATGTGCGCATGGGCCAGATGTCGGTGGGCGAGCTGGTGCAGTTCGTGATCTATGCGGTGATGGTTGCGGGTTCGGTGGGCGCGCTGTCGGAAATCTGGGGCGAGATCCAGCGCGCCGCCGGGGCGACCGAACGTCTGGTCGAACTGCTGTCGGCCGCGGACAGCGTGAAGGACCCCACGCATCCGGTGCCGCTGCCGATGCCCGCGCGCGGCGAGCTGCGCTTCGAAGATGTCAGCTTCCACTATCCCTCGCGGCCGGAAACCTCGGCGCTGGATCATGTCACGCTACATATCGCGCCGGGCGAGACGGTGGCGCTGGTCGGGCCTTCGGGCGCGGGCAAGACCACGGTCATTCAACTGATCCAGCGGTTCTGGGACCCGGAGACGGGCCGCGTGACGCTGGACGGCTACGACCTGCGCGATCTGGCGCGGCACGATTTCCGCCATGCCATCGCGCTGGTGCCGCAAGACCCGGTGATCTTTGCCGCCTCGGCGCGCGAAAATATCCGCTTCGGCCGCCCCGATGCGACCGATCATCAGGTCGAAGAGGCCGCGCGCGCCGCGCATGCCTATGACTTCCTGGCGGCGCTGCCGCAGGGGTTTGATACCTATGTCGGCGAGCGCGGCGTGATGCTGTCGGGCGGGCAAAAGCAACGTATCGCGATTGCGCGGGCGATCCTGCGCGATGCGCCCGTTCTGCTGCTGGACGAGGCGACCTCGGCGCTGGATGCGGCGTCCGAACGCGAAGTGCAGGCGGCGGTCGAGCGGCTGGCCGTGGGGCGCACCACGATCATCGTCGCACACCGCCTGGCCACGGTGAAGAAGGCCGACCGCATCGTCGTCTTCGACGAAGGCCGCATCATCGCGCAGGGCACGCATGATGCGCTGGTTGCCGAAGGCGGGCTTTACGCCGAACTCGCGCGGCTGCAATTCACCGACGGCGCCGCCGTCTGAGCGGCGTCGGCACGACAGGACGCAGGAGGGAAAGCCCGAAGATTTTCCCCTGTCCCATGTCATTCGAATGATGCACCCTGTGCCTATGGTGTCGCTGGCCCGCCCGGGCCGGTCGCACGATCTGGTGCATTGGAAGGAGTGAAACATGGGTCTGTGGAATTTCGTCAAGGGTGCGGGCAAATCTTTGTTCGGCTCGAAAGCCGAAGCCGCCGAGGCGCCGAAGGAAGAGGTGCTGAAAGCCGAGCTGAAAGACCTTGGTCTGAACACCGAAGGGGTCGAGCTGACGGTCGAGGGCGACAAGGTCGTCGTATCGGGCAAGGCGGTCGACGCCGAGACCAAGGAAAAGATCATTCTTGCGGTGGGCAACGTCGATGGCGTGGCCTCGGTCGAAACCTCGCATGACGACGACACTGCCGATGCGGTGTTCCATACCGTCGAAAAGGGCGACACGCTTTCGGCGATTGCGAAAAAGACGCTGGGCAATGCCAACCGCTACATGGAAATCTTTGAAGCCAACAAGCCGATGCTGACCCACCCGGACAAGATCTATCCGGGGCAGGTGCTGCGCATCCCCGGTGGCAAGGCCTGATCCGTCGGCCATAGAAGTTTGCAGGGCGGCACGTATCCCGGGCCGCCCTGTGCATTTCCGGGGGGCGCGGCGGTCCCCTTTCCAAACGTCAACCGGGCTGTGACGTGACGTTTCAGCTCTGCCCTACCCTTGCCGCCACGGGGCCTTTTGCCGCATGGTGAGGGCCAGGTTCGCGGAGGAACGAGCCGAGGGAGGGACTTATGCCGACATTTGCATCCATCGCGGATCGCGATGCTGTTGAAGCTGAAATGCCGTGGGAAGCGCGCGAGCGGGCAACCACGATGTATGATTTTCTGTCGCGGGCCAAGGCCGCGCATGGTGCCCGTCCGGCACTGTCCTTCCAGATCACCTCGGGGCCCAAGGACCGGGCCGAGACCCTGACCTGGGCGCAGCTGCATGCGCGGGTCACGCAGGTTGCGAACCTGCTGCGCAAGCTGGGGGTGGGCGAGACCGACACGGTCGCCTATCTGCTGCCGAACTGCCTGGAAACGGCGGTCACGCTGTTGGCCGGGTCGGTCGCGGGCATCGTCAATCCGGTCAACCCCTTGCTGGAAGCCGAACAGATCGCCGCGATCCTGCGCGAAACCAAGACCAAGGTTCTGGTCACGCTGAAAAGCTTTCCCAAAAGCGATATCGCCCAGAAGGCGGCCGAGGCGGTCAAGCACGCACCCAATGTGCAGACCGTGCTGGAAATCGACCTCAACCGCTATCTGAGCCCGCCGAAAAGCCTGATCGTGCCCTTCATCCGGCCGAAAACGCCGCTGAAGCATCATGCCGATGTGTTCAACTTCAACACCGAAGCGGCCAAGATGCCGGGCGACAAGCTGATGTTCGCGGATTCGACGGGCGACCGTGTGGCCGCCTATTTCCACACCGGCGGCACCACCGGCATGCCGAAGGTGGCGCAGCACAAATATTCGGGGATGATCTATAACGGCTGGCTGGGCGGCAAGCTGCTGTTCGACGAGAGCGACGTTATGATCTGTCCGCTGCCGCTGTTCCATGTGTTCGCGGCCTATCCGATCCTGATGTCGGCGATCGACGCGGGCGCGCATGTGGTGTTGCCGACGCCCGCGGGCTATCGCGGCGAAGGGGTGTTCGACAATTTCTGGAAACTGGTCGAGCGCTGGCAGGTCACCTTCCTGATTACCGTGCCCACCGCGATTGCCGCGCTGATGCAGCGCAAGGTCGATGCAGACATCTCCAGCCTGCGCACGGCGATTTCCGGTTCTGCGCCGCTGCCGGTCGAGCTTTACAACCGCTTCAAAGAGGCGACCGGGGTCGAGATCTGCGAGGGCTACGGGTTGACCGAGGCGACCTGTCTGGTCGCGGTGAACCCGGTCGACGGGCATAAGAAAGTGGGCTCGGTCGGGATTCCGCTGCCCTACACCCATGTCCGCATCCTGCGCAAAACCAATGGCGCCTTTATCGAATGCGACGTCGACGAGGTGGGCGAGATTTGCGTGGCCAACCCCGGTGTGTTCGAAGGGTCGACCTATACCGAGGCTGACAAGAACCACGACCTGTTCGCCGAAGACCGCTTCCTGCGCACCGGCGATCTGGGGCGGATCGACCCGGACGGCTATTTGTGGATCACCGGGCGCGCCAAGGATCTGATCATCCGCGGCGGGCATAACATCGACCCCGCCGAAATCGAAGAGGCGCTGCTGATCCATCCGGCGGTGGCCTTCGCAGGTGCCATCGGCCAGCCCGACAGCTTCGCGGGCGAATTGCCCTGCGTCTATGTTGAACTGATCGCAGGGGCCACGGTCAGCAGCGAAGAGCTGGCCGCCCATGCGAAACGGCACATCCATGAACGCGCCGCGATCCCCAAGCATATCGAGGTGATGGACGAATTGCCGAAAACCGCGGTTGGCAAGATCTTCAAGCCCGATCTGCGCAAGCGTGCCATCACCCGGGTGCTGGATGCGGCGCTGGCCGAAGCGGGTATTCCGGCGCATGTCGTGTCCGTGGTCGAGGACAAGAAACGCGGTCTGGTTGCGCAACTCGCGACCACCGGCACGGTGGATGACGATGCGCTCAAGCACAAGCTGGGCGAGTTCACCGTGGCATGGGACTGGGCGAAGTAAGCTGCGGGCCGCGCCCTTATGGGCGCGGCTTGTGCTGACGCGCGGCTTGCCTTTCCCTCTGCCGGCTCCTAAGCCGGAGCAAAGATGGAGGGACCGATGGCGGTAATTGATGATCTGAAAGCCCGCGCGGGCGGCGTTTGCGAATTCTGTGGCGCGACCGAGGGGCTGGCGGCGCAGGATCTGGCGGGCACGGACGAGCAGCTTCTGCTGTGCGAAACCTGCCGCTCGGACGACGCCCCCGAGGCGCATTGGCGCTGCCTTGAAGGGGCGGCGTGGTCGGCGATCCCTGCCGTTCAGGCCGCTGTCTGGCGCAAGCTTGGGCAGATCGACGCGCCCTGGGCGCAAGAGGCGCGCGACGGCATGATGCTGGAGCCCGAGGTGCAGGCTCTGGCCGAAACCGGACAGGCGGCGGCAGGCGTGGTGCATCGCGACAGCAACGGTGCCATTCTGGCGCAGGGCGATACCGTCACGCTGATCAAGGATCTGCCGGTCAAGGGCGCAGGCTTCACCGCCAAGCGCGGCACCGCTGTGCGCGGGATTTCCCTTGTGACCGACAATCCCGCGCATATCGAAGGCCGTGTCGAAGGCCAGCGCATCGTGATCCTGACCGAGTTCGTCAAGAAACGGTGATCTGGTCAGGCACGCAGGGGGATTGACGAAACCGTTGCCACGGATCATCTGGCAACGGTTCCCTAGTCTGGTCAATCATGCGTCAACCTCTGTCGTAACCCGCTCCTGAACGGCGGCATTTCTCCAGTTCAGGACATCACATGATACCCCTTCAGTTTTCTTCCGGCGATCTGATCGCCGATCGTCGCGCCGACTATGCCGAGGGCCTGTTGGCGGCGGGCGAGGCGGCGGCTGCCGCCGATCTTTATGCGCAGGCGCTGGAAATCGCACCGCAGTGGGGCGCCGGCTGGTATCGGCTGGGCGAGATCCGGGCCGATCACGGGCTGGATGGGGCGGCGGACGCGCTGGAGCGCGCGCTGCAGCTTGATCCCGCCGATCCGTTCGGGGCGGCGCTGCGCCGCGATCTGCTGCGCGGTCAGCCCCTGGCCGACACCATGCCCGCAGCCTTCGTCGAGGCGCTGTTCGACCAATATGCCGCGCATTTCGATCATGCGCTGGTCGAGACGCTGGACTACCGCGCGCCACAACTGCTGCGTGCCGGGCTGGCGGGGCGGTTCGCCCGGGTGCTGGATCTGGGCTGCGGCACCGGGCTGATGGGGGCGGCATTGCGCGATCTGGCCGACCATCTGGAAGGGTGGGACATCTCGGCCGAGATGCTGCGCGAGGCCGGGGCCAAGCAGATCTACGACCGGCTGGCGAAGGCCGATCTGGGGCGCCTCGATCTGCCCGTGGAAAGCTGGGATCTGGTCACTGCGGCGGATGTGTTCCTGTATCTGGGCGCGCTGGAGCAGATCGTGGGCTGGGTCGCGCAGGCGCTGGTGCCGGGCGGCATTTTCGCCTTCACGGTGGAGCTGAGCGAGGACGCCCCCGTCCTCCTGCGCGAAAGCCGCCGTTACGCCCATTCCGAGGCCTATATCCGCGATCTGCTGGCGCAGGCCGGGTTCACCCCGCAGATCACGCGCGCGGTGCTGCGGATGGACCGGGGCGCCGCAATCGAAGGGCTGGTGGTGCAGGCCACCCGCAGCGCACCGGGCCTGCGGCGCCAATCGGATGGCGAGGATATGGCGGTGGCGTGAGGCAACACGCGCGGTTTTCCTGACCGGAGTTTGCGCTATGCTGGGGCATCGCGACAACGGGGGCAGGGATGAACTGGCTGGCTTATGAGCATTATTCCTATGCGGCGCTGGCAGTTCTGGGCACGCTGGCGGCCGTGTGGCTGGTACATTGGCTTGCGCATCACGGCATGCTGGCCGGGCGGCTGGAGCGGTTCCGGGGCGTGGCACCGCCGTTTCTGAACGTGAATGCGATGCTGTTTGGCCTGACGCTGGCCTTCATTGCGAATGATACCTGGTCGGCGCGCGACCGGGCGATGGATGCGGTGCTGCGCGAAGCTGACAATCTGCGCAGTTTGCTGGTGCTGGCCGAGGTGCTGCCCGCGCCGCAGCAGGCTGCGCTGACGGGGGCGGTGTGCGACTATGGCACACAGGTGGCGGCGGAGTTCGGCGCATTGCGCACGCGCGAGGTGGCGCCTGGTGCGTCGGTGGCTGCGGATGCCATGCTGCGACTGGTCGCGGGGCCCGGGTTGGCGCAAGCGGCGGGCGACGTGCTGCAGGCCGAGATGCTGCGCAAGGTGATGGTGCTGCGCGACGACCGCGATCTGCGGGTCTCGTTGTCGCGCACGCATCTGAACCCGTTGAAATGGCTGGGAATGGCGGCGCTGGGGTTTCTGACCATCCTGTCAATCGCGGTGGTGCATCTGGAGACGCCCCGCGCCGGGATGCTGGCGATTGCGCTTTTTGCACTCGCCGCCGCACCATCCGCGGCAATCGTTCTGGTGCAGGGAAATCCGTTTCAGCAACCTGCCGCGATTTCAGCCGAGGCGATTGTAGAGGCGGTGCGCTAGGGGCGCTGCCCCTCTTGGCCTGCGGCCAATTCACCCCGGGATATTTTTGCCAAAGAGAAAGCGGACGGGGGCCGTGACCTGCGGAGCGGCGGCCGGGGCTGGCGGGCGGAGGCGTTGATCACGCAGACATGGCCGTGTCGGAAAAAGAAAGGCCGGGGAAGCCCCGGCCTTTTGCTTTACCGCGTGAACTTCTTGTATTTCACGCGCTTGGGTTCGACCGCATCCGGGCCCAGACGGCGGATCTTGTCTTTTTCGTAATCCTCGAAGTTGCCCTCGAAGAATTCGACATGGGCGTCGCCCTCAAACGCCAAGATATGCGTGCACAGGCGGTCGAGGAAGAAGCGGTCGTGCGAGATGATGATCGCGCAGCCGGCGAAATCTTCGATCGCGGCTTCCAGCGCCTGCAGGGTTTCGACGTCCAGGTCGTTGGTCGGTTCGTCGAGCAGCAGCAGGTTGCCGCCGGATTTCAGCAGCTTGGCCATATGCACGCGGTTGCGTTCACCGCCCGACAGCAGGCCCACTTTCTTCTGCTGGTCGCTGCCCTTGAAGTTGAACGCGCCGACATAGCTGCGGCTGGCGATGGTCGCGTCGCCCAGCGTGATCAGTTCGGCCCCGCCCGAGATTTCTTCCCAGACGTTCTTGTCCGGGTCGAGCGCGTCGCGCGACTGGTCGACGAAGGACATCTTCACGGTGTCGCCCACCTCGATGGTGCCTTCATCGGGTTTCTCGTCGCCGACGATCATCTTGAACAGCGTCGATTTGCCGGCGCCGTTCGGGCCGATCACGCCGATGATGCCGCCCGGCGGCAGGCTGAACGACAGGTTCTCGATCAGCAGCTTGTCACCCATATGCTTCTTCAGCCCGTTGACCTCGAGCACCTTGGAGCCAAGGCGCGGGCCGTTCGGAATGACGATCTGGGCCTTGCCGACCCGGTCCTTGACGCTTTCGTCGGCCATTTTCTCGTAGGCCGAGATCCGGGCCTTGGATTTCGCCTGACGGGCCTTGGCCCCGGCGCGGATCCATTCGAGTTCCTTTTCCATGACCTTCTGCTTGGCCTTGTCTTCGCGGGCCTCTTGCTCCAGCCGCTTGGCCTTCTGTTCCAGCCAGGCGGAATAGTTGCCCTCGTAGGGGATGCCGCGGCCGCGTTCGAGTTCGAGAATCCAGCTGGTGATGTCATCCAGGAAGTAACGGTCGTGGGTGACGCACAGGATCGTGCCCTTGTAGTCGATCAGGTGCTTTTGCAGCCAGGCGATGGTTTCGGCGTCCAGGTGGTTGGTCGGTTCGTCCAGCAGCAGCATGTCGGGCGCTTCCAGCAGCAGCTTGCACAGTGCGACGCGGCGGCGTTCGCCCCCCGACAGGCTGGCGACGTTCGCGTCGTCGGGCGGGCAGCGCAGCGCTTCGAGCGCGATGTCGACCTGGCTGTCCAGATCCCACAGGTTTTCGGCGTCGATCTCGTCCTGCAGGCGGGCCATTTCCTCGGCGGTTTCATCCGAGTAGTTCATCGCCAGTTCGTTATAGCGTTCCAGCTTGGCCGTCTTGTCGGCCACGCCTTCCATGACGTTTTCGCGCACGGTCTTGCTGTCGTCCAGGTTCGGTTCCTGCGCGAGGTAGCCGACCTTGGCGCCCTTGGCGGCCCAGGCTTCGCCCTGAAAATCCTTGTCGATCCCGGCCATGATCTTGAGCAGGGTGGACTTACCCGCGCCGTTGACGCCGACAACACCGATCTTCACGCCGGGCAGGAAGTTCAGCCGGATATTTTCAAAGCACTTCTTGCCGCCGGGATAGGTCTTCGAGACACCATCCATGTGGTAGACATATTGATAGGACGCCATCGGAAAACCTCGTTCGCGGATATGTGGAGTTGGCGCCTATGTAGGCGAATTAGGGGGGCAGGGGAAGGGGCGGGCGGCACAGTTCGGGCCGGATCGGGCCGTGGCGGCAGGGTTGCGGGGCCTTCGGCGTTCGGGCACGGCGGCATGGGGGCGCAAAGCGACAGGTAACGCCGGGTGCCGCAATGGCGATTCTGTGCCGGTGCCTGCTGTGCGAGGCTGATTCCCGCTTGCGGCACCTGTCTTCGGTCGGTTGGTGTTCACGCACCCCCCCCCCCGATCCTCACGGTTGATCGCAAACATCTGATCGGAGGGTCCGTGGCGACGGCGGGCATGCGTGGTTCCCCGGGGTGGCGGGGACGGTTTCAGGGCCAATGCTGCTTGGCTAAAAGTGAACGCTATAGCGCCCAGATGAATTTCAACACTGCAAAAATGCACAATAACAGGATAATTCTGGGGGATGTCTTATCTGAGCGCGCAGGTCTAACTCTGCCTCATCGAAGGTCGAACGGGCCCGATGCCCGGACCACGAACCAGATACCAAGTGCATAGGAGATAGACATGCGTAACCCGACCATCACCCTGAGCCTGATTGCCCTGCTTGCCGGGGGCGCCGCTTCGGCGCAGGCCATCAGCCCCGCGCAACTGCAACTGGCGGCCCGCCTGGGCGTCGATGCCTCGCAGTATTCGACCAGCCAGCTTGTCGCGCTCGAAGCCGTCAAGAGTGACAATGAAAGTGCCGCCCCGTTCAGCCTGGTTCCGGTCGGCAAGGTGGCAGGTCCGACCGCGGGCGACCGTCAGCTGGCTGCACAGGCTGGTGTGAATGCCGAAGACTACACCACCGCCGAGCTGGTTTCGCTGAACGAGGCGCTGCGGGCGGGCAAGTTCGAAGTGGCCGAGGCGATCATCTCGCATGGTGGCAAGAACCGCACCGATGCGATCACCGCCGGGCGGGCACAGCTGGCCGCACAAGCCGGTGTGAATCCCGCCGACTATACGGTGCCTCAGCTGGTTGCGCTGAACAATCGCAGCGACGACTGATCGAGACATGACCGGAAACGGAAAAAGGCGGCCTTTCGGCCGCCTTTCAACCATTCGAAAATCCGAAAAGGATCAGGCCAGCGCCAGGTTGGTCGCCGACTCGCGGCCGTCACGGCCTTTTTCCAGATCGAAGGTCACAGCTTGACCGTCGTTCAGGCCACGCAGGCCCGCACGCTCAACCGCCGAGATGTGAACGAAGATGTCTTTGCCGCCGTTTTCCGGGGCGATAAAGCCGAAGCCTTTGGTGGTGTTGAACCATTTCACGGTGCCGTTGGCCATCGTGTGTCTCCTTTGATATGCTGCCCGCGAGAGTGCGGCAGCCCGGCTCAGTCACGTCAAAATCGCGAACTGAAGCCCAAAGGAGCAGATCGTCGAAAGATAGCGTCTCGCGCCACTCATATGCCCCCGAATGACGCAAATTGCAAGGGTGAGCTTGGCCGGAGCCTGGAAAAGCGGTAAATCGAACAAAAAGGGTTCGTGATGTTACAGCGGCTGCGGCATTTTTACGAAGGCGACAGCAGGGACGCGCAGATTTTTCGTTATGCGATCCTGGTTTTCGATCTGATGACGATCGGATTCGTCATCGTGACCTCGTTTTTCGCGCGCCACGACTGGATCGAGGTGGTCGATGCGCTGATCGGTCTGGTGATCGTGGCCGATTTCACCGCCCGCTTCGCCATAGCCGGGCGCAAGCTGAAGTTCTGGACCCGTCCGGCCACGCTGGCCGATGTGGTGGCGATGGTGTCGTTTCTGGCGCCGATCACGGGCGAAAGTTTTGGCTTCCTGCGGATATTGCGCACGCTGCGGCTGTTGCACACCTATCAACTGATGGCCCGGCTGCGGCAGGATTTCACGCTGTTTCGCAAGCATGAAGAGATCATACTGGCGGCGATCAATCTGGGCGTGTTCCTGTTCATCATGACCGGGCTGATCTATGCCACGCAATACGGCCATAATGCCGACATCCGCAATTATGCCGACGCGCTCTATTTCACGGTGACGACACTGACGACCACCGGCTTTGGCGACATCACGCTGCAGGGCACGACCGGGCGGCTGTTGTCGGTCGCTGTAATGATCTTTGGGGTGACGCTGTTTTTGCGGCTGGCGCAGGTGCTGTTTCGCCCCACCAAGGTGCGCTACGAATGCCCCAAATGCGGGCTGAGCCTGCATGACGCCGACGCGGTGCATTGCAAGCACTGCGGCGAGGTGGTGCATATCGACACCGAGGGGCTGTATTAAGCCCCTGCGGCGGTCAGACGATGCGGCCCCAAAGATCGTATTCGCTGGCCTCTTCGACCTCGACGGTCAGCATGTCGCCCGGCGCCAGCCCCTCGAACCCTTCGTCGATGAACAGGTTGCCGTCGATTTCGGGCGCATCGGCGCGGGTGCGGCAGGTGGCGCCCTGATCGTCGACCTCGTCCACGATCACCTGTTGCAGGCTGCCGACCTTGGCCGCAAGCTTCGCCTCGGAAATCGCCTGCGCCTTTTCCATGAACCGGTCCCAGCGTTCCTGCTTCAGTTCGGCGGGCACATGGTCGGGCAGGTCGTTGCTGCGCGCGCCGGCCACGTTTTCATACTGGAAGCAGCCGACGCGATCGAGCTGCGCCTCGTCCATCCAGTCCAGCAGGGTCTGGAACTCGGCCTCGGTCTCGCCGGGATAGCCCACGATGAAGGTCGAGCGCAGCACGATGTCCGGGCAGGCCGCGCGCCAGGCCGCGATTTCGTCCAGCGTCTTTGCCGCCGCCGCAGGCCGCGCCATGCGCTTGAGCGTATCGGGGTGGGCGTGCTGGAACGGGATGTCCAGGTAAGGCAGGATCAGCCCGTCGGCCATCAGCGGGATCAGATCGCGCACATGCGGGTAGGGGTAGACGTAATGCAGCCGCACCCAGGCGTCGGTGCCCTGCGCCAGCTTGCCCATCTCGCGCGCGAGGTCCGTGATATGGGCGCGCACCTCGCCGCCCTTCCAGGGGCTCAGGTCATGCTTGCGGTCGACGCCGTAAGCCGAGGTATCCTGCGAAATCACCAGCAGTTCGCGCACGCCGGCATCCAGCAGCTTTTCCGCCTCGCGCAGCACGGCATGGGCCGGACGGCTGACAAGTTTGCCGCGCATGTCGGGGATGATGCAGAACTTGCAGTGGTGATTGCAGCCTTCGGAAATCTTCAGATAGCTGAAGTGGCGGGGCGTCAGCTTGACCCCGGTCGCGGGCATCAGGTCGATGAACGGATCGGGCGCGGGCGGCACCGCGCCATGCACCGCGTCCAGCACCTGTTCGTATTGGTGCGGGCCGGTGACGGCCAGAACCTTGGGGTGGACCCCGGTGATGAATTCGGGTTCGGCGCCCAGACAGCCGGTCACGATGACCCGGCCGTTTTCCTGCAAGGCCTCGCCGATCGCCTCCAGACTTTCGGCCTTGGCGCTGTCCAGAAAGCCGCAGGTGTTCACGATCACCGCATCGGCGCCGGTGTAATCGGGGCTGATCGCGTAGCCTTCGGCGCGCAGCCGCGTCAAGATCCGCTCGCTGTCGACCAGCGCCTTGGGGCAGCCCAGACTGACCATGCCGATGGTCGGCTGGCCGGGGCGCGGCGCATCATCAAAGCGCGCCTTGGGCGCGAGATCGGGGCGGAGGGAGGGCGGATTCTGGCTCATGGGGCGCATATACACTGCGGGCAGGCGGCGGGGAAGGTGGGGAATCGAGGCCGCCTAGTTCAGATCCAGCCACAGCTGCCCGTTGCGAAAGCCGCCGCGGATCAGGTGCCCGGGGTTGTTTATCTCGGGATAGGTCTCGATCCAGTCGCGGTAGCGGTCATTGGTGACGATCCGCGCGTTCAGATCGCGCGCTGCGGTCAGGATCATCGGATCGGCGGGCGTGCCCCGGGGCACCACCATCACCCGGTCCTTCGGCAGGCCAAGTTGCCGGCCCAAGGCACCGTCATGCAAATATTGCCCGGCCAGCTTATAGCCTGCATTCGCATCGAACATCACGCCGGGGCTGAACCCCAGCTCCCGCAGATGCGCCAGCACTGCGCGCAGCGTGCCCAGATCCGCCGTGCCGTCTTTCCAGTGCATCACGTTGGAGCCATCGACCACGATCCAGCGTTTGCTTTTGCCGGGCTTGCCCCCCGACGGGCCGCGCAGCCATTCGCGCAGCAGCAAGAACAGGCTGGCCAGCGCCGCGGGGCCGGCCAGAAGGATCAGGTCGGCCGATGCGGGCCAGACCAAGGCACCGCCCAGACCGAGCAGTGAAATCACCAGCAGGATCAGCGGCGTGCGCATGGATCAGCGGGCAGGCGGTGCTTACCGGCGCCGGTCGCGCCGCGCGCTCATCGGCTGGAAGGCCACGCCGACATGGGCCTCGCAATAGGGTTTGCCGGGCTGGCTCGGCAGGCCGCAGAACCAGAAATGTTCGGTCGCGGGGTCGCCGATCGGCCATTTGCAGGTGCGCTCGGTCAGTTCCATCAGGCTGATCTTGCGGGCGCGTTTCTCCACCTCGCCGACCTTGGCCAACGCCTCGGGGCTGATTTCATTGGCCGAGGGCTGCGGCGGCAGCGGCTGGCCCGCGGGGATGATCTGCTTGCGCAGCGCAGGCGCGGCCGGGGTTGCGGGCGCCGGCGCAGGTTCGGGGCGCGGCGCGGCGCTGGCGGCGGGGGCCGCAGGCGCTGCGGCGGCCGGTTGCGGCGCGGGTTTCGGGGCCGGGGCGGGTTCCGGCTCGACGCGCGTGGCGGTGGTGGTGGCAGGTTGCGGCGCGGCGGCCGCGGGTTCGGGCCGCTCGGCCGGGGCGTCGCCGCCGGTGGCCCGGTTCGACAGGCCCAGACGATGCACCTTGCCGATCACCGCATTGCGGGTCACCCCGCCCAGTTCCTTGGCGATCTGGCTGGCGGACTGGCCCTCAGACCACATCTTTTTCAAAGTCTCGACGCGTTCATCGGTCCAGGACATGGGCCATCCTTCCACTAAGCGCCGCGGTGCCCCGCGCGCAGGTTCTGCTTGCCCCTATTCTAATCGGGACGGGCCGAGATACAAGCTCCGCCCCCTGATTTCAAGCGCTGACGCAAGAAGGCTTTGACAGAAAACCGCGCCCGGGCTAAAGCGCGGGCATGATCACCCGGACCGCCCTTATTGCCCGTCCCCGACGTCGCCGCACCCTGCGCTGACGACCGATCACCCGTGGCTTCGTGCCACATCCTGCCAAAACCCCCGCGTCACACCGCCCAAAACCGTTGACAGCCCTCTGGGCCTGTTGCACCCCTTGGCCTTCCCTATTGGAGACATGCGATGATCGCTTCCATTCTGCCGACCTACAACCGCGCCCCTCTCGCCTTCGTCAAAGGCGCAGGCTCCTGGCTCGAGACGGCGGATGGCAGCCGATACCTGGACATGGGCGCGGGCATCGCGGTGAACGCCCTGGGCCACGCCAACCCCGAGCTGACCGCGGCGCTGACCGAACAGGCCGGCAAGCTGTGGCATGTCTCGAACCTGTATCAGATCCCTGAACAGCAAAAGCTGGCCGATCTGCTGGTCGAACATACCTTCGCCGATACCGTTTTCTTCACCAACTCGGGCACCGAGGCCTGCGAGCTGGCGGTGAAGATGGCGCGCAAATACTGGTATGACAAAGGCGAGGACCGGACCGAGATCGTCACCTTCGAAGGCGCCTTCCATGGCCGGTCTTCGGCGGCGATCGCCGCGGCCGGGTCGGAAAAGATGGTCAAGGGCTTCGGCCCGCTGCTGCCGGGCTTCACCCATGTGAAATGGGCCGATCACGAAGGCCTGCGCGCCGCGGTGACCGACAAGACCGCCGCGGTCCTGATCGAGCCGGTGCAGGGCGAAGGCGGTATCCGCCCGGTGCCCGACCAATGCCTGAAGGGGCTGCGCGATCTGTGCGACGAAACCGGCGCGCTTTTGATCTTCGACGAGGTGCAATGCGGCGTGGGCCGCACCGGCAAGCTGTTCGCGCATGAATGGGCGGGTGTCACCCCCGACATCATGATGGTGGCCAAGGGCATCGGCGGCGGCTTCCCGATCGGTGCCGTGCTGGCGACCGAGGACGCGGCCTCGGGCATGGTCGCGGGCACCCATGGCTCGACCTATGGCGGCAACCCGCTGGGCTGTGCTGTGGGCGCCAAGGTGATGGAAATCGTCGCCGACCCCGCCTTCCTGGACGCGGTGAACGCCAAGGCGGGCTTCCTGCGGCAAAAGCTCGAAGGTCTGGTCGCCGCCCATCCCGATGTGTTCGAGTCGGTGCGCGGCCAGGGGCTGATGCTGGGGCTGAAATGCAAGATCGCCCCCGCCGATGTGGTCAAGGCCGCCTATGCGCAGAACCTGCTGACCGTGCCCGCCGCCGACAATGTGCTGCGCCTTCTGCCCGCGCTGAACATTTCCGAGGCTGACATGGCCGAGGCTGTCACCCGCCTCGATGCCGCCGCCACGCAGCTTGAAAACGCCAAGGCCTGAGTTTCCCGGGCAAAAATATTCCGGGGATCAGGGCACGCCCCTGACCCGGATACGAAAGACAAACCGATGAACCATTTTCTCGACATCCATAAAACCAGCCCCGAAGCCCTGCGCGGCATGATCGACAACGCCCGCGCGATGAAAGACGCGCGCGCCGGTCGCCCCAAGGGTGCGCTGGATGACGACCAGCCGCTCAAGGGGCACATGGTTGCGCTGATTTTCGAAAAACCCTCGACCCGGACGCGGGTGTCCTTTGATGTGGGCGTGCGGCAGATGGGCGGGCAGACGATGGTGCTGTCGGGCTCCGACATGCAACTGGGCCATGGCGAGACGATTGCCGACACGGCCCGGGTGCTGTCGCGCTATGTCGATCTGATCATGATCCGCACCTTCGAGGAAGAAACCCTGCTGGAGATGGCCGAACACGCCACCGTGCCGGTGATCAACGGGCTGACCAACCGCACCCATCCCTGCCAGATCATGGCCGATGTGATGACCTATGAAGAACACCGCGGCCCGATCGCCGGCAAGAAGGTGGTCTGGTCGGGCGACGGCAACAATGTCTGCGCCAGCTTCCTGCATGCCGCCGGACAGTTCGGGTTCGATCTGACCTTCACCGGCCCGCCGACGCTCGACCCCGAGCGGGAGTGGATCGAATTTGCGCGCTCCAAGGGCGTGAAAGCCGAGATCGAGCGTGACCCGTTCAAGGCCGTGCAGGGCGCCGATCTGGTGGTCACCGATACCTGGGTCAGCATGCATGACCCGGAATCCGCCAAGGAACGCCGCCACAACCAGCTGCGCGGCTATCAGGTGAACGAGGCGCTGATGGCCGAGGCGAACCCCGATGCGCTGTTCATGCACTGCCTGCCCGCGCATCGCAATGACGAGGCGACAAGCGCGGTGATGGATGGCCCGCATTCGGTGATCTTCGACGAGGCCGAAAACCGCCTGCACGCGCAGAAGGCGGTGATGCGCTGGTGTCTGGGCAAGTAAGCCTGGGCCGCCGTGGGGAAGGGGGCGCTCGCGCCCCCTCTGGCCTGCGGCCATTCACCCCCTGAGGATATTTTTGCCAGAAAGAATGGCAAGGGGGGGCAAACAGACGCCCGGCTCGGGCCGCAGAGGGGCGGATAAGCCGGGCGCCTGTGACGGGGACGGGAGGACGCGTCCACGCCTGCACCTGGCCTCCAGACTGACATCTTCTGGTTAACAGAAGCTTTCCATCTTTCTGTCTGGCTGAAATATCCCGGGGGTGAGGCCCGTTCGGGCCGAGGGGGCAGCGCCCCCTTATGTGCCGCGGGGCTTGGCGCGGGTCGTGGGGTCGGCCTCGCGCGGGTTTTCCGGCCAGGGGTGGCGCGGGTAGCGGCCGCGCATTTCCTTGCGCACCTCGGCATAGCTTCCATCCCAGAAGCCCGGCAGATCCATCGTCACCTGGATCGGCTTCATCCCGGGGCTGAGCAGGCTGATCCGCAGCGGGTGGCGTTTGGGGCCTACGGTCGGGTGCGTGGTCACGCCATACATCTCGGGCAGCTTGACCTCGATCGCCGGGGCCTCGCCGTCATAATCAATCGGCACGCGGCGGCCCAGCGGGGTTTCGAAATGGCTGGGCGCCAGACGGTCAAGCAGGCTCATCTGCTCCCAGTCGAGTTGCGCGCGCAGCGCCTCGGTCAGGTCCATGCCGCGCAGATCGGCCTCGCTCCGCTTGCCGCGCAGGAAGGGCAGCAGGGCCTCGCCCGCCAATAGGGCCGCATCCGACAGGTCGGGCAGATCGGCGCCATCGGCGCGCAGGATGTCGACGCGGGCCCGGAACCGGCGCGCAGCGGGGGTGAGCGTCAGGCCGATCTGGCGCAGCCCGTCGAGCGCGCCACGAGCCAGTGCCTCGGGCGGGGCATCGGGCCAGTGCCGGTCGTCCAGCACCAGCGCGCCAAAGCGTTCCTGCCGGCGCGCCACCACGCGGCCCTCGCGCCGCGACCATTCGCAGACATCGACCCAGCCGATCTGATCGCCATAAAGCGCGCGCAATTCCGCATCGGCCAGCGCGATGCCCTGCCGCACCCGCGCCTCGCGCGGGTCGCCATCCAGATCACTCGCCACGATCAGCCGCGATTTGCCCAGCGGGTCGGCGGCATCCACCACCGCGCCCTTGCCGCCCGACAGCACATAGCGCGCGTCATCCCCCTTGCGGCGCAGCCCGATCCGGTCGGGATAGGCCAGCGCGGCCATTTCGGCCAGGCTGAAGCGGCGCGCGGCGGGCTGCACCATCCGCGCCAGGCGCTTGGCTTCGGTGCGGATGCGCTCGACCGTGCTGCGATGCACGGCGTGCGGATGCTCGGCTTCATAGCGGCCCGGGTTGGCCACAGCGGCGATGCGCAGCCCCAGATCGGCGGGCGCGCCGCGGATCGGGTCGCGTTCGGCCAGGGTGGCGGCCAGGGTCGCGGCCTCGGGGCCTGCGGTGACCAGCATGTGCCCCAGTCGCGGGTGCAGCGGCAGCGCGGCCAACGCTCGCCCATGGGCGGTGATCCGGCCCTGCGCATCCAGCGCGCCAAGCCCCGTCAGCAGTGCGCGCGCTTCTGCCAGTGCCGGCGCGGGGGGCGGCGTCAGAAAGGCCAGATCGGCCCCGTCCGACCCCCAGAGCGCCAGTTCCAGCGCCAGCCCGGCCAGATCGGCCACGGCGATTTCGGGCGGCGCAAAGGCGGGCAGCGCGCCCTCTTCGCCCTTGGTCCAGAGCCGGTAGCACAGGCCTTCGGCGACGCGCCCGGCGCGACCGCGGCGTTGTTCGGCCTCGGCCCGGCTGACCCGTTCGGTCACCAGCCGCGCCATGCCAGAGCCGGGATCGAAGCGCAGGCGCCGGGCGCGGCCGGCATCCACCACCACGCGAATATCCTGAATCGTCAGCGAGGTTTCGGCAATCGAGGTGGCCAGAACGATCTTGCGTCCGGCGGGGGCGGGGGCGATGGCGGCACGTTGCGCGGCGAAATCCATTGCACCGAACAGTGGACGGATCGCCACCCCGGGTGGCAGCCGTCCGCTGAGCAGGGCCTCGACCCGGCGGATCTCGCCTTCGCCGGGCAGGAACACCAAAACCCCGCCGCCAAGGCCGGTTTCGGCGCTTTCAAGAACGGCCTGTTCGATCAGAGCGGCCACGGCGGGTTCCAGCCGCATCCCCGCAGGGACAGGACGGGGCAGCCAGCGGGTTTCGACCGGATAGGCGCGCCCTTCCGAACGCACCACCGGCGCGTCCCCCAGCAGGGCGGCCACGGGTTCGGCATCGAGGGTGGCGGACATCACCAGGATCTGCAGATCCTCGCGCAGCGCGCCGCGCGCCTCCCATACCAGCGCCAGGCCCAGATCGGCGTTCAGGCTGCGTTCGTGGAATTCGTCGAAGATCACCAGTCCGATGCCGGTCAGTTCGGGGTCGGACTGGATCATCCGGGTCAGGATACCCTCGGTCACCACCTCGATCCGGGTTGCGCGCGAGGTTTTCGCCTCGCCCCGGATGCGGTAGCCGACGGTCTGCCCTACCGGCTCGCCCAGGGTTTCGGCCATCCGTTCGGCTGCGGCGCGGGCGGCCAGACGGCGCGGTTCGAGCATCACGATCCGCCCCGTCACCTGCCCCAGCAGCGCCAGCGGCACGCGCGTCGTCTTGCCCGCGCCGGGGGGCGCCATCAGCACGGCACGACCCGCCGCAGCCAGGGCGGTTTTCAGCGCGGGCAGCGCGTCATCTATGGGCAAGCGGTCGGTCACACCGCCTTATCGCCGTTTCAGCCGACCTTTTCCATAGATCGTGTCGGTCGAAATCTCGACCACGCGCAGGCGGCCATCGCCGGTGGGCGCATAGGTCAGAACGAAGGGGAAGCGCGTCTTTTCGGCCATGTCCTTTTCCGAGAACCCTTCGAGGCGGCGGTATTCGCCTGCGCATTTCACGCCCTCGCCCGCCGATTGCGGTGCGGCCAGCGCGACCTGCGAACGCCGCGCGCCGTCATACATCGTGACCTTGAGCTTGCAGGCTTCTTCACGCGGCACATCGCGCAACACCGCATAAAGCGCGGTCAGCGGGTCGATCGTGCCGCCTTGCTGGTCGGGGGCCACGTCGCGGTCGCGCGGGGTGCGCGGTGGGTTCCGGGTAACGGAAACCGGCTTGCCGTTCTTGTAGACAATGCCATGTTCGACCGTATTGCCCGAGCGCAGCGCGGTTTCTGCAAATTGCAGCGGCGTGAAAACCCCGTCCACATAGCCACCCGAAACGCGGGCATCATAGCGGATGGTTTTCAACGCGCCGACAAGACCTGCGGTCTTCATCACGCCGTTGGCACCGTAGGAATTGCCTTCGATCTTGCCGTCGATGGTCAGGCGCCCGGCGGTGATCCCCTTGAGCACCACGTCAAAGTCGATCCGGTCGGTCTGATCGGCGTGCAACGGCTGCGCAAGCGACAGCGCGGCAGCAAGGGCCAGTGGCAGGCTCCGGCGCAGGGTTTGGGTCAGCGAAACCATGTTACTCCTCACGAATTCTGCCTTCGCTCTGGACATACACTGCCGCGAGGGGGCAAGAAACCGAAACCGTTTCACGTTTTCTGACGGTTTCGTCAGAAGCCCCCGACCCGAAGGCCTTTTCGATGACCGCTCAGACGCCCGCCGCCGATCTTGCTCCGAAAATCCTGCAAGGCGACCGCCGCGCTTTGGCCCGGGCGATCACGCTGGTCGAATCCGGTCGGGCCGATCATCGCGCGCAGGCTGCGGCGCTGCTGGAGGCGCTGGCGCCCTGTGGCCGTCAGGCGTTGCGCATCGGTCTGTCGGGCACGCCGGGCGTCGGCAAGTCGACGTTCATCGAAAGTTTCGGGATGATGCTGACGGCGCAGGGGCTCAAGGTCGCGGTGCTGGCGGTCGATCCCAGTTCGGCGCGCTCGGGTGGCTCGATCCTTGGTGACAAGACCCGGATGGAGCGGCTGTCGCGCGATCCGATGGCCTTCATCCGGCCGTCGCCCAGTCAGGCGCAGCTGGGCGGCGTGGCGCGCCGCACCCGCGAGGCCGTGTCGCTGTGCGAGGCCGCGGGCTTCGACGTGGTGCTGATCGAGACCGTGGGGGTGGGCCAGTCCGAAACGCTGGTGGCCGAGATGACCGATCTGTTCATCCTGCTGATGGCGCCCGCAGGCGGCGATGAACTGCAGGGCGTCAAACGCGGGATCATGGAAATGGCCGACATGATTCTGGTGAACAAGGCCGATGGCGATCTGAAGCCCGCGGCGATGCGCACGGTTTCGGATTATGCCGGCGCCTTGCGCCTGTTGCGCAAGCGCCCGCAGGACCCCGAAGGTTTTCCCAAGGCGCTGCCGGTGTCGGCGCTGGCCGAGGACGGGTTGGCGAAGGCCTGGGACGAGATGAGGACGCTGGCCGAATGGCGGCGCGAAAACAGTCATTTCGCACGACGCCGGGCCGAGCAGTCGCGCCATTGGTTCGAAACCGAGGTGCGCGAAGGGTTGCTGGCACGGTTGACCGCCGATGCGGCGGTGCGCGCGAAGTTGCAGGCGCTGGGCGATGCGGTGGCGGCGGGGCAGGCGGCCCCTGCGGCCGCGGCGGCCGAGATGCTGGCGGTGCTGAACGGCTGAGCCGCACGCGGGTTCATCCAAAATGACAAAGCCCCGGCCATCTGCCGGGGCTTTTGTTATCCGGGTCAGGTCTCTGTCCCCGCCGACCCGCAAGGGCATGTGGGCGGCAGGGACAGACCTTGACCTGCGGGCGGACCATCAGGGAGAGCGGCCACCCTCATTTCAAGACACCGCATCCAAGCTCGGGAAAACCTGATGGCGGTGGCCCACCCCGCGGCAAGGGACGCGTTACGGGGTGGGAGAGATTTCGAAGACGCGCAGTCGGGAAACCCGCGCGGCCCCGCTCAGTTGTTCGGCATATGCATCGGCATCGTGCCGTCCGGGGCGCCATGCATCATCTGCATTCCGCCCATCGGCATGTTCGCCATGCCTTGCCCGTCACGTTTCAGATCGACGGGCACGTCGACAGCCACATCGCCCGCATGTTCGAAATGCAGCACCAGGTGCAGCACGTCGCCATCGGCAACGGCGTCTTTCAGGCCAAGGAACATCACATGATCGCCGCCACGCTGCAGCGCGTGCGTGCCATGCATCGGGATCGAGAAACCCTCGGGCACTTCGACCATCTGCATCACCCCATTGCCATCGGAAATATGGGTGTGCAGCTCGGTCCGGTCCGCCACATCCGAGCTGACGCTCACCAGCCGGTCGGCCTGGGCGCCATGGTTTTCGATCACCATGAACGCCGCACCCGATTTCGACATCGTGGTAGAGACCCGTGCATAGGGATCGGTGATCACGATATCACCGGCCACTGCAGGGAGCGCAAACGCAACCGCAGTCGCGGCGAGAATCAATTTGAAGGGGGACATGCCGTCTCCTGTCTGGTCTGAAATCTGAAACGAAGGAATCAGACCAGGGCAGGCGGCCCGCGCGCCCGCGCGACCGGCGCGGACTGAGCGCTCAGGCGGACAGGCTCCGGCGTCTCGATCCGCTCCACCCGTCCTTCGGGACGCGTGACGACAGGCGGAGGGGTATCGAGCGCGGCCATCAGGCCAAGCACCATGTCGGGGCACAAATGAACCGGGCCAACGGGGTTGCCGTTCGCATCTACCGAGATCGTTGTCACCCCGTAGCCGGTGCAGATCACGACCTCTCCGGCCACACGCGTCTGTCCCCGGGCAACGGCCATGGTCAGGCTCGTCGCCGCAAGGATTGCCGCCAGAACAACGGCGGCCACGATGCGAAGGTTCCGGTTCATGCCGCAAATCTAGCGCGGCGATTCGGGTCGCGCCAGTACTTAGGTCAAGTCGGGCGGGGTGCAGCGAGAAATAATTCGGCGCGTCGAAACGGGCGCCAGATATGCAAAAGCCCCGCAAAAGCGGGGCCTTTTCATCAGCTTGCGCTAGAATCAGGCGGCAGCCTGAGCCTTGGCGATCGCTTTTTTGATTTTCAGCGCCGAAGCCGACAGCTCTTCGTCCTTGGCTTTCGCCAAGAAGGCGTCGAGCCCGCCACGGTGGTCGACCGAGCGCAGGCCAGCGGCCGAAATACGCAGTTTGAACGACTGACCCAGCACGTCCGAGATCAGGGTCACTTCGTTCAGGTTCGGCAGGAAGCGGCGACGCGACTTGTTGTTCGCGTGGCTCACGTTGTTGCCCGTCATCGGGCCTTTGCCGGTCAGTTCGCAGACGCGCGACATGGCATCAATCCTTCGTTTCCTCGGGGCGTGATCGCCCGTCTTTCCTAACACCAACGGGCGCCGTCAAGCAGCGCCCGGAAATCCGTTTGCGGGGGATAGGGGCAAACGGGCCCTTCGTCAAGCGATTCATTGCGCCCTTGTGGCGGGTTTTGCGCCTCAGGCCAGCATCTCGCGCACCCAGGCGGGCACGATTTCCGTGGCCGGGCCGTGGCGGGCCGTGTCGAACCAGCGCGTGCCCGACGAACGCTCGAGGTTCAGTTCCAGCGTTTCGACACCGGCGCGCACCGCATCCTGCACGAAACCCGCCGCCGGATAGACATTGCCCGAGGTGCCGATGGACACAAACAGGTCGGCCGCGCGCAGGGCGGTCCAAATCTCTTCCATCCGATAGGGCATTTCGCCGAACCAGACGATGTCGGGGCGCGTCGCAGGCACGCCGCAGGACGGGCAGGAATCGGTTCGGTGCATCACGGCAGGGGCGGGCCAGCGGTGCCCGCACGCCGCGCAGAGTGCCCCGTTCAATGTGCCGTGCATGTGGATGACGTGGCGCGAACCGCCCCGTTCGTGCAGATCATCGACGTTTTGCGTGACCACCAGCACCTCGTGGCGGCCGTCCGCTTCCAGATCGGCCAGGGCGCAATGGGCGGCATTGGGTTCGGCGGCGGTGACGGCGGCCCGGCGCGCGTTGTAGAAACGGTGCACCAGATCGGGGTCGGCGGCAAAGCCCTCGGGCGTGGCCACATCTTCGACCCTGTGTTCCTCCCACAGCCCGTCCTCGGCGCGGAAGGTGCGAATCCCGCTTTCCGCAGAAATCCCCGCGCCGGTCAGTATCACGATCTTGGCCATCGCCGCCCCCTTCGTTATTACCGCCCTATGCGTATCCTGTTTCTCTGCCTTGGCAATATCTGCCGGTCCCCCGCCGCCGAAGGTGTGTTTCGCAAACTGGCCGCCGAGGCGGGCCTGCGGGCCGAGGCCGACAGTGCGGGCACCGGCGGCTGGCACGCGGGCGAACCGCCCTATGGCCCGATACAGGCCGCCGCGCGGGCACGGGGCTATGACCTGAGCGCGCTACGCGCGCGGCAACTGATGCGCGCCGACTTCGCGGCTTTCGATCTGATTTTGGCGATGGACGGGCAGAACCTGCGCGATGCGGCGCGGCTGGCGCCAGCGGGCGCGCGCGCCGAATTGCGGCTGTTTCTGGATGGGGCGCCGGGCACGCAGGATGTGCCCGACCCCTATTACACGCGCGACTTCGACGGGTGCCTGCGTCTGATCGAACAGGGCGCGCAGGCGCTGATCGCCCGGCTTCAGCCGCCGCAGTAGGCCTCGGCCGTGCTGGCGAAGGATTTGTAGCGCAGCCAGAAATCCTCGTCCGATTTGCGGTCGGACTGGCGCACTTCCTGGGCCTTGTGCGGGTCTTTGAAGAAACCCGAGGCCCGGCGTTGATCGGCCCGCGACAGGGTCATGTCGGCGACCTGCTGGATGCAGCCGCACAGCTGGCGGTTCGCGGCCGAGCGCCCGGCGTTCAGACAGGCGTTGTCGATCGGGCCGGCATGGGATTGGGTTGCGCCCAAGGCCACGAACGCCACCGCAAGGAGGGAAGTCTTCATTGCTCTGCCTCTTTGATTCCGGCGGGGTCATGGCCCCGGCCTGTTATTTGCACCGCATTATACGAAAAATCGCAAGAATTCACAATGTCGCGCGCGAAAATCCGCCGGTCCAGGCGCCCGGGGCATGCGGCCCACCATGGCTGGTGGGCGGCAAAATCAGGCCCGCAAGCTCTGGCGTCAGGCGATGACCTCGGCTTCATACCCTGCGGCTTTCAGAGCGGCCAGCACCGTCGCTTCGGGCAGGCCGTTCACCTCGATTTCGCGGTCTTCGAGACTCACCAGCGCCTTGCCGCCGACCTCGGTGATCGCGGCTTCGACGGCGGCCTTGCAGTGGCCGCAGGTCATGTTGGGAACGGACAGGATCATGGCATCTTCCGGATTGAGTGTGGGAATCGATGGCGCATATTCCTACCATCTCGGTGCGGGGGCAATCGCAGATGGACGAGGGGGCCGGAAAGGGACGCGGTTTCATCGCCGGCGTTCCCCGGGGGATGATTGGCATGCCATGCGCGTGGCGCAGGCCGGTTTTCTGGAAGATGCGATAAGGGCCTGTGCCGGGCGCGCCATTGATGTCTTTCTCAAGGCGTAGCACGCCCCTTCAATCCCCCTTCCCGGCCTCTGTTTTTATCGCTATATCGCGCCCATGACCCAGCTCGATCACATCCGCAATTTCTCCATCGTGGCGCATATCGACCACGGCAAATCCACCCTCGCCGACCGGCTGATCCAGCTCACCGGCACGGTGGCTGCGCGCGACATGAAGGCGCAGATGCTCGACTCGATGGATATCGAGCGCGAGCGGGGCATCACCATCAAGGCCAACACGGTGCGGATCGAATATCCCGCCAAGGATGGCCAGACCTATATCCTGAACCTGATCGACACCCCCGGTCACGTCGACTTTGCCTATGAGGTCAGCCGCAGCATGCGCGCGGTCGAAGGCAGCCTGCTGGTGGTGGATGCCAGCCAAGGCGTCGAGGCGCAGACCTTGGCCAACGTCTATCAGGCGATCGACGCGGGCCATGAAATCGTGCCGGTGCTGAACAAGATCGACCTGCCCGCGGCCGAGCCCGACCGGGTGAAGGAACAGATCGAGGATGTGATCGGCATCGACGCCAGCGATGCGATTCCGATTTCGGCGAAATCGGGCTTGGGCATTCCCGATGTGCTGGAGGCCATCGTCACCCGCCTGCCGCCGCCGAAAGGCGACCGCGACGCCCCCCTGAAGGCGATGCTCGTGGACAGCTGGTATGACAGCTATCTGGGCGTCGTCGTGATGATCCGGGTGATGGATGGCGTCATCCGCAAGGGCGACAAGATCAAGATGATGCAGACCGGCGCGGTCTATGGCATCGACAAGCTGTCGGTGCTGAAACCGCAGATGGTCGATATTGCCGAACTGGGGCCCGGCGAGATCGGTGTGTTCACCGCCTCGATCAAGCAGGTGCGCGACACCCGCGTCGGCGACACGATCACGCATGAGAAGAAACCCTGCGCCGCCGCGCTGCCGGGGTTCAAACCGGCGCAGCCGGTGGTGTTCTGCGGGCTGTTTCCGGTCGATGCGAATGATTTCGAACCGCTGCGCGACGCGATCGAGAAGCTGGCGCTGAACGATGCCTCGTTCAGCTATGAAATGGAAACCTCGGCCGCGCTTGGCTTCGGCTTCCGCTGTGGCTTCCTTGGCCTGCTGCACCTCGAGGTGATCCGCGACCGTCTGGAACGCGAATATGACCTTGATCTGATCACCACTGCGCCGTCGGTCGTGTTCAAGCTGCATATGAAGGACGGCGAGGTGCGCGACCTGCACAACCCCGCCGACATGCCCGACCTGACGCTGGTCGACCATATCGAAGAGCCGCGGATCAAGGCCACGATCATGGTGCCCGACGAATATCTGGGCGATGTTCTGAAACTGTGTCAGGACCGGCGCGGCATCCAGATGGACCTGACCTATGCGGGCAGCCGCGCGATGGTGGTCTATGACCTGCCGCTGGCCGAAGTGGTGTTCGACTTCTACGACCGGCTGAAATCGGTCACCAAGGGCTATGCCAGCTTCGATTACCAGATCTCGGGCTATCGCGAGGATTTCCTGGTGAAAATGTCGATTCTGGTAAACGACGAGCCGGTCGATGCGCTGTCGATCATGGTGCACCGCGACCGGGCCGAGGCCCGGGGCCGCGCGATGGTCGAGAAGCTGAAAGAGCTGATCCCGCGGCACATGTTCAAGATCCCGATTCAGGCCGCCATCGGCGCCCGCGTGATCGCGCGTGAAACGCTGTCGGCGATGCGCAAGGACGTGACCGCGAAATGCTATGGCGGTGACGCGACCCGGAAGAAGAAGCTGCTGGAAAAGCAAAAGGCCGGGAAGAAGAAGATGCGCCAGTTCGGCAAGGTCGAGATCCCGCAGACCGCGTTCATCTCGGCGCTGAAAATGGATAACTGAGACTTTCGCCCCGCCGTTGTGCGGGGCGATTTCTTTCTTGCCTGTGTATTGTGCAGGGCAAGGCATCCCCCTGAAATCTTGCGTAAGTTTGTGGCGCCGCTGGTTTTCCGGCGCGCTTTGGCTGAAATTAATTTGCGTATACGCAAATTTTCCTCACATCTGCTGGAAACCCCGGAGCGGAGCCCGCCATGTGGAAGACGATCCAGCAAGACATACCCGACAGCCTGCCTGGCCCCGCGGAGCCGTTGGCGCTCGGCGATAACCTACGGGCGATCCGGCTTGACCGGGGCCTGACGCTGACTGCACTTGCCGCGCAAAGCGGGGTGTCGGCGGCCAGCCTGTCGCGGATCGAGGGGGCGCAGTTGTCGCCGACTTTCGATGTGCTGGTGAAGATCTGCAAAGGTCTGGATTTGGCGATCCCGGAACTGCTGAACTACCGCCGGATGCAACGGCTTTCGGGCTGGCGTTCGCTTGCGCGGGCGGGGCAGGGGCGGGTGATCGAAACCCCGCAGTATCGGCTTGAACCGCTGTGCGACGACGTTGCGGCCAAGCCCTATCTGGTGTTTCGCGCCACAATTCTGGCGCGCAGCCTTGAGGCTTTCGAAGCGCTGCAAAGCCACCCGGGCCAGGAACAGATCGTCGTGCAAAGCGGGCGTGTGCGGGTTCACACCGAACATTACGCCCCCGTCGATCTGGGCCCCGGCGACAGTTTCGCCTTTGACAGTGCGATGGGCCATGCGCTGATTTCCCTCAGCGATGCCCCGGCCGAAGTTCTGTGGGTCTGCGACCTGCACGAGACCCCCTGAGGAGAGACAGATGCAAGACGATCCGATCGTGGTGATCGGCGCGGGGGTCATCGGCACGATGACAGCGCGCGCCTTGGCGAAACGGGGCAGGCGGGTGACCGTGATCGAGCGGTTGCCGGGCCCCGCGCAGCTGTGTTCGCGCGGCAATGCCGGGATCATGGCGGTGGGCCATGCCAAGGCCTGGGCCGAGCCCGCGGCGATTCCGGCACTGGGGCAGGCGCTGCTGGGGCGGGCGCCGGGCATTCGGGTGACGCGGCTGATGGACCCGGCACTGTGGCGCTGGGGGGTGGAATTCCTGCGCCACTGCACCACCGCTGCGAACAAGGTGAATACCGACAAGGAGCGGCGGCTGAGCCGCTATAGCCGCGACATGTTGCAGGCCGCCGAGGCCGAGATGGGCCTGCCTGCCGCAACCTGGCATGCGGGCGCGCTTTATCTGTTTCAGGATGCCGCGCAGTTTCGCAACTATGCCGCCAAGGTCGGCGCGGGGGCCGAAATCACTGCGCTGAGCCGCGACGATCTGATTGCGCGCGAACCCGGGCTGGCGGCGATGCGCGACCGGTTGGCGGGGGGCTTGCTCAGCCGGATCGATTCTGTCGGCGATTGCCATCTGTTCACTGGGCGCACCGCGGCTTGGGCGGCCGAAAACGGCGTCGAGTTTCGCTATGACACCGATGTCACCGGGTTTGCCCGCGCGAATGGCCGGATCACGGCGGTGCAGACCGATGCGGGGCCGATTGCCTGCGCGGGGGTGGTGCTGGCGACCGGGGTCGAGACGCCGGATCTGACCCGGCCGCTGGGCTTTGCGCCGGCGATCTATCCGGTCAAGGGGTATTCGGGCACCTGGCGGATCACCGACCCCGCGGGCGTGCCGAAGCTGCCCTTCGTCGATGAAACCGAATTGCTGGCAGTGGCCAATTATGGCGACCGGCTGCGGGTCACGGCGATTGCCGAATTCGCCGGGCGCGACCGCAGCCTGCCTGCCGACCGCGTGAAGCTGCTGGATGCGTATGTGCGGCGCAGTTTTGGCGCGGCGGTCGATCTGGACCACCCGGAATTCTGGACGGGCCTGCGCCCGACCACGCCCGCCGGACCGCCCTATCTGGGGCGGGTGCGTCGGTTCGAAAATCTTTGGATCAATGCCGGTCATGGCCAGCTTGGCTGGACGATGAGCCTGGGCGCCGCAGAAACTCTGGCGCAGGCGATGGCTGGTGAACCCCCGGCGCTGCGCGATGTGTCGTCGCGCGCGCGCTGGCTTGAGGCTCTGTGAGGTGACATGCAGGTTTTGACGCTGGAAGAGACACGCGCCGCGCTGCCGTTCGGGCCGCTGATCGACGCGCTGGATGCAGGATTTCGCGCGGGCGCGGAGGTGCCGCTGCGCCACCATCACCCGATGGTCAACCCCGGTGCCGCCGATGACATGCTGCTGCTGATGCCCGCGTGGCAGGCGGCGGGCTGGGGCGGGGTGAAAATCGTCAATGTCCATCCCGGCAACGCCGGGCGCGGGCTGCCCGCGATCGCGTCGAGCTATATCCTGTTCGATCGGGTGACCGGCGCGCACAAATTGCTGCTCGATGGTGGCGAATTGACCGCGCGGCGCACGGCGGCGGCTTCGGCGCTGGCGGCGCGCAGGCTGGCGCGACCCGACAGCCGGCGTCACCTGATCGTGGGGGCGGGGCGTGTCGGCGCCAATCTGGCACAGGCCTATCGCGCCGCGCTGCCCATCGAGGCGGTGGAAGTCTGGAGCCGCACCGCGGCTTCGGCCGAAGCGCTTGCCGCCGATCTGCGTGCGCAGGGTATTCCCGCGGTGGCCGCGCCCGATCTGCAAGCCGCCGTGGGCCGCGCCGATATCGTGTCCTGTGCGACGTTGTCGAGAACGCCGCTGATCCATGGTGACTGGCTGCATCCGGGTCAGCATATCGACCTGATCGGATCGTTCACCCCCGAGATGCGCGAGGCCGACGACAGGGCGCTGCAACGTGCGCGGATCTTTCTGGATACCGATCATGCGCGCATCGAAAGCGGCGATATCGCGCTGCCGCTGGCCGCGGGCGCGATCACCGAGGCGGATATCGAAGGCACGCTTGAAGCGTTGTGCCGTGACAACAGGCACCCGCGCCGCGGCCCCGGCGAGATAACGCTGTTCAAGGGGGTAGGCTCGGCCGTCGAGGACCTGAGCGCGGCCATTCTGGCCTGGAACAGTCTGGCGTGAAGATCAGCCTGCCGCCCGCGCCGCTTCGAAGGCGCGGGTCTCGGCGCTGAGCCAGGTGCAGAACAACCGCAGCGGTTCATAACTTTCCTGATCGCGGGGCCAGCACAGGTAATAGGCCTCGTCCGAGCGCATCGGCGCATCAAGCGCGCGCACCAGACGCCCGGCCGCGATTTCATCTTCGATCAGAAAGGTCGGCAGCAGAGCCACGCCCATGCCCGCCGCGGCCGCTTGTGCGGCGGTGGCAAACTGGTCGAACAGCATGCCGTGGACATTTTGCGCATCGACACCGTTGCGCAGGAAATACTTCTCCCACGCGTCCGGGCGCGAGGTCAGGTGCAACAGCGGTGCGGCGCGCAGATCGGCCGGTGTGGCAAAACCAAACCGCGCGGCCATTTCCGGCGCACAGGCCGGCACCACATCTTCGCCCATCAGATAGGCGGAATCGGCACCGGGCCAGTCGGTGCGGCCGAAATGGATTGCCGCATCCACCGCCTCGGTCGAGAAGTCGAACTGCGTCAGCCGGGTCACCAGATTGATCGTGATGCCCGGATTTTCGGCCAGAAACGCGGGCAGCCGCGGCGCCAGCCAGCGCGTGCCGAAGGTGGGCAGGATCGCCAGCGACAGCGTGCCGCCATGGGGATTGGCGCGCAGGTTCATCGACGCCTGCGAGATTTTCTGCAACGCCTCGCGCACCTCTCGGGCGTAAGACACGCCGCCCAGCGTCAGCCGGATCGTCTGTTTCTCGCGGTGGAACAGGGTTGTGCCCAGCTGTTCCTCCAGCGCGCGGATCTGCCGTGACACCGCGCTTTGCGTCAGCGACAGCTCTTGCGCGGCGCCGGTGATGGATTGCAGGCGCGCCGCCGCCTCGAACGCCTGCAACAGCGACAGCGAAGGCAGAAAGCGACGCGGGGTTTTCATCAGCAGGGCTCCGATCTGGTCGCGCCTGATGTCGCCCGGGTGTCGCGCCGAGACAAGCATTTTCTGTGCCTCTTTTCAGACCGCCAGCCGCCGCAGGATGCGGGTTTCGACACGGCCGACGATGCGGGTCAGCGGGAAGGCCACGGTGAAATAGATGATCGCGATGGCGGTCAGCATCTCGACCGGGCGCCCGGTGCGGTTGGCGATCGACGAGCCGATGAACATCAGATCCGCCATCCCCACCGCCGAGATCAGCGCGCTTTCCTTGAACAGCGCAACCGCATTCGACAGGAGCGTGGGGATCGCCCGCAGCAGGGCCTGCGGCAGCACCACCCAGATCGCAAGCCGCAGTCCGGTGATCCCCAAGGCACGACAGGTGTCATATTGCTCGCGCGGGATGGATTTCAGCGCCGCACGGAAGGTCTCGGACGTGATCGCCCCGGCATAGAGCGACAGGCTCAGCACGGCCGAAATGAAGTTCCCGGGTTCGGCCCCGATCAGCATCGGCAGGCAGTAGAAGATCCAGAACAGTTGAATCAGAACCGGGGTGCCGCGGAACAGTTCGACATAGAAAATCGCCACCGCGCGCACCGGCATCAACCGCGAGCGCCGCGCCTGCGAGGTCACGAACCCAAGTGCGACGCCGATGGCCAGACAGATCAGCGTCAGCCGCAGGCTGGTGCCCAGCCCGATCAGCAGTGCATCCCAGTATTTGAACGGGATCGTCGGATCGAAATGCATGCTGCTCTCCTCAGGCCTGAACGCGGTCGAACCGCGCCTCGATACGTTGCACGATCAGCGAGATCGGCGCCGAAATCGCGAAATAGATCGCCGCGACCACGGTATAGGTCTCGATCGGGCGGTAGGTTTCGGTGGCCAGCATCTTGCCCTCGTACATCAGGTCCGGGATCGCCACGAGCGCGACCAGCGCGCTTTGCTGAAAGATGGTGATGCCGTTGGTCATCAGCACCGGCAGGGCCGCGCGCAGGGCATGGGGCAGCACGACGTGGCGCACCCGGGTCCAGCCACCAAGCCCCAGCGCCGCGCAGGCATCATATTGTTCGCGCGGCACCGACTGGATCGCGGCACGGTATCCTTCGGCATTGAACGCCGCCAGGTTCAGCCCCAGAGCCAGCACGCCCATCACCATCGGATCGACGAACAGGTTGAACAGGATCGGCACGCAGTAAAAGAACCAGACGACCTGGATCAGCACCGGCGTGCAGCGGAACAGCTCGACCAAGGCCGTGGCAGGCACACGCAGCACCGGCATCCGGGCGCGCAGCATCAGCGCAATCGCGAACCCTGCGGTCAGCCCGATCAGATTGGCCAGCCCGGTCAGCTCCAGCGAGACCAGCAAGCCTTGCCCCAGCTTGTCGAGATTTTGCCAGACATAGAAAAACTGCAGCTCGTAACCCATGGCTCATTTCTTCCTGGCAAAGACGCGCTCGACGAATTCGCGGGTGCGGGCGACCTGCGGATTGTCCAGCACCTGTTCGGGCGGGCCATCCTCGACCACCACGCCACCCGCAGCAAACACCACGCGGCTGGCGATGTTGCGGGCGAAATGCATATCGTGGGTCACGATCATCATCGGCATGCCCTGATCGGCCAGTTCCATCATCACCGCCTCGACCTCGGCCACCAGTTCGGGGTCGAGCGCCGAGGTCACTTCGTCGAACAGCAGCAGGTCGGGGTCGAGCATCAGTGCCCGGGCAATCGCCACGCGCTGTTTCTGGCCGCCCGACAGCTGCGCGGGATAGGCGCGCGCTTTCGCCGCCAGCCCGAACCGTTCCAGCAGCGCCATCGCCTTGGCCTCGGCCTCGGCGCGGGGTGTGCCGCGGGTCTTCACCGGCGCCAGCGTCAGGTTGCGCAGGATGTCCAGATGCGGAAAGAGCGTATAGTGCTGAAACACCATGCCGACCCGGGCCTGCAATTTGTGGTCGATCTTGGTCTTGCCGCCATCGCGCAGAATATAGGGTTTGCCATCCAGATAGACATCGCCGCCGGTGATGTCCTCCAGGCCCATCACGATGCGCAGAAGCGTCGATTTGCCCCCGCCCGAGGGGCCGATGATGACCAGCCGGTCGCCCCGGTCCATCGCAAGGCTGAGCCCCTTGAAGATGTCCAGATCGCCATAGGATTTGTGCAGATTGTGAATTTTAAGGAGCTTGTCCTGAACCATCGTCTTCGTCGCTTTGCGCCAAGGGTGAAGGCGGGGGGCAGGCCCCCGCCGCCGGGATCACTGGCCCTCGGCCAGAACCTGTTGCACGGCCTTGTCGACCAGCCGGTCGACCTGACCTGTCGCCACCTTCTCTTCGATGAAGATGTTCAGCGCGGCCACGTCCTTGGCCGGGAAGGCCGCGTTCAGGCCAAAACCCACGCCCTGTTTGGCAATTGCGGGCGTCGGCGCCATTGCCACGGCCCAATCCTTGTTCGCCTCGACGAACAGGCGGTTGGTGTCGGACGGATCGGCCAGCACATCGGCGCGACGCGACATCACCGCAAGGCGCGCCTCGTCCGAAGACGGCAGGCGCAGGATCGTGGCGTTCTGGATCAGCGGCGAAACCGATTTGTCCATCGCGGTGCCCGACGCCACGGCGATCGTCATGCCTGCGACATCGAAATCGGCCAGGCCCTTGGCATCGGCGGGCACTTTCGGATTGGCCTTGTTGTAGACCAGCGTGACCTCATAGGGCACGGCAGGCTCCGAAAAGGTGACGGCCAGCGCGCGGGTCGGCGTGCGGTTCAGCGCCAGCGACATATCCCATTTGCCCGCCTGCAGCCCGGCCACGATGTTGTCCCAGGTGGTGTCGACGAATTCGACCGGGACATTCAGCACCTCTTCGCCGAACTGGCGGCACAGGTCGGCGAAGAAGCCGGAATAGTCGCCCGTCACAGGGTCGCGCATGACATAGGGCGGATAGACGGCGGCGCCGCAGCGCAGCTTGCCCGCAGCCTGCACACCACCCCAGCCGTCCTCGGGCGATCCGGCGATGGCGGGGGTTTGCAGGGCTGCGGCAAGGGCCAGCCCAAGGGCAAGGCTGCGAAGCGGGAATTGGAACGGGTTGATCACGGGCGGTCTCCCTGTTGGGGTGTTATGGGTCTCGCCCGGGCCGGTGGGCGGCGGGCTTGGCATCAGAACGGGGCCGGAAAAGGGGTGGGGACAATCAACCGATAGGCAAAAGATCATTCTTTTTTGGAATGATCTTTTGGCGGTCCCTTGAAAGGCAGAGGTTTTTTGCTGCGTTGCGGCGTTCCGCGCGCAGGCATTGTTTTCATGGATTTTCCCGGCGCATGATTTTTGGGCGGATTTTGCGCGGGAATGATTGTTTCCCGATCTCTTGCTGAAAACCGATGTTTTGCATGGGTATGGGCGTCCGAGGGGCCTGTGCATGGCTGGTGTCCCCGTTTCTGGGCATGTTGCGGGGAGGCGTGCGCGCGGGAAGGCCCTCTCGGTTTCTGCGGGTCTGGCACGGGGCGTCTTCGCATTCCGCAATGGAATGATGTCAGGCGCACACGGAACTGGCCTTCCTGCGCGTTTTGGGGCACTTCAAAAAGGCGCGGCACTGTCGCCGCATATTTCTTGTCGGAGCCCGATGATGCGCAACGATCCCCGCAGCCATGGTCTTTGGGAGCTGTCCGCCCCCGCCGCCCCCTCGCTGCCGCCGCTGAATGGCGCGGCGGAAACCGAGGTGGCGATCATCGGTGCAGGCTATACCGGGCTGTCGGCGGCGCTGCATCTGGCCGAGGCCGGCGTTTCGGTGACGGTGCTGGAGGCGGTCGAGCCGGGGTTCGGCGGCGCAGGGCGCAACGTCGGGCTGGTGAACGCCGGCATGTGGGTGATGCCGCAGGAATTGCCCAACGTGCTGGGCGCCGACTATGGCGCGCGGCTGCTCGACTTTCTGGGCAACGCCCCTGCCGAGGTCTTCGGGATCGTGCGCCGCCACGGGCTCGACTGTCAGGCGGTGCATAACGGCACGCTGCATCTGGCCGTCGGCGCGTCCGGTTTGCGGGAAATCACCGACCGCATGACGCAGTGGCAAGCCTGCGGTGCGCCTGTCGAGTTGCTGGATGCCGCGCAGACCCGGGCGCGGGTGGGCGGCGGGCGCTATACCGGCGCGTTGCTGGACCATCGCGCGGGCACGATCCAGCCGCTGGCCTATGTGCGGGGGCTGGCCCGCGCGGCGCTGCAGGCCGGGGCGGTGATCCATGCCAATTCGCCGGTGACCTCGGTCGCGCGCGATGGCAATGACTGGCGGTTGCGCACCGAGGCCGGCACGCTTCGGGCGAAATGGCTGATCCCGGCCTCGGACGCCTACACTCAGGCGGTATTCCCAGAAATCGTGCGCGAACAGGTGATCCTGCCCTATTTCAACATGTCCACCCCGGTTCTGCCCGACGATGTCCGCGCGACGATTCTGCCCGGGGGCGAAGGGTGCTGGGATACGCCCGAGGTGTTGTCGTCCTACCGGATGGATGCGGCGGGGCGGCTGATTTTCGGGTCGGTCGGGCGGCTGGGCGGGATCGACCGCGCCACGCACCGGGCCTGGGCGCTGCGCGCGATGCACCGGATCTTCCCGCAGTTGCGCGGGATCGGGTTCGAAACCGAATGGTGGGGCCGGATCGGCATGACCTCGGACAACTTGCCGCGTCTGCATGTCTTTGGCGAGCGCGCGCTGGGATTTTGCGGCTATAACGGGCGAGGCATTGCGCCGGGCACGGTGTTCGGCAAGGCATTGGCACGACATATTCTGGGCGATCTGCCGCCGGATGCGATGCCGCTGCCGGTGACGCGCTCTGAAGCGGCCAGTCTGCGCGACGCGAAATTCGCCTGGTATGCGGCGGGTGCGGGGCTGGTGCATTTCGTGTCGGATCGGATCTGAGGCGGGAATGACGGACAGGCATGTGAATGGCGGCATGGGGCTGACGCGCGGGGATGTCATCGCGCGTGTGGCCGGGCTGCTGGCGGTGGTGATGATCGGGGCGCTGGTCGCCGGGCAGATCGGCATGCGCATCGCGCCGGGCTGGGGCGCGTTGAACTGGGTCGCGGCGGCGGCGGCGGTGATGCTGGCGCTGATCCGGCTGCCGCATGTGCAGCGGATCGCGCGGATCTTTGCCATCGCGGCCCTGGGGGTGGCGGCGCTGGTCGCGCTGGCCGCGCCCGAGGCACTGCCCGCGATGACCCGGGCGTTGTTTCAGGGCACTGCGTTTTCCGCCTTTCTGACCACGCTCGGGCTGATCCGGGCGCCGGTGCGCGCCTCGCGCGTGATCGGCGTGGCGGCGGCACGCCTGTTTGCCTACCCCGCCCGGATGCGCAGTGCGGCGATGACCTTCGGCGCGCAGTTCCTGTCGGTGTTGTTCAATATCGGCACGATCGGGATGATGTCCGACATCGCGACCGACCATGCCGCCCGCGCCCGGGCCGAGGGCAAGCCGGGCATCGACCCGGCGCCGGTGACGCTGGCGGCGCTGCGCGGCACGATCCTGATGACGGTCTGGAACCCGATCGGCGTGGGCTTTGCCATCGTCACCTCGGCGATCCCGGGGCTGGACCCGGTGCGTTTTCTGGCGCTGAGCTTCGGTGCCGCGATGCTGGTGTCGGCGGGCAGCCTGCTGATCGGGCGCACCGCGGCCACCGCCGACCCGGAAAGCACCGCCACCGTGCAGGGCGGTCGGGCGCTGGCGGCAATTCTGGCCGCCGTGGCCGGGCTGATCGCGGTGACGCTGGCGCTGCATCGCGGGCTCGACATCAGCTTTCTGGTCGCGGCCTGTCTGGTGCTGCCGCTTCTGGCCGTTCTGTGGCCGCGGATCGAACCTGCCGCACGCGCCCCCAAGGGCACCAGCCCGCTGGCCGCGCTGTCCGAGGCCTCGGCCGTGATGGCGAACGAGGCGACGATCTTTCTGGCGGCCGCTGTGATCGGTGCCGGGGCGTCGGTGGCGCTCAATGCACTGGGCATCGGTGCGCTGATCGAAAGCGGCGCATTGCCGGCGCTGGCGATCATTCTGGGTTGCCTGGTGCTGATCCCGCTGGCGGGTGCGCTGATGATCCCGCATTCGATTGTCATGGTGATGGCCGCGCAACTGTTCGGTGCGGGGCCGGTGGGTGCGGCCCATCCCTTTGCGCTGGCGCTGGCGCTGTGCTTCGCCTGGGCGCTGGCGATTTCGGCCTCGCCGATTTCGGCCATGTCGATCATCACCGGACGGCATCTGCACATGCCGCCGACCCGCGTCACTTTCGCTGTCAACCGCGCCTTCACCCTATATGGGCTGGCCGCGTCGGCGGCGCTGATCACCCTCATCTATTTTCTCGAATAAGCCCCAAGGAAGGACACTCCATGTCGCTTGCAACCGAAACCCGCACCCTGCTTGACACGCTTGGCGTCGATGCGGCCCGTTATACCAGCGGCACAATGGCCAGCTTCAGCCCGGTGACCGGCGAGCAGATCGGTGCGCTGGTCGCGGACACGCCCGACACCGCCGCTGCCGCCATTGCCCGCGCGAAAACCGCGTTCAAGGCCTGGCGCATGGTGCCCGCGCCCAAACGTGGCGAACTGGTGCGCCTGCTGGGTGAAGAGTTGCGCGCCTCGAAAGAGGCATTGGGCAAACTTGTGTCGATCGAGGCCGGCAAAAGCCCGTCCGAAGGCCTGGGCGAAGTGCAGGAAATGATCGACATCTGCGATTTCGCCGTCGGCCTGTCGCGGCAGCTTTACGGCCTGACCATCGCCACCGAACGCCCCGGGCACCGGATGATGGAAACCTGGCATCCGCTGGGCGTCGTGGGCGTGATCTCGGCCTTCAACTTCCCGGTTGCGGTCTGGTCGTGGAATACGGCGCTGGCCCTTGTCTGCGGCGATCCCGTGATCTGGAAGCCGTCGGAAAAAACCCCGCTGACCGCGCTTGCGAGCCAGGCGATCCTGGAGCGGGCACTGGCGCGCTTCGGTGCCGCGCCCGCGGATCTGTGCCAGGTGCTGATCGGCGCGGGGGATGTCGGCAATGTGCTGGTCGAAAGCCCGGATGTGGCGCTGATCTCGGCCACCGGCTCGACCCGGATGGGGCGGATCGTCGGGCCCAAGGTGGCGGCGCGCTTCGGGCGCACGATCCTGGAGCTTGGCGGCAACAATGCGGGCATCGTCTGCCCCTCGGCCGATCTGGACATGGTGCTGCGCGCGGTCGCATTCGGGGCGATGGGCACGGCGGGGCAGCGCTGCACCACGATGCGGCGGCTGTTCGTGCATGACAGCGTCTATGACGCGCTGGTGCCGCGGCTGATCAAGGCCTATGCGAGCGTTTCGGTGGGCAACCCGCTGGAAACCCAGGCGCTGGTCGGGCCGCTGGTCGACAAGCTGGCCTTCGACGCGATGCAGGATGCGCTGGCCGCCGCGCGCGCCGCGGGCGGCACGGTGCATGGCGGCGAACGCGAGGCTGTCGCCTCGAACGCGGCCTATTATGTGCGCCCGGCGCTTGTCGAGATGCCCGCGCAGCTGGGCCCGGTGCTGGAGGAAACCTTCGCGCCGATCCTTTATGTGATGAAATACGGTGATTTCGATGCGGTGATCGAAGACCACAACGCGGTCGGCGCGGGCCTGTCCTCGTCGATCTTCACGCTGGACATGCGCGAGATGGAAACCTTCCTGTCGGCGCGCGGGTCTGATTGCGGGATCGCCAACGTCAATATCGGCACCTCGGGCGCGGAAATCGGCGGCGCCTTCGGGGGCGAGAAGGAAACCGGCGGCGGGCGTGAAAGCGGCTCGGATGCGTGGAAAGGCTACATGCGGCGGGCGACCAACACGATCAACTTCTCGCGCGAGCTGCCGCTGGCGCAGGGCGTGACCTTCGACATCGACTGAGGCGAACATGACCGCAGATCTTCCTGAAACGGCCGGGTTCGTCCCGGCCGACCGGATCGCCGCGCTTGGCGTGTCCGAAATCCTGCAGATCGGTGCGCGGGCCGCGGCGATGAAGCGTGCAGGCAAGCCGGTGATCATTCTGGGCGCGGGCGAGCCCGATTTCGACACGCCCGACTGGGTGAAGAATGCCGCCACGCAGGCCATGGCTGCAGGGCAGACGAAATACACCGCGCTGGATGGCACGCCCGAACTGAAGGCGGCGATTGCCGGGAAATTCCGGCGCGAAAATGGCGTGGACTATACGCCGGCCGAAATCACCGTGGCGACGGGTGCCAAGCAGGTTTTGTTCAACGCGCTGATGGCGACGCTGAACCCCGGGGACGAGGTCATCATTCCGACGCCCTGCTGGACGTCCTATTTCGACATCGTGCGGATTGCGGGGGGTGTGCCGGTCGCGGTGGCCTGTGACGGTGCGCAGGGCTTCCGCCTGAGCGCCGCCGACTTGGCTGCGGCGATCACCCCGCGCAGCCGCTGGGTGATCCTGAACTCGCCCTCGAACCCCACGGGTGCGGCCTATTCCGAGGCCGAGTATCGCCCGTTGCTCGAGGTGCTGCTGGCCCATCCGCAGTTGTGGCTGATGGTCGACGACATGTATGAACATATTGTCTATGACGATTTCCGGTTCGTCACGCCCGCCGCGTTGGAACCACGGCTGAAATCGCGCATCCTGACGGTGAACGGCGTGTCCAAGGCCTATGCGATGACCGGCTGGCGGATCGGTTACGCCGGCGGACCCGAGGCGCTGATCCGGGCGATGGCGGTGGTGCAAAGCCAGTCGACCTCCTGCCCCAGCTCGATTTCTCAGGCGGCGGCGCTGGCCGCGCTGAACGGGCCGCAGGATTTTCTGGCCGCCCGGACCGAAAGCTTCCGCCGTCGCCGCGATCTGGTGGTCGCCGCGCTGAACGCGATCCCGGGGATCAGTTGCCGGGTGCCGGAAGGTGCGTTCTATACCTTCGCCTCCTGCGCGGGGCTGATCGGCAAGACTACGCCCTCGGGCCGGGTGATCGGATCGGATCGCGACTTCTGCGCCTGGCTGCTGGACGAGGCCGATGTGGCGATGGTGCCGGGCGCGGCCTTCGGCCTGTCGCCGTATTTCCGCATCTCCTATGCGACCTCCGAGGCGGAACTGACCGAGGCGCTGGCCCGGATCGCGACGGCCTGCGCGACGCTTTGAAACCAATGTGCCCGGCCTGCAATCGGGCCGGGCACATCCGTTCGCCTGTGGGGCGCCTGCCCCGGTTGGTTACTGTGCTGCGGGCGTGGCCTGTGGCGTCGTATAATACTCGGCCAGTGCGCAGGCCGTGGCCGCGCCGCATTTGGTGCATTGCGCCCGCAAGACATGCCGTTCAAGCCGCCCCTTACGCACCAGCCGGTCGGTCATGTCGCGCATCGTATCGAGCGAGGTGTCGAAGCGCAGGCTCAGATCGCTCAGCGTCACCCGGCCATGGGTTTCGACATAGGCCTGCACGTCGCGAAGTGCCATCTGCGCCTCCTATTCGGCGATCTGCATCACAAGCGCGTCGCGCCGCCGCGCCGACCACATGCGCAGCGCAAGCAGCATCAGCACGAGCGTGGCCGCCATCGCGGCAAGCCAAGCGCCCGAGCTGGCCGGATGCATCGGCAGCCGCGCGCCCTGATAGAAGAGTGTCGCCGCGATATAGGCCACCGATGTCGTCCAGCCCGCCACAAACAGCGTCCAGCCACGCCCGGCCTCGCGGTAGATCGCCGCCAGCGCCGCCGTGCAGGGGAAGTAGAGCAGGATGAACAGCAGATAGGCAAAGGCGCCTGCCGCACCGTCGAAGCGCGCCTGCATGGCCTGCCCGGTCGGGGTCAGTTCTGCGCCCGCCGCGCCCTCGATCTCGCTTTCGAACCCGAGCGGGTCGGCCCAGCCGCCCAAGGCGTCGGCAAGGTTCGCGGGGATGGTGGCCAGCGCTTCGGAAAGCGCGGCGCCAAGGCTGAACGCCGCGGCGTCCTCTTGCGCGGCCTCGGTGCCGGCATCGGCACGCCCGGCCTCGGCATAGAGCGCGTCGAGTGTGCCGACCACCGCCTCTTTCGCCAGAACGCCGGTGAAGATGCCCACCGCGGCGGGCCAGTTCTCTTCGGTCATGCCCATCGGTGCGAAGGCGGGCGTGATCGTGCGCCCGATGGCGCTGAGCACGGAATTGCGGCTGTCGCTGTGGCCATAGCTGCCGTCGGTGCCCAGAGAGTTGAGCACGTTGAGCACCAGAACCATCGGCACGATCACCCGGCCTGCGCGCAGGATGAAGCCGCGGGTGCGTTCCCAGGTCAGGGTCAGGATGCCGCGCAATGTGGGCAGGTGATAGGGCGGCAGCTCCATCACGAAGGGCGTCACCGGCCCCGCCAGCAACGAGGATTTCAGCGCAAGCCCGGTCAGCACCGCCACTGCGATGCCGATCAGGTAAAGCGCGAACACCACCAGATGCCCGCTTGCGGGGAAGAACACCGCCGCAAACAGCGCATAAACCGGCAGCCGCGCGCCGCAGGACATGAAGGGCGCCATCACGATCGTCAGGATGCGGTCGCGGTGCCGTTCGATTGTGCGCGTCGCCATCACGGCGGGCACGGTGCAGCCGAAGCCCACGATCAGCGGCACGAAGGCCTTGCCGGGCAGGCCGATCGCGCGCATCGCCCGGTCCATCACGAAGGCCGCGCGCGCCATGTAGCCCGAATCCTCCAACACCGAGAGGAACAGGAACAGGAAGGCGATCACCGGAATGAAGGTCGCCACGACCTGCACCCCCCCGCCAAGACCGCCCGCCACGATCTCATGCAGCCAGGCGGGGGCGCCCAGCCGGTCCAGCACCTGGCCAAGCCCGTCCACCATGATTGCGCCCGTGGCCATGTCGAAGAAGTCGATCAGCGCGCCGCCGATGCTGATGGTGAACAGGAACATCAGATAGATCACGGCCAGGAAGATCGGGACGCCCAGCACCCGGTTCAGCACCACGCGGTCAAGCCGGTCGGACAGGGTTTCGGACAGGCGGCGGCTGTCGTGCATCGCTGCCGCCATCACCCTGGCCACGAAACGATAGCGTGCATCGGCAAAAGCGATGTCGATATCCTCGTCGAGTTCGGCCATCAGAGCCGCGCGCAGCGGCTTCAGCTCTGCCGCGATTGCCTTGCGTTGCTCGGGGTCGGCGCCGGTGAGCAGGCTGTCGCTTTCGAGTAATGACAGGGCCGCCCAGTCCGCATCGACCCGGCGTGCCTGCGCCAGCGGCGTGATTGACGGGCGCAGCGTGGCGACAGCGCGGCGCACGGCGGCATCCTGCAACAGATCGACCCGGGGCAGTGCCGGCGCGGCCGCCTGCGCCGCAAGCGCCGCCTTCAGTGTGGCGACGCCCCGCCCTTCGGAGGCGACGACGGCAAAGACCGGACAGCCGAGTGCGCGGCCGAGCGCATCCAGATCGAGCTTCATCCCCCGGCTGGCGGCGATATCGACCATGTTGACCGCCACCACCATCGGCACCTTCATCTCCAGCAACTGCGTCGTGAGATAGAGGTTGCGTTCCAGGTTGGAGCCATCGACGATGTTGAGCACCAGATCCGCCTCGCGCGCGGCGACGAAATCCCGCGCGATCCGCTCGTCGGGGGACAGATCGCCCTCGGCCGCGTCAAGCGAATAGGTGCCCGGCAGGTCGATCAGTTCGATCGTCGTTTCGCCCAGCCGGAACCGGCCGCTTTTGCGTTCGACGGTCACGCCGGGCCAGTTGCCGACCTGCTGGCGCGATCCGGTCAGCGCGTTGAACAATGTGGTCTTGCCGCAGTTCGGGTTGCCGACGACCCCGATCACGAAATGGCGCATCAGTTCCGCTCCTCGTTCAGGCGCTCGACGTCAAGCGCGTCTGCCTCGGCCTTGCGCAGCGTCAGGCGAAAGCCCCGCAGCGTGATCTCGACGGGGTCGCCCATCGGCGCCACCCGCTGCACCGCGAATTCGACCCCCGGGGTCAGCCCCATCGAAAGCAATTTCGCCCGATACCCCCCGGAACCCGGGCGCAGGCTGACGACGCGGCCGCGCTCTCCGATCTTCATGTCCTTCAGCAACACCGGCATCGGCGCCTCCTTCTTCGCGAATTCCGTCTATCCGACCGCAGCCACCAAGATTTTCTGGGCGATCCCCCGGCCCAGGGCGAGGCGGGTTTCCCCGACGATCACCACCATCTGGCCGCCCTCGCGCTGGGATACGCGCAACCGCCGCCCCGGCCCGAGCCCCATGGCCAGCATGCGGCGCTCGAAATCTCCGCCGCCGCGCAGCTGGCGCACCTCGCATTCGGTCCCGGGCGAGGCCATCGCCAGTGGCATCTGCGGAAGGCCGGGGGGGAGCGGGAAGCTCATGATTTGCTGCGCCACTTATTCCTGATAAATATTGTCGCCTTTATACAGGGGGGCCGCCTCCGCACAAGGGGTCAGATTGTCCCGGCCCTCGTTTTTCGCGCGAACTGGCCGCTCGAAATATTTTTTGACAAAAATAGTCAATTAATGCCTTGACCCGAAAACGGGCACGATGTGAAAGTCGGCCGCGTCAAACGGGCGGCCCATTTTGAACCGGGCCGCTAGGATCGTCGGAAGGAAGTGCAGATGAGCAAATGCAAGCACGGCAGGGGCGGTGAGGCGCAGGAGTCCGAAGGCGGACGCCGCGATTCGTCGGTCGAAACTGCTGCGCCGCCGGTGGGTTGGTACTATTTCGGCCCCGAGCCGCCCTGGGCCACGCCCGCTGGGACGCCGCAGCAGGCGGACCCGCAGGCAGGGTATGGTGCGCAAATGCAGGGCGGGGCCGACAACGCCGATCTGATGCAGGCCTTCGACCGGCTTGCGCGGGGCGATCTGAGCGCCGAGACCCTTGGTGCGCTGTTCAATATCCGGGATCGCGATTTCTGGAAGGGCGCCGTCGCGGGGTCGATCGCCGCGCTGGCATTGGCCAACCTGCCCACGATCAAGGCTTTCGCGTCGATGGTCGGGGCGCAGGCTTTCGCTGCGGCACGCCCTGCGCCGCCCGCCGCGGCCGCCGAAGCGTCAGGCGACGCGCAGAACGACAAGGAGATCTGAGATGAGCCAGAACCAGAACAAGACCTTCTCCGCCACGGCCCCGCAGGCGGGCATGTTTCCCGCGACCGACACGATCGTGCGCGCGGGTCTGAACGGCGCCGCGATCACCGGGGCCTGGACCGCGATCAACGAGGTCATCCGCCTGCGCAACAACGAGATCACCGCCGACGAAGCGCTGCGCAGCACCGGCAACAGCGCGGCAATCGGCGCGGGGGCGGGCGCAGTGGCGACGATCGCCTCGCATGTGGCGCGCAACGCCCCCGTGCTGGGGCTGGCGCTGCTTGCCGCCGGGGTGTTCTTTTTCGCCAATAGCGCGAAGAAGGCCGCCGAAGCGCCCGCCGAGGGAGGTGCGAAATGACGCCCGATCCGCGCAATTCCGGCCCCGGCCTGCAACCCGTGTCCGGCCTTCTGGGCAATCCGCGTTTCGTGACCGGCGCGGCGATCGGCGGGCTTGTCACCTATCTGATGACCAACGAGCGCGCACAGCGTGCGGTTATCAACGGGCTTGCCCATGTCTGGCTGAGTCTGCAGGGCGGCGTGGAGGAGGCCAAGGAACGCTTCCGCGACGCTGAATCAGAGATCCGATCCGCGCGTGGCAAGTGATCCATGCGTGCAGAACTTCCCGTTCCGGCCGCGCAGGTGCCCCTACCCGAGGGGCGTGCGGCCAGGCGGTCGCAGATCGCGCATGAAATCCCCGGGCGGCTGCGGCTGCGGTTGCCGCTGCTGGGGTTGCCCGGTCTTGACACCGATCATCTGAACCGGCTGTTGCGCGCCACGCGGGGGGTGTCTTCGGTGCGGATCAACCCGGCGGCGATTTCGGTGGTGGTCTGCCATGATGGCCTGCCCGGAACGCGGAAACGGGTTCTTGATCGGCTTGCGGGGCTCGACCACGGACAGTTGCGCCTGCGTCGCCCCGGCGAGGTTTCGGCCCCTTCGGTCCTGCCGCTGGCGGGGCGGCTTGCGCTGCTGGCCGCAATGCCGATCCTTCCTGCGCGCGTGGCGCAGGCGGCGACCCTGGCCGCGATTGCGCCGCGCATTTTGCGCGGGGCGCGGTCGCTGCTGACCGAGGGCGTCACCGTCGAGGTGCTGGATTCCCTGGCGGTCTCGCTTGGGGTGGCGCGCGGCAGCTTTGCCACCGCGCTGACCACCGACATGATGATGGAGACCGGAGAATATCTGGAGGAAACGACGATCCGGCAGTCCGGCGCGTTGCTGCAGGAATTGCTGATGCCGAACCCCGACACCGCCTGGGTCGAGCGCGGGGGGGAGGTTGTCGAACTGCCCTTTGCGCAGGTGTGTGAGGGTGACATCGTTGTCGTCCATGCCGGTGAACTCGTTCCCGTCGATGGTGTGGTGCGTGCGGGTCACGCGCAGATCAACCAGGCGTCGATCACCGGCGAAAGCCTGCCCGAGGCAAAGGCGCCCGGCGATCCGGTCATTGCCGGCAGCCTGATCGAAAGTGGCACGCTACGCATCGAGGCGCAGCAGGTCGGTCCCGAAACCACCACGGCGCGCATCGCCGCGCTGATCCGTGACGCGCTTGACCAGCCTTCCGAGACCGAGAAGCGGGCCGAGCGTCACGCCGACCGGCAGGTTTACATGACGCTGGGTCTGGGGGCCGCGACACTTGCCGCCACGCGCGACCTGCGTCGGTTGAGTTCGGTTTTCCTTGTCGATTATGCGTGCCCGATCAAGCTTTCGGCGCCTGTTGCGGTGCGCGCGACGATGTCCAGGGCGGCGGCGCGGGGCATCCTCATCAAGGGCGGGCCGAGCATCGAGAAGCTGTCAGAGGTGGACACGTTCGTCTTCGACAAGACCGGCACGCTGACCCGCGGCGAGGTGATGGTGACCGATGTGGTGCCGCTGGGGCGGGGCGGATCGGACGCGGGGTTGCTGGCGCTGGCGGCGTCGGTCGAGGAACACTCGCAACACCCGCTTGCCCGTGCCATCGCGGCCGAGGGCCGGTTGCGCGGGATGCCGCATGTTGCCCATGGCGATGTCAGTTTCGAGACCGGCCACGGCCTGCGCGCCGAGGTGGACGGGCAAACGGTGATGATTGGCAGCCGCCATTTCCTGGAAGATCTGGCGGGGGTGGGGTTCGCGCGTCACGAGGATCGGATTGAAACCCTCGTCAACGAGGGCAAGATGGTGCTGTTCGTCGCGATTGGGGGGCGGCCCGCTGGCTTGATCGCGTTGCGCGATGAGTTGCGTGCTGACGCACGCTGCACTGTCGACCGGCTGCGCAACGCGGGGGTGCGTCGGCTGGTGATGCTGACCGGGGATCGCCGCAATCGTGCCGAGGGCTTCGGGGACGTGCTCGGGTTCGACGAGGTCCACGCAGAACTGCGCCCCGAAGACAAGGCAGGTATCCTGCGCGGATTGCAGGCGCAGGGATGCAAGGTCGCCTTCGTGGGGGATGGCATCAACGACGCCCCGGCGCTTGCCACGGCCAATGTCGGCTTCTCTATGGCACAGGGCGCCGACATCGCCCGCGCCGCGGCCGACATCACCCTGCTGGAGGACCGGATCGGCGCCGTTGCCGATGCGCGGGATGCCGCAGATCGCGCGATGCAGATCATTCGCACCAACACCGATCTGGCACTCGGCATCAACACCGGGCTTTTTGTGGCCGCTTCGACCGGGTATCTGCCGCCGGTCGCCGCCTCGGTGATGCACAATGGCACGACATTCGGGCTGTTGCTTGCGGCATTGGCGCGCGCGGGGTTGCCTCGGTCTGCTGCGCGTCCGCTGTCTGCGCCTGTCGACGCTTCGTGAATGGAAAAGATGCGAGAAGTGCGCAGGATATTCTTGACTGAAAAGCTAAGTTTATAGAAGGTCACGCCTGAAGACCCCATGACGGAGCCCGATGACATGGTTTGCTGCGTGCATCACATTCCCGGCCGCGCCCGGTTCAAGATCGAAGCGCTGCGTCGCGACGCCGTGTTGGCCGAGACCATCGAGGTGAAGGTAACCGCCCTGCCGGGCGTGCGCGCGGTCGAAATCAACCGCCGCGCCGCCTCGGTCATCGTGCATTACCAGACCGGGCAGGGCGAGGTCGGGGCGATCATGGATCACATCTGCATCCATTGCCCGAAAGCGGCGCTCAGCGGGCGGGGGGCGGTCGGTTTTCCGGCGGTGCCGAGAACCGGGGCTCCGCGCAGGCCGATCTCGCCGGAATTTGCGCATGCGATGACCACCGCGATGAGCAAGGCGGTGCTGAACACCTTCATCAATCGCCTCGTGGCCGCTGCGATCTGATCCGCCCCTGCCGGAAGGGCCGTGCCGCCGCGCCAGCAGGCGCGGCGTCGTTTTGGGCGCTCAGCCGCGGCGGCGCGTCAGGAGCCAGACCAGCGCGGCCCCTGCCGCGACCCCGAGCAGCAGCGGTGCAAGCGCCGCTACGGAAGACCCCGCGCGTGCCGTACGCAAGGCTGCAACGCCAGTCGTGGCGACAAGCGGGGTACCCGCCGGGGGGACGGGGCGTCCTGTGCCGGGCCGCATCGTAAAGGTGGCATGACCTGCCGCGCGCCGGGCGCCCCCGGCATGGGCGGCTGCGACAGGGGCGGTTGCCGTGGATGTGGTGCCGGTTGTCCCCGCGCAGGATTGGAACGCCGCGAGGTGATTGTCGCCCGAGGCCGAAGCCAGCCTGGCGAAGACCGCACGCGCATCCGGGTCCTGCACGTTTGCGCTCAGGCGTTCATACATGGCGGCGTTGCGGATCTCGGCGTCCACACCCAACTGGCAGGTTGCCTCAATCGTCTCGGGGATCTGCACCTGCCCGGCGAAACGGTCGGCGGGCACGGGCAGCCCGTGTTTTGCGAACAGGGGCACCAGCGCCGCCGCATGCCGGGCCTCGGCGTCGGCGATGCGGCTGAAGGGGGCGATCGGACCGAACTTCGCGATTGCCGCCTGATAGACCGCCTTTGCACGATATTCGTCTTCGATGGCCTCGATCAGGGCGGCTTCGATCCCTTGGGGCGTCCGGGTCATCCAGTCTTCTCCATGCGTGATATATGTCTTGTCCTGCGGCTGCTGCCCCCGCGCCAGGCGCGCTTTTGCCCTCTGGGATTGAGAATGGAGCGTGCCATGGTCTGCGCACCAGAACCCGCCGGACGGCGGTGCCTGAATCTGTGACGGGACGGAAAACGCACAGGCGACCTCTTGCGATGGGGCGATTGGCTGGCGTGTGCGGCTGGCTAGGTTCTGTCTAACAGCTGAACCGCGCGGGTAAAGTGCGCACGCCGCCGCAGGGGCATTCAGCCACGCCTGATGTGGCGGGGCGCGGAATGCCCGGTCATCGGGTCGACCGCAGGCGCGTAGGGCAATGCCGTGAAGTGGCGTTTTCGGCCTTGGCCCTTTGCCGAAACACAGATCGCGACGGCGGGCGGCTTCTGATGGGATCGCAGCCAAGGGATATGCCGAAAGCGGAGATTGCCGTCATGGTGCAATTTGCAGCGCCAATGGCCATTGCCAGCAGCTTCCATAATTCCGTTGAATGTGACCAGAATGCGGAACTGGAAATCAGGAGCGTTGATTTGCCTCGCTACGCACATTCCGGGACACAGGCTGACCGGGCGGACTGGCAGCTTCTGGGGGACCATCTGGAAGCGGTCGAAAAAATGGCGCGTGACCGGGCTGCGCCCTTCGGTCTGGCCGCTGCGGCAGGTGTTGCCGGACGCTTCCATGATCTTGGAAAATACGACCCCGAGTTCGACAGGGTGCTGCGCGGCGAGGCCGTGCGGGTCGATCATTCGACGGCAGGGGCGCGCGTCCTGAGCGAGCACGCACCGCCGGGAATGGCGCCGGTCGCGCAGGCGCTTGCCTATGCGGTCCTTGGGCATCACGCCGGCCTGCCGGACAAATCCGGTGCCGAGCCCGGCTGCCTTGAGCGGCGCCTCGAACGACCGCTCCCACCGCTGGACCCGGCGTGGCAGGCGCATCTTCCGGTCGACTACCAGGGGGTAGGCGCGGAATTGATTGCGCGCATGCGCCGCGATCCGCAAAAGCAGGCGTTTGACCTTTCCGTGGCGGTGCGGATGCTGTTCTCGAGCCTGGTCGATGCCGATTTTCGGGACACAGAGGCCTTTTACAGCGCGCTTGAAGGCCGCAATCCCGACCGTGTCTGGCCTGACTTGCAACATCATCTTGCAGATCTGCGCGCGCGGTTCGAGGCATATATGGCGGGGCTCGACGCCTCTTCTGAGCTGAACGCGTTGCGCCGCGATATCCTGGATCATGTGCGGGGGAAGGCGCAGATGCCTGCCGGTCTGTTCACGCTTTCGGTGCCCACGGGCGGTGGCAAGACCCTCGCATCGCTGGGCTTCGCGCTGGATCATGCCGCGCGACACGGGCATCGCCGGATCATCTATGCCATCCCCTACACCTCGATCATCGATCAGACCGCCGAGACGTTTCGCAGGGTGCTGGGGGACGAGATGGTCCTGGAACATCACAGCGCGATGGATGTCGAACCCCGGGGCGAGGCGGGTGTCGACCGCAAGGACGCAAGCCGTGACAAGGTGCGTCTGGCGATGGAGGATTGGGCCGCGCCTGTGGTGGTGACGACCAATGTCCAGTTGTTCGAAAGCCTGTTCGCGGCGCGCCCGTCACGGTGCCGCAAGCTGCATCATATCGCCGGGGCGGTGATTGTTCTCGACGAGGCGCAATGCCTGCCGCGCAAGCTTTTGATGCCGACGCTGGCGATGATCGACACGCTGGCGGCGCAGTATGGCTGCACGATTGTCCTGTGCACGGCGACGCAGCCTGCCTTCGACAGTGGAAACCTGAAGGACGGGGGGCTTGCGCTTGCTGGCCGCGAGTTGGCGCCCGATCTGGACGTGCTCAGCGCGCGCTTGCGACGGGTGCGGATCGTGCAGGGAGGGGAGATGGCGGATGCGGGCTTGCTGGATGCGCTGGGGGCAGAGCCACAGGCCTTCGTGATCGTCAACAGCCGCAAGCATGCCCTGGCACTGTATCGTGCGGGGCAGGCGGGCGCGCTGGATGGACTGGTCCACTTGACGACCCGGCAATATCCCGCGCACCGCCGCAGGGTCCTTGCGCAGATCAGGGAGCGGCTCGCATCCGGCGCGCCTTGCCGTCTGATCGCGACCAGTCTGATCGAGGCGGGGGTCGATCTGGATTTTCCCTGTGGCTGGCGCGCGGCGGCGGGACTCGACAGCGTCATTCAGGCGGCGGGCCGGGTTAACCGCGAAGGCAAGCGGGGGCTGGAGCGATCGGTTCTGACGGTGTTCACCGCGCCGGATGACCCGCCGCCGGCCGAGATCGGTTTGTTGGCCCAGGCGATGCAATCGACGGCCGCGCGGTTCGAGGATCTGTTTGCGCCCGCCGCGATCCGCGACTGGTTCGAGGCTGTGTATTGGCGCGCGGGTGTCAAACGGCTCGACCCGCTGGGTCTGAAGCGGCGGTTCCAATTCGACGGGATTAGCACGGATTTCGCGTTCCGCGACGTGGCGACCAAATATCGGATGGTCGACAGCCTGATGGTGCCGGTGATTATCGCCCGCGAGACTGCCGCGCGCGATCTGGTCGATCAGCTTGAGGCGCCCTGGGTTCCCTCCGGCAAGCTGGCGCGGGCCTTGCAGGTCTATACGGTGCAAATCCCGATGCAGGCGCGCGAGTTGTTGCGCGTCAATGGCAAGGGTGACTTCCGTGCCCGCGAATTGCGCGGAGATCAGTTCTTCGTTCTCGATGATCTGTCACTCTACCATGACGTGTTTGGGTTGTGGTGGGAGCAGGCGGACTATCTGAGCGCGGATCAGGAGGTGATTTGAAAGGCCGTCCCTCGGTAGTGGAGGTGATTGCGGCCAGCCAATTCCGTCTGAATCTCGCAATGCTATCAAGACAGAAGTTTTTCAAAGGGCGTTCCGAAGAAAATGCGAGGAGGGCGTAAACAGCCCTGCACGCCGGTGCAATCGCCGCCCGATTTTCAGGGGATCGCCAGGCTAAGCTTTTCCTTGCACGACACAACCCAAGGCGTAGTCTGGCTGTGATTTGGGGGAATTGATATGTCGTATGGCATTAAACTGCTGGTCTGGGGCGAGAATGGGCTTTTTACCCGCCCTGAACTGAAGGTAGAGCGCGTCACCTATGATGTGATGACCCCATCCGCCGCGCGTGGCATTTTGGAAGCGATCCATTGGAAGCCTGCAATCCGTTGGGTGGTCGACCGGATTCATGTTCTGGAACCGATCCGGTTTCAGCAGATCCGCCGCAACGAGGTGGGGCACAAGGCGCCCGCAGGCACCATCAAATCGGCGATGAAGCGGGGCGATCTGGGCGGGCTGCAACTGCTGGTTGACGAAGACCGCCAGCAGCGCGCCTCGACCGTTCTGGTGCGTCCGCGATATCTGATCGAGGCGCATTTCGAGTTGACTGCCCGAGCCGGGGCCGATGAAAGCGAAGGCAAGCATCTGGACATTTTCAACCGGCGTGCCGCCCGGGGGCAGTGCTTTCACCAGCCCTGTCTTGGAACCCGCGAATTTGCGGCGCATTTCGAACTGGTGCCGCCCGACGCGCCCTTGCCCCAGTGCGCGCCCGAGGCGCAGACGGCTGATCTGGGCTTCGGTGCGCCGCGCGATCTGGGGCTGATGCTGTGGGACATTGACCACGCCGCAGCGGGGCGTCCGTCGATGTTCTTCCGGGCAAGGCTGGTGGATGGGGTGATGGAGGTGCCGGCGCCGGGCAGCGCAGGGGTGTTGCGATGAGCCTGCTTGCCGCGCTGGTCCGGGCCTGTGAGCGGCTGCCCGATGCGCCGCCTCCCGGCTATTCCACCGAAAAGATCGGCTTTTGTCTGGTGCTCGACCTCGATGGCTCTGTGGTTGAGGTGATCGACCTGCGCGACACGGATAAAAAGCGCAGCCCGCGGCTGCTGGAAGTGCCGCAGGCGGTGAAGCGCACGGTAGGGGTCGCCCCGAATTTCCTGTGGGACAAAAGCTCTTATGTGCTTGGTGTCACCTCGCAAAAAGACATTGCCGTGCGGGACGAGGACAGCCCCGAAGAGGCCACGGCGCGGGCCCGCGCGCGGGCCAAGCGCCTGGCGCGGGTCGCCGACGAGCATGCCGTATTCCGAAGCCGTCATCAGGCCTGGCTGGAGGCATCGCAGGACGCGGGGCTGATCGCGCTGCGCCGGTTCCTTGAAACCTGGAGCGCCGAGGCCGTTCCCCTTCCGTCCTGGGTTGAGGAGGTTCTGGACCAGAACATTGTGTTCCGGCTCGTCGGGGAACAGGTGTTCTTGCATGACCGCCCGGCAGCGCAGAAGCTGTGGGCGCAGCTTGGCAAAGAGGGTGGGTCTGATCCGCAAATTTGCCTCGTGACGGGGCGGGCGGCCCCCGTCGCAAGGCTGCACCCGTCGATCAAGGGTGTCTGGGATGCGCAATCCTCCGGTGCCAGCCTGATATCGTTCAATCTCGATTCCTTCACCTCTTACGGCCATGCCCAGGGCGATAACGCCCCAGTCTCCGAGGCGGCGGCCTTCGCCTACACGACGGTGCTCAATCGGTTTTTGGAAAAGGACAGCGGCCACCGCATCCAGATCGGCGATGCATCGACGGTGTTCTGGGCGGACGCGTCGGACGCCGCCGCCCGCGCCGCAGAGGCGTTCTTCGGGGCATTCTTCGATCCCGCCAATGCGGAAGCTCTGGAAGGGACAAGGCTGGCCTCGCAACTGGAGCGCATCCGGCAGGGGCAGCGGCTGGAACAGGTCGCCCCCGAGCTTGCGCAGGGGGTGCGGTTTTGCGTTCTGGGGCTGGCCCCCAATGCGGCGCGCCTGTCGGTGCGGTTCTGGTGGGAGAACGATTTCGGCACGCTGACCACCAATTATCAGCGCTACCTTGATGACATGCGCCTTGATCCCCCGCCGCGTGAAGGGTGGCCGCCGCTGTGGCGCTATCTGGGGGAACTCGCTAGTCAGGGCAAGCGCGAGAATGTGCCGCCGCTGGTCGCGGGGGAATGGATGCGTTCGATCCTGACCGGCGCGCGCTATCCGATGACACTGCTGTCGACCGTGCTCATGCGCATCCGCGCCGATGGTCAGATCAACGCCCTGCGTGTGGCGATGCTCAAATCCGTTCTTGTCCGCAATTTTGGGAAGGAGGTTCCCGTGGCGCTCGACCCGGAAAATACCAACAAAGGTTATATCCTCGGGCGGCTTTTTGCCGTCTACGAAGAGGTGCAGCGCGCGGCCCTCGGGGGCAATATCAACGCGACGATCAAGGACAAGTTTTATGGCGCGGCTTCGGCCGCCCCGCAAAAGGTGTTCCGCACGCTGGATGCGGGGGCGCAAAATCACTTCTCCAAGCTGCGCAAACAGAACATTGGCCGCGCGGTGAACCTTGAAAAGCTGCTGTCCGGCATCATCGACCTGATGGACCCGGGCAGCGACCCGATCCCCGCGTCGCTCAATTCCGCAGAGCAGGCGCTGTTCGGCATCGGCTATTACCACCAGCGCAGCGACTTTTTCCGCAAGCATGACGATGCGCCCCACACGGAGATTTCCGAATGACCACGCTTTCCCGCCGCCACGATTTCGTGCTGATTTTCGATGTGACCGATGGCAACCCCAACGGCGACCCGGATGCCGGCAATCTGCCGCGGCTTGATCCCGAAACGAACCATGGTCTTGTGTCCGATGTCAGCCTCAAGCGGAAGATCCGCAACTATGTGGATCTGGCGCGGACGGGGCAGGAGGGGCATCATATCTATGTGCAGGAAGGCGCGATCCTGAATGAAAAGCACCGGCAGGCCTATGTCGCGCTACGCGGGGACGAGAAGTCGAAGAAAGATGCCAAGCTGAACCCCAAGAACGACGATGAGGCGAAAGCTCTGCGCGACTTCATGTGCGCGAACTTTTTTGACGTGCGCACCTTCGGGGCGGTGATGTCCACCGGCATCAATTGCGGGCAGGTCAAGGGGCCGGTGCAGATGACCTTCTCGCGCTCGGTCGAGCCGATCCTGCCGGTTGAGGTGTCGATCACGCGAATGGCGGCGACCAACGAGGCCGAGCAGAAGAAACGGGCCGAGGGCGACGACAGCGACGCGCGCACCGAGAACCGCACCATGGGGCGCAAGCATATCGTGCCCTATGGCCTTTATGTTGCGCATGGCTTCGTCTCTGCCAAGTTCGCCGAGCAGACAGGGTTTTCCGAAGCGGACCTCGATCTGCTGTTCGAGGCGCTTTCGACGATGTTCGAGCATGACCGCTCTGCGGCGCGCGGCGAGATGACCACGCGCAAGCTGATCGTCTTTGCGCATGACAATGCGCTTGGGAATGCGCCCTCGCACAAGCTGTTCGAGCGGGTTCGGATCGGGCGGAATGTCGACGGGGAGTTGCGTGACCTTGACGACAAGGGGCTGGGCAATCTTGGCCCGGCCCGGAAATTCTCGGACTATCTGATCGAGATCGACCGGGCGGACCTGCCCGCAGGGGTCGAGATCCGCGAGATCGTCTGATGCCGGATGCGCCCGCCGAGGACGAGGCGATCCCGCTCTCGGCGGTGCAGCATGCCGTCTATTGCCTGCGTCAGGCGGCGCTGATCCATCTTGAACGTCTGTGGGCGGAAAACCGGTTTACCGCCGAGGGCGATGTGTTCCATGCGGTCGCCGACAAGGGCGGGACACGCAGGGGCAGGGGTGTTCGGCGGGTGCTGTCCCTGCCTTTGGGGTCGGCGCGGCTGGGGCTGTCGGGGATCGCCGATCTGGTCGAATTTCATCCGCTGGCCGGGGGCGGTGAACGCCCCTTTCCGGTAGAATACAAGCGCGGCAAACCCAAGTTGCATCGCGCGGACGAGGCACAGCTCTGCGCGCAGGCGCTGTGCCTTGAAGAGATGACCGGCCAGCCGGTGCCCGAGGGCGCATTGTTCTATGCGCAGACGAAGCGACGCGTGAATGTGCCCTTCGACGCCGAATTGCGCGCGCTGACCGAGGCGACCATTGCCGATCTTTCAGCGGTTCTGCGCGCCCGCATCACGCCCCCGCCGACACCGCATAGATCCCGGTGCCGGGCGTGTTCGCTTCTGGATCTGTGCCGCCCCGAAACCGTTGCGCGGCCGGTGCGTCGCTGGCGGGATCAGATGCTGGACCGGATGCTGGAGGCGCCATGAGGAAACTTCTCAACACGGTCTATGTCACCACCGAAGGCGCGGCGCTGCGCAAAGAGGGCGAAACGCTTCTGGTCGAGTTGGACGGGGCTGAAAAGACCCGTGTGCCGCTGCACATGCTGTCCTCGATCGTGGTGTTCGGCGCGGTTCTGGTGACCCCGGCGCTGATGGCCGCCTGTGCAGAGCGGGGCGTGGCCCTGGCCTTCATGGGGCGCAACGGGCGTTTCCAGGCCAGGGTCGAGGGCCCGGTTTCAGGCAACGTTCTGTTGCGGCGTGAACAGTATCGTCGCGCCGATACGGCAGAGGATATTGTGCGTTCGATCGTGATCGGCAAGATCGCCAATCAGCGCGCCGTCATCCGCCGCGCCCAGCGTGACTATGGCAGCGAGATGGAGCCGCCCGCGCGTGCGGCACTGCAGGCCGCCACGGATCGCATGGCACAGATCCTGCGCCGGGTGCAGCTTTCCGATGCCGGTGTCGACGAGATGCGCGGGTTCGAGGGCGAGGCGGCCACGCTGTATTTTTCGGTTTTTGACCATCTGATCCGCACGCCGGATGCGGAATTGCGCTGGACCTCCAGATCGCGGCGTCCGCCGCGCGATGCGATGAATGCGCTGCTGTCATTCCTTTACACCTTGCTCACGCATGACTGCCGCGCGGCCTGCGAGGCGGTTGGTCTGGATCCTGCGGTTGGTTTCCTACACCGTGATCGCCCCGGTCGCCCCAGCCTCGCCCTTGATCTGATGGAGGAGTTGCGCGCACCACTCGCGGATCGTCTGGCGCTTTCGCTGGTCAATCGGCGTCAGCTGCGGGCCCGCGATTTCCAGCAGATGGAGGGAGGCGCGGTCCTGTTGGGCGACGAGGCGCGCCGCACCGTGCTGACCGCGTGGCAAGAGCGCAAACGCGAAGAGCGCTTGCATCCGTTCCTTCAGGAAAAAGCCCCCTTCGGTCTGGTCCCGTTCCTTCAGGCGCAACTGCTGGCGCGCCATCTGCGCGGCGACATTGATGCCTATCCACCCTGGTTCTGGAGCTGAAATGCTGGTCCTGGTCACCTATGACGTGAATACACTTGAAGCGGGCGGGCGAAAACGCTTGCGGCAGGTGGCGAAAGCCTGTGAAGATTTCGGCCAGCGGGTGCAGTTCTCGGTCTTCGAGATCGAGGTGGATCCGGCGCAATGGACCAAGCTGAAGGCACGCCTGGAGGCGATCATCCATCTCGATCACGACAGCCTGCGGTATTATTATCTGGGGTCGAACTGGGAGCGGAAAGTCGAGCAGGTAGGTGCAAAGCCCGCGATGGATCTGAACGGACCGCTGATTTTGTGACCCTGCGAAGGCCAAGCGTGCCCCTGAACCCCGCAGGGTTCGCAGATCTGTAGCTCTTTGAAATTGTTTGGAAAGGAATATACCTGACGCTTGGGCGGGCCGGTGTGCGTGTCATTCTGCGCGCCTTCGCAGATCCGGGGCAATTTACTCATTGTTCCGATAGGTCTACGAGTTGGGAGTCGCCCTCCCCACGAGGGCGCGGATCGAAACCCCATCCCGGTTCCCAATGGCGATTTTTCCGAAGGGTCGCCCTCCCCACGAGGGCGCGGATCGAAACAGCGCATCACCAATCCTGCGGCCTGTCGTGTGCGTCGCCCTCCCCACGAGGGCGCGGATCGAAACCTACTCCTTGCGCCTCCGTAGATGAGCCGCAGGATAGTCGCCCTCCCCACGAGGGCGCGGATCGAAACAGCATATGCATTGCCATGCAGAAGCTTGGAAGCGGTGGTCGCCCTCCCCACGAGGGCGCGGATCGAAACAACAGAAGACCTATTTGAGACAGATGCGCGAGAGGTCGCCCTCCCCACGAGGGCGCGGATCGAAACACCAGTTACGGCATCGGGCACAGGATGTGCGATGCCGTCGCCCTCCCCACGAGGGCGCGGATCGAAACCTGCCGCTATGCACCAGCGTCAAAACGCCGGTAATAGCTGGTCGCCCTCCCCACGAGGGCGCGGATCGAAACGGCTTGAGGCGCGCGAGATCGGCGCGAATATGGCGCGAGTCGCCCTCCCCACGAGGGCGCGGATCGAAACAACAGACATACCAGAACGCGCTAACCCGCTACCTGTGGTCGCCCTCCCCACGAGGGCGCGGATCGAAACAATAACTTAGATGATTTTTGCAGATATTTTCAGTGTCGCCCTCCCCACGAGGGCGCGGATCGAAACGATGCACCATCAGTGAAGCGCGCCACATCCACCCCGGTCGCCCTCCCCACGAGGGCGCGGATCGAAACATGGGCGGTATCCAGCAATTCCTGGAACAGCATCGCGTCGCCCTCCCCACGAGGGCGCGGATCGAAACGCCTTGGCTTGCGCCTGGATCACGGCATACCCGACGGTCGCCCTCCCCACGAGGGCGCGGATCGAAACTTGATCCAAAACCCCTACTTGGCGGCAGATCAGGGGTCGCCCTCCCCACGAGGGCGCGGATCGAAACAAATGAAACATGGCGAAATAATTCGCCTCGGAAAACGTCGCCCTCCCCACGAGGGCGCGGATCGAAACAGCAAAATAAGGCGCGCAGTCTCGGGGGTGAGAGTCGCCCTCCCCACGAGGGCGCGGATCGAAACTGGCCACATCAATCCGCGCCTCGCTCACCGCCTGCGTCGCCCTCCCCACGAGGGCGCGGATCGAAACTCCGTGGAATACGCTATCCATCAGCGCGCCTCCATGTCGCCCTCCCCACGAGGGCGCGGATCGAAACGCAGAGCCACCTCCCACCCATCAATCCCGCCACACGTCGCCCTCCCCACGAGGGCGCGGATCGAAACGTGGAGTTGTCGATAAGCATGCCGCGAACGCACGGTCGCCCTCCCCACGAGGGCGCGGATCGAAACGTCGGGGTTGATTGCAGCAGGTGATACCCATTGCCGTCGCCCTCCCCACGAGGGCGCGGATCGAAACGCAGCGATCGCTCACCTGCCAGTTGCGCGCACCGGGTGTCGCCCTCCCCACGAGGGCGCGGATCGAAACAGCGCTGGCGCGATGAGGGCCTGCTGATCCAGACGGTCGCCCTCCCCACGAGGGCGCGGATCGAAACTACCATGCCAGAGGCTGGCGGCGGAGGCGGAACGTCGCCCTCCCCACGAGGGCGCGGATCGAAACCACAGCAAGGTCGCGAACGTGCGCGACCGCTCGCGTCGCCCTCTCCACGAGGGCGCGGATCGAAACCACGAGATCGGCCGCGCCTACCATTGCGCGCGCTGTCGCCCTCCCCACGAGGGCGTGGATCGAAACAAAGTGGTGAAGCGATCAGGTGTACCCGAGCCGGGACGGCTGTAACGCGGCTGCTCAATGCGGACCTTTCGCTGCGTCAGATTGCGACACTGATGGGGGGGCGGTGCGCTATGCCTCTCAAATCATCGAAATCCACGCGCGGGTCCGTGCGGACGAAAGCGATACGGTCCTTGCGCGGCTGGAAGCCGCGAAGCGGCGCCCGGAAGGCTGAGAATGTAAACGCAACTGTAAACGGTCAAACCGTTACACTGAGGAGGATCACTTAAGTGCTTGGAAAGATCTGGAGGCGGGTACCGGAATCGAACCGGTCTTCACGGATTTGCAATCCGCTGCGTAACCTCTCCGCCAACCCGCCTCGCTGTTGGGTTTATTAGGTTTTTCGCGATGATCGGTCAAGCGCGTTTTTCGCTCTCAGCGCACTTCTCAACATTCGCGATTCGTGCTTTGTTCGTTCCGAGCGCCACCTGATGGGCAGCGCGTCAATCAACAGCGGCAATCAGCGCCTCGAGATGACCACCACACGGACGAGACGTGGCGCGTCGTCGATCGCGGCCGAAAATAAAGTGCGCTTACCGCACATTTTATCCTTGCGCACAATGTGCGGTAACGCTACATTTATCACATGAGGCGAGGCGATCATGCCAGCCAAGATGGAGATACAGAGATGAGCCGCAACTACGAAACTCCCGCCGTCGCTGCAGAATGGTTCCAAACCCGTGAGACTGATGAGGCGGTCGCGATGGCGATCCACGCGATCGCCGACACCGCTCGCTCGGCCGATGCGATCTGGGAAGCCCCGACCGCTGCAGAGTGGGATCATGTCCTGATGGCTCTGAATGAATACTGCGCCTGCGGCGACATCGAGCCTGGCACCTATTGCTGGGGCCAAGAGACGGTTGAGGTTGCGGGCAAATGACCCCCGCCAAATTCCGCGCGGCCCGGCAGACGCTGGGCCTGCGTCAAGATCAGCTCGGTGACGCGCTAGGATTATCTCGCACGACGATCAGCCGTATCGAGAGCGGATCGCACCCGATCGAACCGCGCACGGCGCTGACCCTGCGCGCGATGGTGATTCTCGGCGCCGACCCTGATCACTGGCCTGACCGAATAGACCCAGCCAGCCCCATAATCTGACCGCCACACGCCCGCAGCGCTGACCGATCCCGGCCCCACAACACCTCGACTTCGGCGCCAGTCAGATCCCGCGCCGGGAGCGCCACCGGGTCAGCGCACAGCACCAGCAGAGAGGCTGGAGGGGTGGGAGGCGGCAGTTCGACTTTTGCAGCATCACCACCCGCAGATGCGAGCTCCAGTCTCGTTATGCGCCAATATCTGCCGCGCCGTGCCGTCCGTCAGCACATCGGCGCGGCTTGGCGAGATTGGCTGCGCCCAGCTGCACGGGTCAGTCACGCATCCAGCGGTCAAGAGCAGACCGAACATCAGCGTCAGATTTCTGATCCACCTCATTGCGCACCTCCAGTGCATCCTGTTTTGCCTCGGCGTCTTTTCGCAGAGCCTCAGATTTCGCCGCCTGACGCCCGTCCTTTCGGCCAGCAACCCACGCGCCAAGAAGCGCGAGAACGGCAGCAGCGGACCATGCCAGAGCGCGCTTGATTGGCTCCGGGATGATGGTGAGAAGCCAACTCACGTCATCCACCCCTTGCGCTTTGCCAGCGCATAGGCGCCCTCGACTGCGGCAGAGATTGCAACGGCAAGAAGCGTGACCAGGTCAGGGTCAACACCGATCTGCGCGGCAGTATCCGGCGAGAGAGTGCCGACTGCGATCATGGCGCCGGACAGATACCGCAGGATGATCCGGGCGATGACGGGGGAAAGAGTGCTCATTTGCGTTCTCCGAAGATTGCCTTAAGGATTGCTGCGAGTGCTGCGATCATGGCAGCAAAAAGCCCGCTCTGGGCGGGCTGCGTGACTTCCGGCTGTTGCACAGGTGGCAGCGGTCCAGAACCCCACCTGCCTGCGGTCAGCGCCGCCTCGAACTGGCGCGCATATCCGGCGATCAGCGCGGCCCGGTCAGTGCCATTGATGATCCGGCGCGCGCCTGCGTAATCACCGGGAAGATAGTCAGCAAGACTCTTTCCAGTGAATATGCCGCGCACCGACCCTTCGACCAGCACCTTCGCGGCGATGCTTGGCTGCATGGCGAGGCTTGGATCTGCCACCAGATCGACGCCGACCAGATCAGACGCTTTGGCATAGTTGTCGCGGTGTGTGAGTTGAACATAGCCACGCCCAATCCACGTCTTTCCAGTCGCATCAAAGCGCCAGTAAGGCGTGCGCACCCATTTCAGACGGCCAGCCTTCCACGCCGATTCCAAGCGGTTCACTGCACTTTCATCGCTCTCTGCCAGCGTCTCGCGCACGGGCTGCATTGTGCTTGCTGTTTCGTGCAGAGCGGTGGCCAGCAGATATGCGACCCAGCTGATCGGAAGGCCTCTGCACGCTGCCATAATGACTTCGCACCCATCAACCTGCGCCTGCGTCATGCGCCCGCCGAACAGATTTCTGGCGCCGTCATAGAATGCCTGCTTGTTCATTCATTGCCCTCCTTCGGCCACGGGATATCGAAAACGCGGCTGGTGAAAATCTTGCCGTCGCAGTTGTGCCTGCGATACATCACGGCGCGGTCTGGCCACGGCTCTGGTGACGTGATTATCCACCCATCGAAAGCCTGCGGTAGGTTTGAAGCCGGGCGGCTATCCGGCGTGCCTAATGGCTCGTCTGCGCGGAAATCAGCCGCCAGAACGATGCCGTCCATCACCACCTGCGCCAGTGGTGCGCCTACCGTCTGGCAGTCTCTGGGCTTGACCAGAGTGCCGGAGACGCGGATTTCCAGCGCCGTTGCGCTGACCGTCAGCACACGCACATCGCGCACCGGGCTTTGCATGGTGATGTCGCGCCACCACTGCGTGCCACCGATCACACCCATGATGGGCGCGATCACGGCGACATAGAGCAGGATCAGCGGCACGGCGGATTTCCAGATCTCGACCTCTCCACGCAGCGCGCAGGCGACACGAGCTTTAACCGTTGTCATCGTCGCCACCCCAACGCTGCACGCGGCTCTCAAATGCCGCGATGGCAATTTTCGCCGTGCTCATTCCAAGCATCCCGGTCGTAAACGTGGCAGCGTCCTGTGCGCCGTCTCCAAGCTGGCCCAGCATTTTTTCCAGCAGTGCCAGCGTGACCGGGGCGAAATAGGCAGCAAACACCGCGCCACCGATGGCGGCCGTGATTCCATCCACGACCCGCCGTCTCCCGCGCCCGATCAGCCACCAGCGCACCAGTCCGCCGGTGGCCCCGGCGACATACGCCCGACCCGCCTCGCCGCCGAGCCATACCAGCCCGGCGGTGGCATAGAGGATCAGAGACCCCCAGAAATTGTCAGACATTTGATACCACCGCCCACACTACAGCAGGTGTTTCAGGCTCCGGCCGGCATAACGCAGGCAGGGCCTCGATTGCGGCCATCACCTCTGGATTTCCGGTCATGACGTTCCCTCTCTGATCGGCATGAAAAAGCCGCCCTCAGTGGGGCGGCTGTGGGTTTTTGGAGGATATTATAATGATGCCACAAACCGCTGCGCGAGCAGGTCATATCCTGCTCCGAGCGTGTTAACGAGATGCAGGCCGTCGATATACGATGATGTCGATGATAGCTCGGCCTCCGACACCAGCGCGGCGGAATCGACCACGGATGTGCGGGGCAGCGCCGCCCCGAGCGTCGTCATGATTTGACGATACCCTGTCATTTCGGCGTCATCGCCGCCCTGCGGAGGATGATCAACCCAGAACAGATAGGTCACCTCTCTCACATCCCACCCCTGAGAGCGCCACAGATCGTCAATGTGCCGCTGCAAAGCCTCGAAGTTGTCCAGCAGTGCAAGCGGCCCGTCAGAATCAGTGATCGCGCGTCGCCCGAGAGACGGTTGCAGCGTCTCGTTGCGCTGGTTGTGCCCCTCGTTGCACCCGATAACGATGTTCGGGGTCTGCCCGCGCGCAATTTGCAGCCGCCGCAACTCCGCGAAGTAGTTGATCTCCGCATTGTCGTCTTTGGCCAGCACCGAGGTCACGATGTAATAGAGGCTATAGCCGCCAGCCGTAAACCCGGTGTTGAAACTGACGCCGTGCGTCGCGTCACGGTCCTCGACCCGCAGCATCGTGGCCATAAACGGCCCGGTGATGGTCTGTCCGCTGGGGTTGATCATCACCCCATAGTAGCCCGTGCGCCCGGCTGATGCGGCCAGATCGTAGTGACCCATCAGCATAGTATCGCCAGCGGCAGAGACGGTCGAAATGGCGTCGCTCGTGAAAATCGGCGTCCACGGGCTCTCTTGTTGTCTCATCCCGATCTTGAAAGACCCCGCTCCAGCGGCAAACCCGGCATACTGATAGTGCACCCGAAGGTTGTGCGTCGGGTCAACAAAACTGCGGGTCGCAGCGGCATTATCCACAATAGTGCCAGGGGCCAGAAAAGTTGCGCCACTGGTCCACGATCCGGCCAGCGTTGCTCCGTTAGCAACATAGGCCGCCGGGAATGTGTCAATTACAAATTTCCCGAGGTCTGCGGACCATCCTGACGCGCCGATACCTGACTGATTAAAGTAAACATCAATCGGCGTTGCCCACCCACCAAATTGCTGCGCCAGCCTCGCGGCCAGAGCCTTGCGCAATCCCTTTCCGTCCTTGACCACATGGCTGTTGCCATACCACACCACATCCATCACCTGCGACGCAGCGCGCTTTATCGCATCGAGACCGTTTTTCGGGTAGCTGTCAATTGCTGCCACCGCCGCCGCAGTCGGAAACCTCCCAACCTCAGTCGCGACATCACCCGTGTCATGGCGATAGCGGATAAATTCATCGCCGGACAGAACCTGAAACTGATCGCCCTCTGCCGTTGCAGCAAGACCGGCAGCCGTGTCTGCATAGATGTCAGCATTCACAAATGCCGCATCGCGCGCAGCCTCAGCACCAGCCTGCGCGGCCTGCGCGTCAGCGACCTTCGAGTTAATCTCTGCGAGAGACGCGCCTTTAACGAGTGTGAAATTCGCCATGTTGTTTTATGCCTCCAGCGTGACGCTCTCGGCGTCGGTTGAGATGATTTGATCGGGCGGCAAGTCCAGCGTTACGGCCCATGCCGATTGATCAACGATCAGGGTTGGGTCTATGCGGAAGTCAGCTGTGTCGTCTGTCTGTGCCCCGGCGTAGGACAGGCCAGGTGGGAACGCACCGTTGCGCAAATGGGTAATGCCAATTCCAAGACCGATCCGCATCACGTCACTCCAACCCGATGACGGTTGCAGTGGTGCCGGTGGCCAGCACGCGCACGACGCGGATCGGGATGAATGCGCCCTGGATGACGTAAATCACTACCTCGGTCCCTGCAGCATCACGGATCGCCAGATCACCACTTGCCTGCACCCACAGCGCGCGCGGGATGACCGGCAGATCTGCGTCATCATTCGGCGTGATCAGGTGCATACGCGATGCCGGAGATTCCAGACTTTCCGGGTGGTTTTTGAACTTGTCCGCCATGATTGGCTCCTGTTTTCATGGTGTTTCGAAATCTGACGGGTTAGGCGCCTGCGCCGATCCCGAACAGCGTGTCGGCCTGCGCCTCAGTCACAACGCCCATTGAGATCATCGACAGGATCAGCCAGTGCATGCGCTCGACATTCGCGCAGGACGCCCACTCGATCCGCGCGGCCCTGGCCTGTGCAGCGGTCAGGTAGCCCAGGAAAAACTCCATGGACGCTGGCCATTCACCGCGCGCTGCCGCAATGGCCTCATCGTCCGACAGGATCGCCAGATCGGCCAGACCGTTGCAGAAATCGCCGCGCCACAGCCGCGCCGATGTGCGACGCGCCGCCAGCACATCAGCCGGGTCAGGATCGGCCTGCGCGGGCGGCACGAATGCCTGCCCGTCATAGGCCCACCCCGGCCCGGCATCGTCTGCCAGCATGGGCCATCCGCGCGCCCAGTCCGGGATATTGTCAGGATCAACCGCGATGACATTCGCCACCACGCCGCCCTCGATCTGCGCCAGTTTCATTGTCACCTCCATCAGCACGACACGATGACACGACCGGCGGCGCCCGGTGCGTTGCGCCCGCCGCCACCGCCCGGGGCAATCCCGGGCATGTTCTGGTCACCGCCATTGCCGCCGTATTTGGATTCGCCGCCATAGTTGGTGCCGGTGCCTGATTTCCCGCCGCCACCGCCGCCGCCATAGACGGAGCGGCCGCCGTTAAGGCCGGTCGTGTTTGCGCCGGTCCCACCACCGCCGCCGCCGCCGCCATAGTAACTGTCGCCGCCACGATATTTCGACGCTGTCAGGTTGCCTGATCCACCGCCGCCGCCCGCCTCTGGCAGTCCGGCATCTTCACCAGCCAGCCCGCCACCGCCGTTGTCATTCTCGCCGCCAGCATTCGCGCCAGCGCCAAACTGACCGCCGCCCTGCCCGGCATAGTCTCCGCTCGTCGAGGGTGACGCATTGCCACCGACGCCACCACTGCCACCCCCGCCGCCACCGTTGTAGGTGCGCCCGAATCCGCCGCCATAGGCCGCCGCCAGCGTGCCAAACCATGACGCGCCGCCAGCCGCGTTGACGCCGCCGCCTGCGCCGACCGTGATCGACACGCTGGATGCGAGGTCACCAAGACGGAAAAAGCGGCGGACATATGCCCCGCCGCCACCGCCGCCTGCATAGGTGTCGCTGCCACCGCCGCCGCCACCGCCCCAGATGTCAACCATGACGATTGTGTCCGGGTCCAGATCGGTTGGTTTTGTCCACGTCCCGGAAGCGTCGAATTGCTGTCGATAGCGCGCCGCGATGCCACCGCCAGACCCGCTCGACGCATTCAGCAGGCGCCACGACCCGCCGACATATTCCAGCAGCGCGCGCTGCCCGGTATCGACCGATGCCGCCGCCATGGCATCGCCGTTTACATCGACAATCGGCGTCGCAGCGCCGCCATTCAGCGCCAGCGTCATCGCGCCCGTGTTGGCGGCAGGCCACGACAACGTGACCTTCATGCCATCGACAAGGCCCGCCAGAAGCACCGGGTCCAGTGTGGCGGTCACGTCATTGACGCCAGCGACAGAGGTCAGCGCAAACGCGGCCGCATCATAGAGGCGCCCGATATGCGCGCCCACATTGTCCATGAAATCATCGCCAGTGATCGCGCCAACCGTCGCGCTGCCATAGGTCACCCGATCCGCCATTATGCAAACAACTCCTGTCCCTCATCGACCAGCGTCAGGCTGGCCTGAAAATCTGCCCGCGGCGTCACGCCGAACACGATCAACCGCAAGAACTCGCGCCCGAGCGCGCCGACCGTGACCAGCACGCCGTCATCGATCCCACTGTCCGAAATCGGTGGCGAGAACTCGATGCGGTCTGTCTCACCCGATGCATTGGCGACCGGATGCACGGTGATCGACCCGGTCTCGCGACGGATCGCCACGCCGGTCTTGCGCCCGACCAGGTGCATGTCGGTGATCGCATGCATGTTGGTGACCGCGTGCATGTCGCCCTCGGCCCAGACCGGAACGGGGCTGTCGAGGCTGAGCGCCGACACATCGCTTCCGTCATATTCGACCCACACCACGCGCCCGGCCCCCGCCTGATCGGTCAGCATGTCGTGCTGCACGCCGACCAGATCACCGCGGCGGCAGACGATGGCCTCGGCGGGCATATCGAGGTTATAGAACACCCCGCGCACGTCCGGCTGCGCTAGGTCATAGCGCGCCTTGGTCACCACATCCGCCTCGTGGACAGGGCCGTCATATGCCACCTGCTCTATCAGCCCGGAATCGTCGGAATAGCCGGGCCGCATGACCGTGATCTGCCTGGTGTCATAGTCGCGATCGGCATCGCGAAAACTGACGCGGAACCCCTCTGGCAGGCGCGGGAACGCCTTGGTCCACTGGAACCCGCTGGAATTGCGCGGCGTGAATATCTGCACCGGCGCCTCAGCCGATCGGTCATAATCCCGCGCAACGCCCCAGGTGTCCGTCATGCGCGGCTTGGCATATCCGCACGACGCCACGATCTGTGCGGCATCCTCGACGGTCTGGCCTTCCATGATGGCGTTGCAGGTATAGCCCGCCGCGATGCAGGCCGCGCGCCATGCCACCAACTCTGCATCGTCGATCAGATCCACAGGCACCGGGTCGCGGTTTTGCTCTGCCGTCCAGATTGCGCGCAGATGCGGGGCAGGGTTGTCCGTGACGGTCCATTCCGCCCAGGATGATCCGTCCCAATCGCGCACCCAGCCCGACGCCATGCAGGACACCGCGTCCAGCGCCCGGTTGCGCGCCCGCACCGCGACGATGGCCAGCGCATCGCTCGGCACCGGATGTGCGTTCCAGATGCTGACGGACCGCAGCAGATAGAGGCTGTCAACGACGCCGTTGCGGCTCATAACGATCTGATCCGCGCCCTGATATCCGAACAGATCCCAAACCGTGCCGCTATAGGTATAGGCCGAGGACGACCAGTTCGCATCGCGGACCGCCGCGCCGCGCTGCACCTCGATCTCGTAGCGCCCGCGCGGGAATTGCGACGCATCCAGATAGATCTCGGCCTTGTAGCGGTTCAGGATGACATGCTGCACCCCGGTCGATCCGATGTTGGCCGCAGACAGGTATTGGTCTGAGCTGCCATCGTAGAAATACGAATCCGCCACCCAATCGTCTGTTGCTGGCGCCGCGGTCTGACCTGGGCTCAGCGTGCGCGCCTCGCACCAACCCTCACTGGCCGCAGCACCAGGGGCCGTGGTCGCGTCGTCCGTCCAGATCAGGCGGATCGTGCTGCGCAGCTGGCGCAGGTTCGCGCCCCGGAAGTGCAGTTCCGGCAGGTTGATCCAGTCGCCGCCGATCTGCCGGATGCGCAGCCGCACAGGCACGCGCAGCAGGTCTGTATCGCTGCCGTTTTTATGCAGGCCCTGCGCGAAAATGACCTGCAACTGGTGTTCGTCCGGCTCGTCGCGCGTGGCAAACGTCTGGATCTGCGGCAGGGCCAGTGTCTGTTCACCAAGGCTCGTGTCCAGCGTAACGCCGTCATCGGCCACCAGATGCGCGCGCAGCTCTGTCTGCACGGATTCCGTGCGCGATTGACGCGACAGCAGACCGATCCGGCTATCCCCGGGCCATCCCTCGCGCGTCTCGAATTCCACATCGCGCAGGCTGCCGATTGCCGCGGCCCCGATGCGGATATCCCCGATCTTATGCGGGCCTGCCAGCACATAGGCGGCTTCAACCACCTCGTCCGGCCCGTCAAAATAGGTCAGCGGTTCGCAGGCCAGTGGCGGATAGATTTTCATCGTGCCGACGACGCGCGGCACAGATCCGTTCGGTTCCAGCACGTTGCCTTCGGCCGAGGCCGTGCCAAGGTTGTTGACGCTGTCACTGCCACCAATCGTGGTCGGCGGCGGCACCAGCGCGGACAGCAGCAGCGATCCGGTCAGCGAGACGCCAGCGGCCAGCAGTGAGGCCGACATGGACCCAGCCCTGAACAGCCCGCCAGCAGTCGCGAATTTCCCGGCGCCGATGAAACCTGTAACCGCGACAAGCGCGATTGAGGCTACCAGCGCCAAAACGTTCTTGCCGCCGTTGTCACCGCCACCGCGGGGCGCGGCATGGAAGGTAACCTCTACAGGCACGCCATTTGCCACTGGCTTAGGCTTGACCATGCCCCATGCCGCGCGCGGCACCACATGGCCGTTGATGCAGATCACCCCCATCGCGTCAAAATCATCCGGCAGGCCATGCATCTGCGCACGCATCGCGGCCAGCGTCACGCCCGGCGCCATCCTCTGCACGCGCGGCTCGAATCCGAACGGCTCGCGATAGGTCGCAATGATCTGCGTCATGCGCAGCGCCTCCGATATCCCAAAATCCGCCCTGCCACGCTGAAATGCGTGATCGGAATCACCGTGACGCCCGTCGCCAGCTCGGCGTGCATCATCCGATGCGCATCGACCATCACGCCGACATGCACCGTGCGCTCACCGCCGCCACGCCCGGACCGCATCAGCACAACGTCAAAAGCCTGCGGCGCCGCCACTGCGGCCCAGCCGTCATCCTGCGCGGCCCCCATCGCGCGGGCCACGCGCACCAGATCGCGCGCGCTGATCTCGCCGTAGCTGGGCAGGTCGATGCCCAGATGATCGGCATAGACAGCCCGCACCAGACCCCAGCAGTCATAGGCATCAGGGCCCCGCCCGCCGTCACGAAACGGCAGGCCGACATAGCGCGACCACCAGTCCATCAGCGGAACAGCCCCGGGCAGACAGATTGCGTGGCAGACTGCCCGGGCCACGGCTCCTGACTGTAATCGCGCAGCATCAGCGTCCCGGTGATCTCTGTCACCGTCGCGGTCACGTCGATCAGCTGGAAATGCCGGATCGCATAGATCGGCGCCAACGCGCCAAGCGGAACGCGCGGATTGGCGCTCAGGTCGAAATCAGCGCTCGACAGCACCTCAAGCTGCACCGTGGCGCGGTCCGGCATCGTGCGAAGGGCCTCACCGATCCGGCGATCCACGTTTTGCACCGTCAGCTGGGTGACGGGCGCGCGCTCCTCGTCCGTCACCGCGACGAATCCGAACGGCAGTCCGACGAACGTCTGCCCATCGCGCAGATAGTCGAACACGTCCGACACCAGCCTGATCGGCTCGACCAGCCGCGGATGCGTCACGGTCAGAAACGCCAGCAGGGCATCCGGGGATGCCTCGCGCTCCAGACCGGCGCGAACGGCAGCGCTGATCGGTCTCATGGCGTGAATGCCAGGATGCGCGAGACATCAACAGGCGCCGTCGCCGGGATATCTCCGGCCAGCACGGTATGCGCCAGCTCCCAGGTCTCGACACCAAGATCAGACACCGTCAGCACGTCATAGGTTCCAGCGATGGCTGCGACGCTGGACGCAGGAACACTCACCCCGTCGATCAGGAAAACGCCAGCGTCGTAATCCGCGACAACATATGGCGCACGCAGGCTGCCGTCTGCCTGCACAATGACATATGGCGCAACGGCGGCATTGCCCGGCATCCGCAGCAGCGTCATCGACAGGTCATGCAGATCCGCACCGTTCGCCCGATAGCTATAGGGCCGACCGTTTCCACCCGGGATCATCCAGCGCGCAACGTCGCCGCGCACCGGGTCTCGGAACAGAAACGGCAGCGATCCATTCGCCAGATCGTCCTGAAACCACGCCTCAAATGCAGCGACCTGGGCCGCGCGCAGTTTCGGAAATGTCGCCGAGAACTCCGATGTGACACCAGTTACGCGGCGACGCAGGATTGGCGGCCCGGACTCTGGCTCGAAAATGGCCCGATCGTCGCGCGGGCCACCATCCCAATCGCCGCGCTGCGGCAGTTGCCGGATGGATGTAGGCCAGATCGCAATCATCGCTTCACAATCCGATCCTTGGTGGCATATCGACTCGCCATTTGCTTCGAGAATGCCCCCTTTCCGATCTCTTCACCGACAATCATGCGCACGATCTCTCGCCCATCAGCTCCGGTCTGACGCTCCTCGCGCACGGGCTGGCCGGTCTTGTTGATGACCTGCACCACAGTTCCGCCGCCACCCTTTGCATGCACGCCCAGCTTTCCACCGATGCGTGTCAATGGCAGGATTCCCTCGGGCCCGGCCTCGCCCATCAGACCGGCCCCGTTCGCCATCGGAAACAGCGTCGGGCTCGATACGACGCCGCCTGTCGCAAATGCGGTCACACGCCCACCAGAGAAGGCATTACCGACAGCATTGGCCGTCAGATCGATGAACCCGCCAGCGCCGAATGTGCCCGGCATGAACCTTGCCAACATCTGAAACACCGACTGTTGCAGCGCCATGGACGCAAGTTTTTTGCCCAGGTTTCCAAGCGCCTCTGCTGCTTTTCCGCCACCCTCCCAGATCGTATCGAACAGGCCGCTCATCGCGTCCTTGATCGTGCCTGCCATAGATGCGGCGAACTTTCCTGCCTGCGTATACTGCTCTTTCAGCTGCACCATCTTTCGATCATAGATTTCCTGATCGATCACGCCCGCCTTCAGCAGCTCATTCAGATGCGCCTGTTCGATGGCGTATTTCTCGGCCGCCGTGCGGGTTTCGTCATAAAGCTTCTGACGTTCGCGTAGCTGATCGTTCGTCCGGGCCCCGCCGCCCCCAACATCCTTGTCCTCTTTTTCTTGCCGCTTTTTGGCATTCGCCCGCGCGCGCCCCGTGACTGCATCGAAATAGTCCCCCATCTGGTCCTGCGCTGCGATGCGCGCAGCCTCCGACCCGAACGCGTCCATTGCGCCGCGGACGGCATCCTTGGCAGCCATGATCTTTGCGCTGGCGGCCGCGACGGCAGCATCAGCCGAGGCGCCCATACGATCCGCAGCGACATCATTCGCGCTGGCCTGGGCGACGTTCGACATGCCGGCACCCATCAGGTAGCCGGACACTTCGTCCCCGATGCCGGGGATCTTGCTGGCCTGACCCGCAATCGAGATCAGGAATTCGCCCCACTTGTTCTGCATCCAGGACAGCGCTGACCAGAACCCGCTCTTGATCCGCTCCCAGATTCCGGTCAACGCGTCTGGCAGGGCCGATGCCATTGTCGGAATCGCGGAAAATGCCGCCCCACCTACCGTTGTGACCGCCTCGAAGGCGATCGTGAACCCATTGACGATCATGTTTCCAGCCCACTTAACGCCATCGACAACGGCGTCCCATGCACCAGAAAACCACTCTCCAAACTTTTCCGTGACCGGTGCCAGAAGCGCAGACAGGCCATCAATAAAGCCCTGCCAAACTGCCAGAGCTGTGTCACCGAAGCTGACCTGAGCGCCACCGAGCCCATTTATTTCATTCGTAAGGCCTCCAATCGCGACAGCACCAATTCCAGCTGCGATGCCAACAGCCTTCAGTGGCCCAGGAATCCGCATGATCATCCCGAAGACATCCTTGAATGCCCCGGCCACGCCACCATTCCCGAAGCCATAGATCTGCTGGATCTGCGTTCCTTGCTGGGCCATGACCATCAGCGGGTTCATTCCGCCGGCCAGCGAAACCCCGATATCATTCAACTGGAACGCCATCATCTGCATGCGCCGCGCCGATCCATCAGCCGAGCGCGCAAATTGCGTGACCTGGCCATTCATGGCCTTGTAAGCCGTGATGCTGCCAAGCGCCGCCTGCCGCGACCGGCTGATTGCAGACGCCATCTCATTGGCCGAGATCGCACCTTCCAGGTGCGCCGAACGGATTGACGCAACCTCTTGCCGATACTGCCGGATCACACCGAAGACCGGGTTGTATTTTGCGCGAAGCGTATCGAGTGCCTGCCCCTGCCGCAGGATCTCGGCTGCGGACTGTCCGGCGGAAACACCCGTTGCTGCGTTGATCTGCGCCTGCAGCGGCGTCACAGATGTAGCGGCAGAGCGAAGGGCCGCAGCAGAGTTAGCCGCCTTAGCGGCCATGGCCTCAAGCGCCATACGGGTGCGATCGACGCTTTGTCCGACAGTTTCCATGCCCGCGGACGCAGGCGCCGTGCTGGCGGCCACCTGGTTCATCGCATCGCGACCGGCCACACCGATGCCCCGCATCTCGCCCTTGACCGCATCACCGCCAACCGCGGCAAAACGCACAGCGATGCTTTTTTCGCGCCCCATCTCAATCCTGCCTGTTCTGATCGTTTATCTTCTGGACGGCGACTGCCTCGATCGCCGGCAGAAAGACGGCGACGGCCATTCGGTCGATCCCAAGGGCCTCCGCCATCGCAAAGGCCGCGTTCATGTCGATCCCGGTAACGACCGCCCCGAGGCCAGACGAAACCCGGAACTGGCCGCCAAGCTGCTTGACCAACGACCAGACCTGTTTTCCCTCTATACTTTCCGGGCGGTTTTTCCGCTGCGGGCACTCCGGGCAGGTCTTCCCGCAGGCACGGCAGTATTCCGCGCCGCCGCCGAAGTGCCATTCGGCGAGGGCGCAGAGCCTTTTTTTTCGGTTTGCACGGTCAGCCAGCGCGACAGATACTGCGCCGTGAATGCATCGTAGATCACCGGGATATCCAGAAAGGCATCGACGCGATCGGGGGTCACGGGCGCAACGCTCCCGTCAGGATCTTCGACGCCATCCCAGCCTTCGATCACCAGACGCGCAATGGCCTTGGTGAAAAGCAGCCCGAACTTGCCCTTGGCCTTCAGCAGCGCCGGGGTGATGTCATGATCGTCGGATGCCTCCATTGCGCGCAGGTCATCCACGAACCCAAGCATTGCCGCATCGGCCTTGGCCTCCTCCAGCACCTCGGAAAGTGCCGGGCGCGCCATGATGGCGATACCGGCATCTTGATCCTGACCCTGAATGAGAACGTAACGTTCGGTCTTTGGCGAAAGGTTCAGACGCATGGGCGCTCCGTTATGCCGGGTTGTTGAAGTCTGCCATGTCGTTGACCAGCGTCACGGTCGCCATGCGACCGGTGACGCTGTCAAGCGCGGCCTGCCAGGCAAACGTTGCCTGCATCCCGCCGGGCCCCTCGATCGGCAGCCGCGGCTTTGGCAGGAACACCGAATGCGCGGTCAGGATCAGGCTGTTGTTTGCGTCGAGCGGATAGCCGAAAGACAGCTCGCAATCCGTTCCGGCCGTGGCCTGGTCAAGCAGCGTGGTGTTCGCGAAGCGCACCACGATCTCGCCGGACAGCGCCGCGATCGACGGGTCCGCATCCTCGATCTTGCCATCCGAACGGATCGTCTCCACACGGTCGAGGTTGTTCGTATAGGTCACACTGCCAGAGACCACGGACCCGAGAAGCGACCCGTTCCGCTTGATCTCGCCATTGAACGACCCGAAGCGCGTCAGCGCCAGCTCATCCATGGTGCCAACTGCGCTCGATCCCGCCGGAGTTTCCCCCTGAGCGATGCAGTTCACCGTGGCCGTGACAAGGCCCGAGCGCTGCATGTTCCAGCTGATGCTGTTGACACGAACACCTGCCACCATGCGATAGGACGGCACATCCGGGTTGCCAAGTTCGATCGCCATGCTGGGCAGCGTCCAGCCGCCGGACCGGAATTCATGGCTGTAAGGCGCGCTCGCGCCAGTGGTGACGGGATCGCCAAACAGGCCCTTGAGCCAGAGGCCGAGGTAGCGGCTATCCAGCGGGATGACCACATCACCATCCGTGGTGATCGCATCCTTGATCGGCGCCAGCGGATCGCGGCCGAAGCCCAGCAGATCCGAGTTCAGCAGCGGCTGTTCGCTGCCAAGCGTCGACGATACGAACGGCACCTTCCAGAAGTTGCCGGATGCAGGTGGGGTGCCATAGACCGACTCGAAGCCCAGAGCCATCTGGGCGCGGGCGCCTTGCGCGCGTGCCATGCTGATATCCTTTCGTGATGAGGGTCAGGCCAGAGGGTCGCTCGAGCCGTAGGTAAGAACGATGCCGATGGTGGCCGCCTTCAGGTATTCGGCCCCATCGACGGGGATTTCGACAGGCGTCGGCGCTTCACCGATGACATAGTCGCACAGACCGCCAAGCGTGCGATCCGCGGCAATGGCAGTGCCGATGGCCCGCTTGATTTCGTCAAAGCGTGCCTCGCGCACATCCGTGCCGAAATTTTCCAGCGCCGACCCCATTTCGACGACAACATCAACTTCGGCGCGGTGCTCATAGATGTAGAGCGGCGGCGACAGCAGAACCTCTGGCTGGCCAGGGTCTCCATCGCGCAGGCATATCCAGCCACCATCAGGGATGCGCGTCGGAAGTGTGGCATTGCGCACGACAGATGCACCAACCGGGGCGCCATCCTCGATCACGGAAAGCAGGGCCTTGATGACCTCTTCGCTCTTGCTGTCAGGCACGACCAGATTCCTTCCAGTTGTCGACGATCAGCCCCGGCAGGCGCTCCGACCAGGCAGTGGCAGCCTTGTTCAGATCGAGGCGCTTGCGCAGCCTGACCTGCGGCACCAAGATGAAGGCCACGACATTTGCCTCGCCAGTAAGGATGCCGTCCTTGCGGCGACGGCCCCGCTTCATGGCAGCCGTCCCCTTCGTGTTGACGCGCGCCTGGTCGGCCACCAGCAGACCGCTTTTTCCGGGTCGATAGACAAAACGCAGCCGAAGGCCTGTTCTTTGCTCGAAGATGTGCGGCGTGACGCGCTTGTTTCCAGCGCCACGCAACCGCGCTGCGGCCTCGGTCGGGATCGCCAGCCAGAACCCGTTTTTGGATCGGATCAAGGAGCCGCGATCATGCGCATCCAGAATTTCCGATGCATTGCTGAACACGAGCGAAGCCGCCCCGATGCTCTCACCGGTTCCAGGGTAATTGCGGGCCCGGATGCTGTTCGCAAGACGCTTTCCAAGACCCGATCCGATCACGTCTGCGCGCCATTGCGCCTTGAGGCCAGCACCAGCCGCCCGGACGCCGCGCGTTACAGCAACCTCGGCAGACCGAACCTCGGCTTCCATCATGGCCTCTGGATCACCGGTTGATCCGAAATCAAACCGCAAGTTTGACCTCCGCCGACCAGACAAGGCGCTGGCTATCTCGCTCCGGAGCCCCGATCACCACATATGTGTCGGTCCCGATGATGAACATGTCATCGACGGCCAGCTCGGGCGCGTCCGCGACGCGGACCTCAAGCCCGACGCTATCGACCACGAACCGCCCGGACGAAAACTGCGCGACCCGATCCGGAGAACTCAGGATCACGCGCACATTCGTTTGCAGCCCCGCGCCGCCGACCTGGTAGATGGCATCCGATGCGATATCCACATTGCGGAAGGCCGCATCGACGGCACGGGAAAAGGCGCTCATTGGATCAGATCGACCCGTTCAGGCGCAGACGGCCGGTCGCGTCCGCCGCGCCCGCCGCGGCAACCGCAACACCGACCTTGGTGTTGTCGGTCGCGGTGGTGGTGGCGACCTTGGCCGTATCGTCCCAGTAGATGTCAGCGCCCACCGTCCAGGCTTCGGAACCGGCCTTCGCCAGATCGATGACACCGGTCGTGACCAGCACGAGACTGTCGCCGATCGCAGCCGTGTTCTGCGCCACACCGAAAAGCGATCCGATCTTCACGCCAGCGCCGGATGCTACGGCAGCCGCAGCCGTCACGGCGATCAGATCGCCGCCTTGCACATAGTTCTTCATCTGATTTCTCCTGAATCAGGGAATGGAAACGGCCAGCTCCCGCAGGCCGTCAGTTCACCATGCCAGCGGCGGATTACGCGCCGGGGTTCTTGTAAAGGGTGCGGAAATCGAGCGGGGCAACCCCGGCATCGATGCGCACCTTCAGCTCGGCACCATCGGTCGTCCAGGCGTCCTTCTGCTCGATGTAGGGTTCCTTGATGCCATCGAGGTAGGCCACTTCGATGGTATCGAAGATGTTGCCGTTCGCAGCCAGATACCACGACACCGCCGAAGCCGCATCGAGACGCGCATCGGTGACGACTTCGGCCATGCCGGCCACCGGGTTGGTGGCGTGGCCCTTGTTGGCAGTGGGGTCCACGATCGAGTTCATCAGCTGCACCGCCATGGTTTCCAGCGCGGACGGCACAACCAGGTAGGCCGGGGCGATATTCAGCGCCGGGCTGTCAGCCTTGGTCGGGTCTTCCTTCTGGGTCCGCATAGCCGTGCGCGCAGCCGACAGGCTGGTGACGCTCAGCGCCGCCCCGGATGCAGCCAGGTTTTTGTGATTGGAATGGAACAGGGCCGTTCCGTCCGACATGGTCGGGTTGCCGGTCAGGATCGCATAGACCAGGTTTCCGATCGTGCGCTTGGCCGCCATGCCCATCTTGCGCGGCACCTCGGTAAGCAGCGACAGATCGTCGTTGATGATCGCCTGGCGGGTGATTTTCAGCATCTTGCCATAGGTCGCAAGCGCGATGGTCTCGCCGCGATCACCGATGGTGCCGTAGCTGTAGTTGGCGCCCTCGGCGACGCTCGGCAGCGACTCGATCAGACCAAGGCCAACGCGCTTGGTCGCCTTGAAGTCGGTCAGGGTGCCGGAACGGGTCCATTTTTCGAAGGTCTCCACAGCGGCTTCCCAGCCCTGCAGCGCACCCTTGCCCATGACATTCGCCAGGATATTGGCAAAGTCGCTGGTGGTATGCGAACCGGCCTGGGTGAAAGCAAGGCCGATCATCTGCATCCGGTCGGCGCCGGGCTTAGCCCCGCGCAGAACCAGCGACTGGCGCGCCAGTTCGGCCATGGTCATGCCCGAGAACTCGTTGCGCTCGCCATTCTTCAGCCCGCCCTTGGCCATCAGGGCAAGCGTCGCCCCCTGCACGAAGCGCTCGGTGGCATCCGCCGTCACCACAGCAGCCGCCGTCGCACCGCCGATCCCGGCCGTTGCGGCCTGACCACGTGCTGCGAACTGCTTGATGGCGTCAGCGCGGAACGCATCGACGGTCACGTCGCTCTTTTCAGCCGCCTGGATAACCGACTCTTCGATCCCAAGCGACGTTCCCGCCTCACGGATTGCAGCAACGCGCTCGCGCTCCTGCCTCAGGATGGCCGAGGCGTCGGGCGCCTGAACCAGCGTGGTCTGGGCCGCAACCGTCGACGAAGCGGCACCCTGCGTGTTTTCCTTCGACATGGAATTCTCCTCTGCGTCGATGGTTACATTTTGGCCGGCGTCGCGCGCCTGCACCTTCGCACCGGAATCTGCACCGATCGGCACCATCGAAATTTCGAAGGGCTCGACTTTGGTCAGGTTCCAGATCTCAACCGGGCCATTCGGCCCGTCCTCCATCACGGCCTCTGCCGCGCGGATCGCAAACCCCAGCGAACAGTTCCGCAGGATCTTCTCTTCGATGCGCTTCCAGGTTGTCGCGACATCATCCGCAGCGCTGAAGCGCAGGCGGGCGAAGCCCTTGCCATCCTTGACCCACGCCTCTTCGATGACGCCGATCACCTGGCGCGCCGAATAGTCCATGTGCGAATCCAGCACCGGCTGGCCCGGCATCTTGTCAAGCATGATGGTGTCTTCGCCCACCATGATGCGGGTCAGCACGCGCTCGCATCCGCGCGGCGTCTGGATGTAGTGCGGGATGATCTCGCCCGTGGTGAACACGACCTCGATCGTGCGCGCCTCCACATCGATTGAGTTCACGGTATTCAGATCGACCCGCTGGACGATCCGCGCACTCTCCAGATCAGCCGCAGTCAGCGCGCGCTCATGCTTTGCCATTGTTCTCTCCGTTGCTATCGAGGCGGCGTTCAGAACGGGCCTCTTTCCATGCCGCTTGTTCATCCAGCACGGCCATCGGGTCGCGCCCCTTGCGGGCAATCACTTCCTGATGGCTGGAAAGGCCTGCCTCGATCTCCTTGATCGATGCGGTCACGTCCTTCTGCGGATCGACCCACGGACGCTTCGGGCGCGTCCATTCCGTCGCAACCATCGGCATGTCTTGAACCGTGCCGTTCTGCTGACCCGCAAACATCACGCGGCGCCACGCCGGTCGCCCCATCTGCATGATCATCAGATCGTCCTGCCAGACATCGACAAGTCGTTCGAACTCGATCCGGCCTTCGCGCATGGATGAATAATTCGCCTGCGAAACATCGCCCGTGATCTGCATGTAGGTTGCGCCGATCCCCGCCGCGATCGCGTGCAGCCGCTCGCGCATATGTTCCGTCAGACCGGGCGATGCAGGCGGCGCGTTGAACTCGACGCCCCAACCGGGCCGTGCCTCGACGATCATGCCGGGCTGCATCCGCTCGATCGGGTTTCCGGATGCGTCCTTGACGATCGCCCCGGCATCGTCCGTCATTGGCGACAGGCTGCCGCCAGTGCCTTCGCCATCATCGTGCGAATTATTGATGACCATGCTGATGCAGGCTTCCAGCTTCTTGCGCACCAGCTCGGCCTCGGCCAGCCCTTCGACATCGTGCATCAGCGTCGCGACCGGTGCGAACCACGGAATTCCGCGCGCCTGCCCGGGCCGCATCATCTCGAAGATATGATCCACGAACTGCGCCGGAACACGACGCGATTCCAGGCCGCGCATCCCGGTGAAACGCTCTCCCGGGTGACCGTTGAACAGCCAGTAGGCGACGCGCTCGCCCCACTTGTTGAACTCGACACCCTGGACGATCCGACCACCTCCGGTCACGTCGCCGTTGCGGTTGTGGTCGAGGTAGTCGCCCTCAACCACGGTGCAGCGCCAGCGCATCCGACCGCCAATTTCCCGCGGCGTCCAGATCACCAGCGCCTCGCCGCCTTCCACCACGGATTTTGTCACCAGCCGCTGCAGCCCGTAGAAATCCGTTCTGCCGGTCGGATCGCAGTTCTCGACGAACTGGTCCCACTGTTCCTTGGTCTGCAGCGATACGGCCTTGCGGTCCCTCTCTTCCAGCCGCGACAGGTCTGCACGCGGACGAACGCCAGTGCCGGCCACATGCGCCGAAAGAACACGCAGCGCGCGGGAGGCGAACGGATTGTTGCGCGACAGATCCCGCGACGTTGCGCGCAGGAAAGGAAGTGCTGCCTGCAATTCTGTATTGGCCGATGTCTGAGGCCGTGACCATGCTGCGAACCGCCCACCAGTTGCTGCCGCATTGAACTTGTCGCGCCGCACATCACCAAGCAGGCGCTGCACATGAACAGATCGCGCTTCTGCGATCTGCAGGCGAAGCATGTCTTCAGCGCGCGTGGCGGCGACGCCAGGCGCGATTGCCTTCATCAATTGCTGGAACACATCAGCCCCCGAATGCGCCGATGCTCACGCGCACACTCGTGCCACGAGACTGGCTGCTCTTTACCCCGCGAAAATAGTTCAACGAGGTCATCAGCTCCTGCGTGCTGCGGTAGGTGATCCGCTTCCCGTCATACTCGACGGTCAGCTCCCCACTCGCCAACGCCTCCTCAAGGGCTGCGATTTTCTCATCTATGGTCGTTGCCATCACCAATCGCTCCCTCGTCCACCAAGCCAATCATCCGCTTGTGATTTGCGTTGTTTCTCTACCGTCACATTCCGGGCTGCTGGCACGGTCTCGGCCTTAACAGCAACGACCTGCGCCGTTGCGTCGAACAGGTCACCCTGCGGCTCTTGCGGCGCCGCTCCGCGCTCAGCCGCCAGCTGATCCCAAGCCGCATCCGTCATGTGCGACCAGCCTTTGCGACGCGCCGCAGCTTCGGCGTAAAGCATGGTGTCCAGGCCTTCGTTGCGCCTGGTGGGCTCGACCAGTTCCCAGGAACTTGTCACCACCCCGGATCGCGAGCGCTTCAGGACACGGACCTCCGAACTGATCATCCGGAAATACTCGTCCCCAAGCCCTTTCGCAAAGCTGCAGAACCCGCGCTCAGCAGGGTCCTCCTTCGGCAACCAGCCGTAGAAATCTGCCTTCAGCTGCGACACGTTCAGCATGTAAGCCCGCTTCTGCGAGCGCTTCGCCTTGCCGTCCTTGCGCCGCTCGAATTTCATCGGCGCCATCACCGGCCCAGATTGGCTTGGACTGCCCTTTACCAGGATCACCCGTGACCACGGATGACGCTTCGCAAATGACCAGACATCATCCGTGAACGTGCCGACGTCGATCGCCATCACGTCGAGCGGAAGCTTCAATCCAAGCTCTGTCCGCCACGTCGCCTTGAGTAGCGCATCGAGCGCTTCCCAGCACTCCCGTTCGCCAATGTGATGCGGGATCACGATGTAATCTACGCCCCACCGACGCATGTTCCGACCGAAAGCGGCGATATGAACTTCGGTTCGATCAGCCTGGCAGTCTACGCCGGCCGTCACGATCACGCCCGTCGCCGGAAGAACCGAACGCGGAAGGATCTCTCCATCTGGCGCATTCTCGACGCGATCGCGCAGCAGCTCCCAGTCAGGGCCCTTGGTCGCCTGTTCATATGGCAGCCCAAGGACATCGTTCCAGAATGTCTGTTCCGTCTCGGCTTCGACCTGCGCCTTGACCGCCTCTTCCGACTGCTGCGACACTTCCAGCCGCGTCCACCCCATCACCTGCGCATACTCAACCGCGATCGATGCCCAGTCCCGCTGCGGGGCATAGGCGCGCCACAGGTGAAACCCGGGATGGTCACCACGCGGATTGCGCGGCACCCATTTCCCGGCGCGCACTATGCGCTCCTTGTCGGAGTGCTCTATGGCAGTTCCGCAGGCCTCGCAGGTGAAATGCGCCGCGTGCAACCGCTCAGGGTCGATCGAGGCCTTGAAGTTCTCCCAGGTCAGCGGCGCCATGTTGCCACAATGCGGGCACGGAACATGGTAATATCTCTGGTCTGATCGCATGAATGCCCGCGTGATGCGGCATGTTCCCTTGATCAGTGATGTCGAGACCCGGAATATCTTGGCATCCTCGAAACCGGATGCACGGCTGACAGCAAGAGCCTCCGGGTCGCCCTTGTCTGTCATCTCGTACTTTGAAAGGTCGTCCATGACGACCAGGCGCCGCGACGTTCCAGTCAGGTCTGCCGGGGAACCGGCCGAAGCGACCTTGAGAGAACCATTCCGGTTCAGCGTCTCCTGGTTGAACTTCGCGTCCTTGTTGTCTCCTCCACGGCCATCGCCAAAGATCGCACGCAATCCAGGCGCCTGACGACGCATCGGTAACCACTTGTTATCGACCCATTCCGTCGCCGACGACATCGTGGGATGCACGACCAGAGAGTCGAGCGGCGTGTATTCATGCCACGCTCCGATGGTCGGCTGTATCAGCGAAACCGTCTTGCCCCACTGCGCAGATCCGCGAACTGTCACTTCCCGGCTCGGATGCTCCGGGCTCAGGCATTCGTGGATCTCGCGCAGGAACGCGAACCGGTCGATGTTGAACTCCCCAGGCATTGGCGAGCGCTCGTCGAAGACGATGTTCTCTTCGCACCAGCGCGTGATGTCAGGCGGCGGTGGCGGAAACATCGCGGCCGCCGCGGCGCGGGCCACGACAGCAGATGCCGATGACAGGAACCCCATCAGATATCCGCGTCACGCTCTACATCAGACATTTCCGATGCGTCTGCCTGATGACCAAGAACCACAGAGCGCTTTGTCCGGTGATCACGCCATGCATCGACCATGATCTTCCTGACAGCCTTGAAGTCCACACCCAGGCGATCTGCTACCATGCGCGATCCATCCCGCAGAACGACCTCGAATTCCGCAATCTCTTGCGCAAGTATTTTTGCAACATTGCGCTCCACCTCTGAGGCCAGAACATAGTTGCCTTCTTCCAGTTCATTTCGTCGACGAAGCGAACGCGCCTCTTCCTCGGCCTTGAGCGTCCGAGCCATCTCGTAACGATCTGGATCGTTCGTCAGCAGTTCTGTTGCTCCGGCGCCAGTCCTGCGCGCATCATCCCTAATCTGTTTCGACTGGTTGTTCTCGACGATCTCTGAAATGGCCTTCCGGGTATCTGCCCCGTTTCCAAGCATCTGCCCCTTATCGAGGACGCGACCAAGAGCATTTGCCACGCGCGCCAGGTCGAACCGACGGGCACGGCCATCACCAGAATAACACCCGTCCAGTTTGCCCTCCGAAACATACTGGCTGACCCGCCCCTTGCTGACGCCCAGATGGTTCGCAAGCTCGGTGGTGGTTAGGTTAGGCATGGCCTCAGCTTTGTTTAGGTTTTCGGTTTAGGCTTCCCAATTGGTTTAGAGATGCGAAACACATGCCCTTTGCGCCCCCGCATAGACTCGAATTTCAGGAAGGACCCAATTCATATGGGCTGGCATGATGCACCAATTTAAAGCGCCCGGTCGGGTCTGTTCCCGCCGGGCGCTATTCGTGATCATGGCAATGAATGTGCCCGAGACGGACTTAAGCGTCAATACCCTTTGTCCACATCACCGCAAATTCCCCTGCATCCGATCAAGGGCCGCACTCAGCGCGCCGCGCAGGGAATCTCTGTGCTCACCCTTGCATGCCCATCCATAGGATCTCAGCACCTCACTGAACGTCAGCCCACCAAGGCAAACGGCGTCGACCAACGCGCGATCCATGATGATGCCGCGCGCCGCACCGCCACGCTTTGATGGCCGCACACGCCTGACCTCCATTGCCACGCCAGCACCGATCCGCTTGCGCAGCGTGTCCAGCTCGCGCGCTTCGCTCAGCCGCACATCCATGATATCGCGCGCACCTCCACCACTGCCACTGCGCCCGGCTTCAAGCGATGACAGCTTGATGCCACCGGAATCGTGTCGCTCGACCAGGTTGCGATAGTGCCGCCCGATGGCGATCTGGCCCGGCGTGAGCGGAGGCACCTTGTCACCACGACGCCGCGCACTCTCCATCATGGCATCGAACACGTCAGCCGCGGCAAGCGCATCGCGGCCACGATATCCGGCAGGGTGCGCCTCCCAACCATCCACCCCCTTCGGCATCAATTCGACCGGCTGGAACACCCAAAACGCACCTCGCGCTGGCGCAGGCTGGATCGCAGGGCCACAAGATGCAGGCGGCATCGCTGCAGCCTTCAGGTCTGCAACGCGCTGATCCTCTGCTCTCAGTCGCTCAGAACCGAGTTCAAAAGTTTTTGACCGCCAGTTTTCCATGATATTGTGCCCTATGCTCTCTTTCCGCCTACATGTTGAATTTAGATCGTCTTGCGTGGGAGGATAGGGAGGATAGCCGTCAGAAATGGGAGGATAATCAACCAAAACTGCGCTAATCCTTTTCCCGTTATTTCAATGACTTGCTTTCCTATTTGGGAGGATAGGGAGGATAGGGAGGATGATTTCATACTATCGCATATGAGAGTGTCAAAACCCTCCGCCGCCTCTGTCTCGCGCGCGCATATGCGTAGGTCGGATTTATCCTCCCTATCCTCCCTATCCTCCCAAATTGCACCGCAACCATCTGACAACACAGCATTTCCCCCGAACCCCCAGAGACGCGCCATCCTCCCACGCAGCGCTGTTATCCTCCCTATCCTCCCGATAATGACGACACAGAGGGCGTGGGAGATCATGCCTCATCCTCCACGCGCGCGCGCAGAACACGCCCCTGGCTGTCGCGCGGGGCTTCCCTGAACCGCTTTCCGAACACATCATTGAACCTGACGCCGTCGTAACTCATAGTGCTGGATTTTCGCTGCGTGAACCCCTTTCCCGTCGTCGGGCTCTTCCACCGCTTCGACTTGTCCTTGAGTTTGAGCGAGATCGTCCGAGGTTGCCATTGACCCTCGCCGCGATCGTCCAGCCAGACGTTGAAGGCCTCACCCAGATCGCGCGCGCTTACGGTGTCATAAGGCTCGCCACTGACGACGCAGCAGGCTTCAAGGAAGGCACCGACAGGGTCGCTCTCTTCCCGGAACTCGCGCGTGGCATTCAGGACGGCCGCCGGTTCCTGAAGCCCACCTTCAAGGTAGGCCAGCAGCCCCTCTATCAGCCAGTTCAGAATGCCGGACCGTTCCTGTTCGAACAGCTTTCGCCCGAGGTTCGGGTCGCGCTCCGCCTCCGGGATCTGCACATCGAAAGGCACCAGCATGACCCGGCGCCAGATGCCGTCATCCGTGCCCCGGATCTCTGGCTTGTGGTTGCCGCTGATCGTCAGCTTGAACTGCGGTCGTACCTCGACAAAATCGCTGTGCAGGGCGCGCACGAGGATCGGCTCACCACCCGTTAGTTCCTTGATCAGACCTTCCTGGAAACGCTCACCTTCTTCCGGCTCTGACGCCCGCACCATGCGCGCGCCGATCAGCGGCACCAGATCAGGCGTGGCGTCAGACCCGCCACGCTTGTTCTTTCCGGTCAGGCTCTCGATCTTGGCTGTAGCTGAGTAGTCACCCATGAGCCGGGCTATCAGATCGACCAGAACAGACTTACCGTTCGCGCCGGACCCGTAGAAGAAAGCCAGCTTCTGCACGAGGATCGAGGTCATCGACATGCCAAGCCATCGCTGCAGGAAGGCACGCATCTCGGCGTCTGGCTGGATCTGGCGCAGGAACTTGTCGAACCTCGGCGCCTTGGCCGCAGGATCATAGACCACCGGCATCATCTTGGTGAAACGATCAGCGCGATCGTGCGGCACCAGCTGCACGTCAGCGACGATTCCTCCACCATCCTCCCGACAATCAACGCGGGTAAAACGCAGCACGCCGCTTTCCGTGTTCACGTCCAGAGGCGCCGCATCCAGATCGTCGATATGGACCGCCATGCCGATTCCGCCCTCAGTCAATGTCGCATCGATCCGCGCCTTGTTGCCCGAGCTGCGGGCGAAACTGCGATGCTCTCTGCGCTTCGACGCCAGCGTCTTCTTGATCCCGTCGATCGAGCGCAGCTTGGCCTCGATCTTGTCGATCTGACCGGCTGCCTCCGCATCCGGATCGTCTGGATCATTCGCCTTGCCATCCAGATCGCGGCGCGCCGCCCGCAAACTGTCCTCTTGTGCCAGAAGGTCCATCTGACGCTGATCCAGCGTCAGCCACGGAATCTCTGCCTCTATCAGCCCGCTGATGCGCTGCGAATACTTCCGCACCTCGATGTCGTCTGCATCCTTGCGCCAGACGCGACCTGTCCATGTAAACCACCCAACGCGAGGCACCCACATGACATCCTGGCCGAAATGCGTGATGAAACGCTGCCCGTTTCCGTAATCATTCAGCGGAAAGGCTGCACATGCCTGCACGATGGGAGGATCAGCTTCACCTGAAACAGGGGGGGCGGGGGGAATCTCACCATCCTGATCACCATCGGCATCGGCGCGCAGATCCTCTGGCAGGTCCACATCCTCGGCTTGAGCCATCACAGCGCGCACATGGTCAACACCATCATTCATTCCCCACCCCCATAAGCACGTCATTCAGGTCTTGGCCCTCAGCAACCGGAACGATCTGTCCGCGCAGCCCGGGCCGCAGCGCCATCGCGCGGCGCAGCCCGCTTTCCAGCTTGGCCCGCGTCAGCCGCGGTTCGCTGTCGCCATCCTGAATGAAAATCAGCCGCCGCACCCAGGCGGGCGGCACAAAAGCCTCAGCATCGTCCATGTCCGGGATGCCAGCGTATTTCAGACCTTTTCCGAGCTTGCGCTGGCCGGCCATGTTGCCCAGATCGACGCCACACCAGTAGGCAGCACCAGGCACGGAATCCGCGACCATCGCAGACAGCGTCGTCTCGATCCCTTCGGCCATGATCAGCGTATCGGCGCCTTCGGGTGTGCGCAGGCGGATCGCACCACCCTTCTTGACGCCCAGAACCTTCTTGGACGGCCATGCCTCACCGGCCTTGCCCTCGACAGGCAGGACGAGCTTTCCCTTCGGTCGCGACAGGTCGATCCAGGTGCGATGCACCGCGCTCAGACATCCTTCGCGATCCAGAACACCGGCAACCATGGCCGGGCCACGATAAATTTCGCGCCATCCAGATCCATCCGGCACCATGTAGCGCGCATCCGGCTGGTAGCGAAGCGCTGGCGGCATTACCGGCATCATGCCCGGAGCGATCCCACGGCGCTCCAGATAGCGGGTGACATCGGTTCCATCGGCCCGGTAACACCCACCCCAGATTGCAGCCGCCGTCCGCCGCACCTCAGCGCGGTGACGCTCAGCCTCAGCCGCGCGACGGCGTTTGTGTTCCGCTGCCTTTTCAGCCCGATACGCCTGTTCCGTGGCGGTCAGTTCCTGGCGCGGCCCGCACAGCCAATCCAGAGCCTGCGGGAAGGTCACGCCCCGCACGAACATGACGAGATCCAGGGGACCGCCCTTTCCACCGCATCGGCGGCAGTTGAACACGTTCTTGCGGCTGTTGATCGAGAACCGATCTGTCCCGCCGCAGACGGGGCACGGCCCGCAGCGCTCGACATGGCCTCGCCCCAGATCCAGCTCCAGCATGTCTGCCACGTCGAAGATGGGATTGGCATTCGCTTCGGCCGGCCTTGGATCATCCGGGAACCTGCTCATAGCCTGCCACCAGACGTCTTGCGCATGATATCCCATGCACTTGCCATCCTGGACTGATGCATGCGCTCCAGGACAAACTGCGCGCGCCGCCGCGCTGCAGCGTGATCTGTGCTGTTCTGCGCGGCGATCAAGTCACGCGCCACGTCGACGAAATCTCCCATCATGGGAACAGCTATCGTCGCCTTCGGCAGCGTTTCACGCAGGACACCAAGCGCCAACTGGCAGCGGTCATCGCTTGACCAGATGTGCGATAGCAAACCGACACCATGCACGATGACCTGATCCGCCGCAGTTTGCTGCGTTGGCATCATACTCATAGCAGCACCCCCTGACCCGGATCGCTGACCTCACGATAAAGACGGCGGCGCGCCCAGGTGTTCGGCCCAAGCGCCGGGCGGTTGCCGTCCCAGACAAACCATGAATTGCGCTGCGGCGGCGCACCGTGGCCCCGGAAGTCGATTTTCCAGCAGCACAGATATTCGATCGACGGCGGGTGATCGTGCAGCAGCTGGTCAAAGCCATTAATCCGTGCGGCCGGCCAATCCGCGTTGAGCAACAGCGCCACATATCCGGCGCCAAGATCCAGCGCATGGCGCAACCACCGACCATGACCATGCGCGGCATTGATCTGGTTATAGGGCGGATTGGTGATCTGGACGGGCGCCCGGGGCACCGCATAATCGAGGAAGCTGCGCAGCTCGACATCCGGCCAGCCGCGGTCGACCACATCACTGCCAAGAACATCGAAGCCGAACTCAGCCAGAACCCGGGCGATGTGTCCCGCGCCCACCGCTGTTTCCCAGACCAGCTCGCCATGGGCGCGGATGAAGTCGATCTCGGCAGCGATGAAGGGCCGCGTGGCGCTTTCGGGCGTCGGGTCGAAATCCAACGGATCGCGCTGATCAGCAGAAGGCGCCGCAGCGAAATCTCCAAGGCCGAGCTGGCGCACATCGCGCTTAGCCCGCATCGCCTGAAACAGCGGCTTTGCAGATGGCGCGGCCATCACCGATACTCCCTCCACTCGCTGTTACTGATAAGCCCGGCTGTGTACGCCTTGCGTGCCAGATTTAGCCACGTCAGGCCGAGCGCCCGCGCCCGCAGCACAACGGCCCATCGCGTGGCAGAGTCACCAATTCCACGGTGGAAATGCACCCACCACACCTCTGCCAGCTCGCCTTCGCCCATGCGGGCGATCTCTGCGGCGCGGTCATCGACATCACGCATCTCGGCGCCACCGGCCATCACAGCGCCTCCCCGATCAGCACCGGAACCTGATGCGCCATCGCCCACTCGATCTCGGCACACACACCGCGCGACCGCGCCCACCCTGGCAACGGCGGCACATAGACCAGCCCGCAGGCCGAAAGCAGCGGCATGCACCATGCGCTCCAGAATGCCTGATCCAGAGGGTCCAGTGCGCGATCGGCGTGGCACGCATCCGCCGCCATCACGATTGGCGAAATCGCTGTCACACCGGCCCGCGCCAGCCGCCCGATCTGGGCCGCGGCAACGACTGATGCGCGCATCGAAAGCCCCCAATCCAAGGAACCCGCCACCACGACCTCACGGCTGTATGGCGTGGCCAGATAGACGGCCCGCCCACCGCAGCGCGCGGCCACATCCTCGACCGTCGCGCCGATCAGCACGCCATCCGACCCAAATGCACCCATCCAGTCCGGCCGATCCGTCATGGCGCACCCCCATTGCCACGCGCGGCCCGGTCCATGCGCTCGATTTCGGCAATCAGCAGCGCCGCCGCCTTTACCAGCATGCGGCGCGGCGCGCAGGGCTTCCACCAGCGCGCAGACCACGGCCACGACCCGGACGCGCGCAGATTGCACGGGTTTATCTCCGGGTGCCGCGCACAGGTCACAGCCGCCCGCAGGTATTCATCCGCCGCCTGCGACAGCTGAAACCCGGTATGGCGGTCATCGTGCGTGTGGAAAAACCCCTCCCGCGTGCGCTGGCCGCGGCGCTCGTCCAGAATATCCATCTCTGCGGCACTCAGGCGATAGGGAAGCTTGGTCATGTCCGCACCACGCTGTCAGCCATCACAAAACCCTCACGGAAAAAACGGGCGAGGCGCACCCCGCCCGAGGTCCAACAGGAAGGCGCGCATGACCCGGCGCGGGCGGGATAGTTGCGCGGCGGCAAGGGGAGGAGTGATGCGCCGCCGCGCCATGACCGGCATAGGGGTGGTGCCGGCCAAACCGAATAAAATCGGCGCGACGGTCGAGCAGACCCGCCGCGCCAGGTGCCGGGCCCGCAATCGAGCAGGAATCAGACCCGGAGAAATCCATCACGCGCACCTTGCGCCGATCTGCGCAGACGTGGCGCCACGACCGCATGTTGCCGCATGACGCGCCCACGCGGCCTCGGCCATCCGCGCGCCAATCGTGGTGACCTCATAGATCCGATCGCGATCTTTCCGGCCGCTCTCCACCAGCAGCTGGTCACCGATCAGACGGCTGATCCATGCGAAAACGGCGCCATGATCGGCCCGCGGGAACAGATTGTCGATCTCGGCGCGCGTGCGCGGCACCGCACATCCACGCGCGCCATGCCAGAAGATGCGCAGATCTGATGCGCGCGGGTTGGCACTGGAAATCACGGCCTCACGCACCATCCCGCACCCCCAGAAACTGCGCGAACTCCACAGGCCAGGTGATCGCGGCCAGCGCCACGCGGTCCCCGCTGGGGCGACACGACCCGTCCCACCAGTTGCAGGCGGTCTGGAACGTCACCCCGAATGCCGCCGCGCAATCCTCGCGCGACCCGAACAGATGCACCATCAGCGCCCGCCAGCGGTTGGCGAAATCCGCGCGATAGATCGCCGGATCGGCCAGCCAGCCATGGGCCCGCCGATGCGCCGCACGCCCCCGCCCACGACCGTCCAGAACATTGGCGCAGGACATTTGCGCCCGCGGCGCCGCAGGTTGCGGCGAGGAAGTCGAAATCAGGAAGGGTTTTTTCATGTCAGGCCACATCTTGCTGGGCCGCCGTCTCGGGCGGCGGGTTGTTTTCCATGAATTTCCGCAGCCGCTCGGCATCCTCGGAAATTTTGTCTGCCTTGCGCTGCAGGCGATCAAAGAAACGACTGTTTCCAAGCGCCCGAACACCAAGCGTCGAAGGGCTGATGCCAGCCCTCTCGCAATACTGTCTGATCTCGTCGAGAAGTGCGTTGTCCATGCCTATGCATATGGCCAATTGGCAATACCCGTCAAGGCCAATTGGCCAATAGACACCAAGTGCGCATAAGGATTTTGTTGGGCATGACCAAAAAAGCCTTTGCCACCATAGTAGTAGAAGCCATGGAGAGGCGCGGGATCAGCGCCATGGATCTGCATCGAATGTCCGGCGTCAGCTATGACGTTATCAACAAACTCAAACACCGACCGGAGTCATCCACCAAGGCGGAGAATGCGCGCAGATTGGCTGCCGCGCTTGATCTGGAATGGTCAGATGGCGACAACAGTGTTGATAACAAAAACGAAATACAGATGGTCGACGTCTATGACGTTTCAGCCAGCGCCGGGCACGGCCAGATTGTCGATAGCGAATATGTCATCGACCGGCTGTCATTCCCGCCGGACTACCTGGCGCGCCTGACGCGCACCGATCCGCGCCACCTGAAAATCATCGGCGTCAAGGGTGACAGCATGGAACCCACGCTGAAGGATGACGACGTGGTCATGCTGGACACGTCAAAGACCAGCTTGGATTTTGACGGCCTGTTTGTGCTACGCTGGGGCGACGCCCTGCACGTCAAACGCATCGGGCGCGGCAGCAATGGCAGCGTGCGCATCATCTCGGACAACCGCGATGCCTACCCAGCGATCGAAATGCAGCGCGCAGAGATCGAGGTCGTCGGCAAGGTGATCTGGATGGGCAAGAAAGTATGATACATCAGCCAAAGGAATCACAATGAAATTCATTCGCGGAACGATCAGAACAATCATAGGCGCCATGTTTGGCTTTCTGGCAATGCTTGCCATGATGCCGGCCTTTGCGGCATTCGACACCGGAAACGGGAAAGCATCATCCGCCGCGTGGGCAGTCGCGATCATCGGTGCCATTCTCGGTATGCTGGCACCCAACATTCGGCGCAGCTTCGGGCGCGGGTTCCTGCTGGTTGGTGCTGCCGTTTTTGCCCTTCCGATCAGCACTCTCATCCTTTCCGGTCGCGTTGCCAACGACACTATTGCACAGGCATCTACTGCAGATCATGGGGCCGCGGTGGCCGGGGCAGGACTTGCGGGGATCGCAATGACAGGTGCAGCAACATTCATCGGCCTGATCGTCGGGTCTATCCTATTGATAATCGGCTTGATCCTATCTTTGGGCGGGCGCCGAGAGGTCATCATTGTCGAAAAGGCGAAATGACCATAGATAGCGCCGCCCGCTGAACAGCCCCCAAAACAAAGGACTGATCAATGCCCGATGAGGAGAAAGACGTAATCGAACAAATCGACGCGACTTTTGATGACGTTGCAGAGGCCATCACGCCGAGGGCAACGCCATCAGACGTGATCCCCGGGGGGATGCCCTTCGCCAAGTGGCGCGGCAAGATTGATCTCGGTGGAGATGAACTGGACGTTTACGTGCTTGACACAGAAGACCGTGTCATCGCTCTGCGCAGTGCGGTGAAATCCATCGCCAATGCAGACAGTGTGGACCTGGCCAAGTTCATAGGGGTAAATAGCCTAAAACCCTTTATAAACAGTGACTTAATCCTGGCCGAATTGGTGGGGTTTTCGATCCCCGGAACGCAGTTCACAGGGCGTGGAATGACCACCGAACACTTTGAACTTATCTGCCGTGGCTACGTGCAGAGATCGATGTCGTCGGCAAAGTGATCTGGATAGGGAAGAAAATATAACCGCAGCAAAGGGGCGCTACATGAACGATACACACACCACCATACCGCGATACCAACGCAGCGATGCCGACAACCTGGCATCAAGTATCGCGACGGCAGATGACCTGACTCGCAGATATGATGAATCAACTGGGCTGAGCTGGCTCTGGGCCTTTCTGTTCGGTCCGATCTATTTTGCAGTGCATGGCTTCTGGGGGCGCGCCGCGATCGTGCTGATCCTGAACTTTTTTATCATCGGTTTCTTCGTCGCCCCATTCATGGCCTACCCGGCGTGGCGAAAACGCGCAGAAGAACGCGCCGACCGCGCAATGATGACCGCAGCGCTGCTGAACAACGCCGCCCGCTGAACAGCCCCCAAAACAGATGATCAGCCCCGCCTGGCGCGGGGCTTTTTCATGCGCGCAGGTTAGGTGATTCTCTACGCAAAAATCTCCACAAATCAACAATTGGCCAATTGTCCACTTTTCGGCTTGACGAAGTTTGCCAATTGGCCATAACTTGCCACCCATCACCACCGCCGAAGACGCCACCCGGCAGATCGCGGTCAACCGATGGAGGCAACCTTGATCACCAACTCCCTGACGACCCCCTGGGCCCTGGCCATTGTCACCAATCCCGCCCGCGCCGCTGCCGTCGGTATCATGCGCCGCCGCGCCGCATGGCACGCGCTGATGGCCGCCCGCGGCAAGCGCTGCCATTTTCCCGGGCCGCTCTGCGGGGCCACGATGGCGCAGCCCGGCCACATCACCGATCCCGGGGCCGCGTCGTGACCGGCGCGCAGAATGATATTCCCAGTTGCGACCTGACGCGCGACGATCCTGCGGAAATCCTGCACGAGTTCCTGTCGTTCTGGCGCGCCCCGACGCGGGTCGAGCTTGGCCTGTGGGTCGCGGCCACCGCACAGATTGACCGCGACCTGCCAGCGACTCTGGGGGAGTGGCTCAGAAGCGCCGACTGGCGCCCGCAACCGCGGGAAATCATCGCGCTTCACGACGCCATGAAAAACCCTCACAGCATGCGGTCCATACTTGTGCGTGCAGCAATGGAGTATGGCGTCGCAGTATCCGACATCACCGGACCCAGCATGACGCAACATGTGTCCAGTATCCGGCAGCAGGTGATGAGTGACATGCGCGCCGCAGGATACACGCTTGGCCAGATCGGGCGGGTGCTGCAGCGCGACACCAGCACGGTGCAGCACGGCATCAAAGCGCACACCTCCAGGGTACGCACCACCAGCAGCAATACGAGGTCCAGCAATGACCTGCATTGATGCGACACAAACGATCCGAAACCTGCTTGCGCGCCTGTCCGCGGCGCATCCGTCGCAGCGTGCAGACATGATCCGGGCCGAGATCATTGCACATGGCGGCGACGCAACGCTGTGGCCGACTGGCGATCAGACAAACCTGCCGATGGCTATCGCACTCCACGGCATCAGCGAAACCGGGCCGACGATGGACATCGCCGTCTGCCGCTGGATCACCGCCGCATTCGAGGCGACGCTGCGCAGCCGTCACACCACCATGGCCAGCGCCGTCCTGCGCAGCGCAGACGCCAGCACCGCGGATTGCGCCAGGGCGTGCCATGACATCATCGCGGGCGCGCGCGACCACGCCGAGGTCATGCTGGCAACCGAAATCCTGCGCGCGATGCGGCCCGACGAAACGGCGCGGCCCGGCGCCCCCTGATCAAGACACCCTGCGCGCGATCTAAAACGGGGTCGCAGCTCCCAGCAGCCGGTGCTGACAGAGGCGCGACAGGGGTGAGAGGAAGGCTCTGAAGCACCGGAAACGGGCCCGCCCCGGGCCAGAGCGGCGCCAACGCCGCAGGGGAACAGCCAATGACGCAACATGACAACCACGAGGACACCATGACGATACTGCTGATCTTCTTTCTCGTGATCTGGGCCGCCGCGACCGCAGCCTATGTCTCGGTCGGGTTTCAGGTCGCGCTCGCAATTTTTGACATAGGTCTCAGCGTCATATGGGCAGGCCTGACGATCTGGATCATATGGCTGCTCTATCGCGACCGCAACTGACAACCACCGTGCGTAGCGCAGCCAGGTAGCGCGGGGCGCTCATAACGCCGCAGGCCGCAGGTTCGAATCCTGCCGCACGGACCAAGACATAACCATCCGCGCCCGGCGGATCCGGGCAAAACGCAAGGAGACACCAATGATTAACAGCGAAGCTGACAACCGCACCGAAAACAACGCCGTGCGCCACAAATACCGCACCCTCACCGACCAAGAGAAAGCGCAGATGGTGGCGATCAAAGACCTTGGCGCGGCCTTCCTGGCGAAATGCGACGAGATCGGCACGAGCCGTGAGCTGGCGATCGCCAAGACGAACGCAGAGCAGGCGGTCATGTGGGCCGTGAAGCACGTCACCGCCTGACCTTCTGGTGACCGCCCGCGCGCCGGGCGGCATCCAGAGTGACATAGGATAGGACATTATGACAGATAACCGCACCATCTGCATCTACCACGCGCATTGTGCCGATGGCTTCACCGCCGCATGGGCCGTGCGCGAGGCGCTTGGTAATCGCGTCGAGTTCATCCCGGCAGGCTACGGCGATGTGCCTCCTGACGTGACCGGCGCAGACGTGATCATCGTGGATTTCAGCTACAAGCGACCGGTGATCGACGCCATGGCTGAACAGGCGCGCTCGATCCTTATCCTAGACCATCACAAGACCGCCGAGGGCGATCTGTCGCATCTGCTAGAGCCTCCAATTCAGGATCACCCGTCATTCAATTACGCGGATCTGCTGGCGCATATCGAGGCGGACCCGGTCGAGAATGTTTTCGCCATCTTCGACATGAACCGCAGCGGTGCGCAACTAGCTTGGGACTTTTTCAATGAAGGCGCCCGCCCTATGCTGGTCGAGTATGTTTCCGACCGCGACCTGTGGCGGTGGGCGATGGAGGACAGCCTCGAGATCAACGCCGTCATCGGGTCGCATGACCTGACGTGGCATGTGTGGGATGATCTATCCGCGCGGATGCAGGCCGATGAAGACATCTGGATGATGTCAGCTGAGGGCGCCGCGATCATTCGCTATCAGGACAAGTTGGTGCGTCAGATTATCGACACGTCAATGCGGCGCATGGAAATTGCAGGCCACTATGTCCCTGTAGCAGCCGCACCCTATGCGCTGGCCTCTGACGTGGCCGGAACTTTGGCCGACGGTGAGCCATTCGCCGCGACCTATGTCGATGGTCCAAAGGGCCGCGCATTCTCGTTGCGATCGCGCGGCGACGACGGCCTCGATGTCGCGCAGATCGCGGCGAAGTTCGGTGGCGGAGGGCATCGTAATGCTGCCGGATTCCGCGCACCGCATGACTGGGAGGGCGACGCATGACTGTCACCGCAATCACCCTGCACAGCAACGGCGGCAGCGTCACCGCCCCGCCCGCGGATTTCGAGGCCGCGCTGGAAGAGCTGCGCACCGCGGGCAAGCCGCCGATGAAGGAAACGTCCGAAGATCGGCAAGTGCGCGACGCGGCCTATGCCGTGGCCGCCGACGAGCTGCGCCAGTTTGTCGAACAGTTCGAACATCTGGAAGCCGAGAAGCGCGACATCGCCGACCATCAGAAGGACGTGATGGCCGAGGCCAAGGCCCGCGGCTACGATACCAAGGTGCTGCGCAAGATCATCGCGCTGCGCAAGCGCGACAAGGACGATCTGGCCGCGGAAGAGACGATCCTCGAGATCTACAAAGCCGCGTTGGGGATGGTGTGATGCGTGAGCACTTCATCTTGCCGCATGGAAATATACAGATTGCATTCAGCGGCGGCAGAACAAGCGCCTACATGCTTCACCACATCCTTGAGGCGAACGGCGACCTGCCGGATCGCGTCAAGGTCACGTTCCAAAACACCGGGCGCGAAATGCCTGAAACGCTGGACTTTGTGCAAGAGTGCGGCGGCAGGTGGGGTGTCAACATCGTGTGGCTTGAATACCGCGCCATGGCGCCATTCTTCGGGCGTGTAAGCCACAACAGCGCGGCCCGAAATGGCGAGCCTTTCGAGGCCCTGATCCGCAAGCGCAAGTTCCTTCCAAACCAGAACGCCCGCTTCTGCACGACGGAGCTAAAGGTCCGCACAGCAAAGCGCTACCTGCGCAGCCTTGGGTGGGACTACTGGACGAATTGTGTGGGCCTGCGTGCCGATGAGCAGCGCCGCATCAAGCCAGAAGGCGTGAATCTTGGAGACCGCTGGACGGTCTGGCAGCCGCTGAACAACGCAGGCGTGTCGAAGATGGATGTTTCCGCGTTCTGGACGCGCCAGCCGTTCGACCTGCGCCTGCCAAACGTCCGCGGAAACTGCTGGCTCGGAAACTGCGACGGATGCTTCCTCAAGAGCGAGGCAAATATTGCGGCGCTTGCGCGGGAATACCCAGATAGGGCCGTTTGGTGGGAGGACATGGAGGCCATTGCATCCGAGTTGACCAGCGGCACCGGAGGCAAATGGTCGAAGCGATACAGCCGCCGTGAGATGCGCGAATACATGGAGCGGCAGGGTGACTGGGCGCTCTCGACGGATGGCGCACTCTGCCAGGCTGACGGTGGGGAGTGTATGTGATGCGCGTCCTGATCTGCTGCGAAACCTCGGGCGTGATGCGCCGGGCATTTGCCGCGCGCGGGCACGATGCCTGGTCGGTGGATCTGCTGCCCGCCGAGGATGGCAGCAACCGCCACATCACCGGCGATCTGCGCGATCACCTGGCCGATGGCTGGGATCTGCTGACGGTCATGCATCCGCCCTGCACGCGCCTGTGCAACAGCGGTGTGCGCTGGCTGACCGAGCCCTCGAAACGGCTGCCCGAGACCTACGCCGCCCACGAACGCGCGGCCTTCGCCCGGATGAGCCGGGACGAACGGCTGGCCTTCCTCTGGTATGACCTGCAGCGCGGCGTCGATCTGTTCACCGCCTGCTGGCGCGCGCCGGTTCCGCGCGTGGCCATCGAGAACCCGGTGATGAACCCGCACGCCCGCGCGCGTCTGCCCGCGGATCTGCCGCGCCCGCAGATCGTGCAGCCGTGGTGGTTTGGTGAGCCGTTTTTCAAGGCGACCGGCTTCTATCTGCGCGGACTTCCCCGGCTGACGGAAACGAACCGCCTCACCCCGCCGTGCCCAGGCACCGAAGCGCACAAGCAGTGGTCGGCCGTCCACCGCGCCGCACCCGGGCCGGATCGCTGGAAGATCCGCAGCCGGACATTTGAGGGCGTGGCGAATGCCTGCGCAGATAAATGGGGCTGGCATGCACAGCAACAGGAGGCCAAGCATGGCTGACAACACCAACATCGAATGGACCGATGCGACCTGGAACCCGATCACCGGCTGCACGCTGGTGAGCGAGGGGTGCCGCCATTGCTACGCGGCGACATTGGCCGCGACACGACTTAAACACCACCCGAGCCGCGCCGGTCTGGCCCGTATCAACGCGGCTGGCGAGGCGAAGTTCACCGGAGAGGTGCGCTTCAACGCCAAATGGCTCGACCAGCCGCTGCGCTGGCGCAAGCCGCGCCGGATCTTCGTCTGCGCGCATGGCGATCTGTTTCACGAGTCAGTTCCAGATGAATGGATCGACAAGGTCTTTGCCGTGATGGCGCTCTGCCCGCAGCACACGTTTCAGGTGCTGACCAAGCGGCCGGATCGGATGCGGGAGTATGTTCTTGGGGCGCATTGTGATGGCGCTCGCAGGTTTGCAGTCGCCGACGCCGCAGAGCAAATCGCAAACAACTTTCCGGTCTGGGACGGGAACGGCTATCGGCTTTGGGATGGCTACGCTGGCAAGGCGTGGGACCAGAAAGTTACTGCCGTCTTGACTGGCCCGCAATGGCCCATGCCAAACGTCTGGCTCGGCGCCTCAATCGAGGATCAGACCACGGCAGACGAGCGCATTCCACTCCTGCTCACAACGCCCGCCGCCGTGCGGTTTGTCAGTGCGGAACCGCTGCTTGGGTCGGTTGATCTTCGCATTGTGCAGGCGCGCGGATCATCGCGTGTACAGAACTGCGTGACGGGAGGGTCATTCTCCGAAACGAGCTTGGAGCGTCTTCCAGATGGGCCCCGCATCGACTGGCTCATCGTCGGCGGCGAGAGCGGCCCGCACGCGCGCCCGATGCACCCGGATTGGGTGCGCAGCATGCGCGACCAATGCCAATCGGCTGGCGTGCCGTTCTTTTTCAAGCAGTGGGGCGAGTGGGTTGGTGCGGGCCCTGGACGCATCTCGCAGCAAGGCTGCACCGGCCTGCACGGATGGGGAGATGGGTGTTACTCTATGCGCACCGGCAAGCGCGCCGCAGGCCGCCTGCTTGATGGTCGCGAGTGGAACGAAATGCCGGAGGACAAAAGCAATGGCTGATCGCACCACCCTGACCATCCGTGACGACCGGGCGCCGGAAATGCGTATCACCCTGCCCGCACCGCCCTGCGGGATCGAGATCCGCCCAGGCGCGCGCAACGAGACCACGCCCCGCGGCCCGATGATCCGGGCCCATACCCCGCGCCCTGCGCGCCCGCGCCTGCACCCGCTACAGGTGGCGCTGCGCGCGATGATGGAGAACTGACGATGACTGACACAAAAACATACCTTGCTGCTGAGTTGCGCGCAGTGGCGCAGCGTGCCAGCCATGAAAACGCTGCAAAATATGAGGCGCTGGCACGACGTGCAGAGACCGGCGAATTCGATGATTACGGCGATGCGCATGTCTGTGGACCGACAGCGCTGCACAACGAGCTTTTGTCCGCAGGATTCACAAAATTCGCGGCACGGGTCGCAGGCGGAGAGTTCGACGCATCACCGGAAGAAAGCGAGGCATGGGCGCGCAGCCAAACAGATCCGCAGGTGATTGCACTGATGGATGTGCTCGGTATCGGGCCAGACAGGAGCAAAGATCAATGATCGATGAAATCACCGCCCTTCGCGTGGAGAATGAACGCCTTGCCGCCGAACTCGCAAAGGCCGAAGCGCTGTCCCGCGAACAGGTGGCAGGGGCGTATCTGGCGGCTGAGGAGAGATTGGCTATGGAGCAGGGGGCGCTTATCACCCGTCGCGTTATCAGTGCCATAAACTCCCTCACCCCCGCCGACGCCACCGCAGCGCTTGAGGCCCGTGACGCGCGGGTGCGGGAAGACGCAGCTTGGCACGTTTCCGTCATGGTTGAGTTGATGCTGGCGATCGGAGAGCGGTGGCCAGCGTCAACCGAGGCCAAGGCAAAGCTGATCCTTGATAGATCAGCCATCCACACCGACGCGATCCGCAAGGCAGGAGGTGACGCATGACCGCGCCTGAACATGTGACGCTGAATGAAAGCGGGACTATGGTAGTTTGTTCGCACTTCAACGTGTGGCCCAGTGATGTCGAATACACCCGCGCCGACCTCTGCATCCGCCGCGACGACCCGGCGCTGTTGGCCGTGGTGGAGGCGCTGAAATGGTATGAAAGCGCAGCGTGTGATTGTCGTAAAATCACCCGCGAGGGGGACGACGCACGTCATGCACTCCACGCCGACGGGGGAAAGCGTGCCAGCACCGCCATCGCAGCAATCACCGAAAGGATGGGCAGGAAATGACCACGCGCCAGCCGATATTTCGCCCATCAGATCTGCGCAAGGCCGTATCGGAATGGGCGGCTCAGGGGTTTGTTGTTCAGATTTCGCCAGATGGCAGCATGACCGTGACGCCTCCGCAGCAGCCTGATAAGCGAGACCCATTCGACCTCGTGGATTTCAGCCGTGAAACGTGACCTTCCAGCCTATGTCTACGCCAAGAACGGCGGCATCTGGTTTCAGCGCCGCGGCTATCGCACGACGAAGATCATCGCAGCACCGGGCACCAAGGAATTCGCGCTGGAATATGCCGCGCTTCTGAACGGCGCGCAGTCTGTTCCGACGACCGGAAAGACGTTCGCAGCGCTGGTGCGGTCATACACGCGCAGCCAGAAATACCGCGGCCTCGCAATCCGGACAGTGCGCGATTATGACAAGGTGCTGGATTGGGTGACGGCCAAGCTCGGGCCGCTGCCGGTGGCGGGACTGCAACGCAAGGACGTGATCCGCGCGCGCGATACCAACGCCGGAACCGTGCGGTTTGCGAATTACATCGTCCAGGTTCTGCGTATTCTGCTGGAACACTCAATCGACATTGGCTGGCGCACCGACAACCCTGCAAAGGGCGTTTCCATGCTGAAATCCGAGGCCTCACCGCGTGAGGCGTGGCCCGCCGACAAGATCGAGGCGTTCCGCGCCGCAGCAGATGGCCGGACGCTGCTGATATTTGAGCTGTGCCTCGGGACCGGGCAGCGGATTGGTGACGTGCTGCGGATGCGGTGGAGCGACATCGAAGGCGACGGCATCAACGTCACGCAGGGCAAGACCGGCGCCAAGCTGTGGGTGCCATTCACGCGCCACCTGCGCGCTGTGCTGGACGAAACACCGAAGGTCGGTGTGACGATCTGCGCGTGGGGCAGGGGGAAGCCGACAGCCTATCGCGGGGCCGCCGATCTGATCATGGCCGTGCGCCGCCAGATCGGAGCCGAGGCCTATGACATTCACGGGCTGCGCTACTCGGCGGCATCGGAGCTGGCCGCGCTCGGGTGCAGCGACGACGAGATAAAGGCCATCACCGGGCACACGACAAGCGCCATGGTGGCGAAATATGCCGGGGCAGCTCGGCAGCGGTCGAGAGCAGCGAAAGCGCAAGAGAAGCGTAAATGATGTTCTCAACATTCACGATGCGTTCAGCGCATGTTCCGCAGTTTTTCTCAACATGAAGTGTTGCAATTCAGCAGCTTGCGCGCGGCTTTGCAATCCGCTGCGTAACCTCTCCGCCAACCCGCCTCGCTGTTGTGTTCATTAGATTTTTCGAATGGCACGGTCAAGCGGTTATCACTCCGGTTATCACGTTCATGTTTCGGTTCCGTTCCGTTCACTTGCGCTTCTCCCGCGCTTGACGGGCGCGCATGATCTGCCGCGCCTCGCCCGCATACTTGACCACCATCTTTTTCGTTGAGTGGCCCGAGTAACTCATGATCTCGTCGTCATCACAGCCCGCCCATGCCAGCTCCATGACGCCGCGATAGCGCAGCGCGTGGAGGTCATAGGCTTCGAGACCAAGGCGCTGCCTCTCGCCCAGCATGACCTCTGCCAAGCGACGATAGGTCATGGCGCTGCCGTCCTGCTTGCCGATGATGAAGCGGTTAGGCATCGGGGCGTAGGGCAGGGCGGCTTTGGCCGCGTCGAGGGCGCGCTTGAGCGCGGCGGTGCACGGCAGCACAAGCGGCTTGTCGGTCTTGTTCTGGCGCAGGGTCAGCGAATCGCCGTCATAGTCGCCCCATTGGAAGCCAACCCAATCTCCGGGGCGCTGAACCGTTCCGACGCCGATCTCGAAAATCAGCCGCTCAAGCTGGCCAGCTTCTGCCCGAAACTTCTCGATCGCCGCATCCGGCCAAGGCACATGCGGCTGTTGCTTCGCCTTCGGCACCTTGAGGCGCTCGATCCCAACAGCCGGGTTGTCGGTCAACCAGCGCAGCCGCAGAACCTCTTTGGCGATCATCGAGACTGCCACCGGAATGTAGTTCGCGAATCGCACCCGGTGCTTGTTCGCATCCATCGCCGCGTAAATGTCCGCAGCCGTCAGCCGCCGCACATCGCGTTTTCCGATCTTGTCTTCGAGGTATTCGAGCACCGGCTCTAGGTCTTGGCGGTATCGCTGCGAATGTTCTGCCCAGCGGTCAGACGTGCGCAGGATCTTGATTGCAGCCGCCCAGGAGCGTTTCGCCTCTTGGGTCTTGCCGGTCATGACCTCCCAATACTGCCGGTCAAACTCGGCCGTGCCCTCGGGTGCCGTAAAACGGTGCAGGTATTTGCCGCCCCGGTAGAAATAGACGCAGCCCGGTTTCGTCTCGCGAACATAGGGCTTGCGGCCCGGCTTTCTCACCATTGAATGCCCCCGTCGATCGCATCGCCGCGTCCGATATGGCGCAGCGCCTCTGCCTCCCAGCGGATCACGCCGGGGGCGATCTCTCTGCCCTTCGGAAGGTGCCCCCCGTCCACCAGCGCGCGAAATTCTGTCACCGGCATGTCGAGCAGCGCGGCAGCAGTCTTTTCGTTCGCAAGGATGGGGGTAAGCTTCGTCATGCGTGGTTAGCCCTCCACCGCATCTGAATAGGCCTCGTCGAGCACCTTGCGGCCATCAAGCGCCATGCGATTGCAGACGCGCATAAAGATCTCCGACACGTTCGCCACAATGAGGCCGGTGAAGCGGTGATATTCCGGTGTGATGCCAGACAGGTTGACCTTGCCGCCATCGTCAACGAGCTTCACGGCGCTGCCGCCCTGATAGACAAAAAGCAGGGTCTGCCCGAGGGTGTGATGCCACGGCATCGCCGGAATACGGGGCGGCCCGATCGGTTCTTCCCCCACCCAATGGCTCGGGCTTTCACCGGAATGCGCGAACTTCTGTGAGGCCGCGAATGCGTCCTGAACCGACGACATTCCGATATTCATAAGCTCTGCGGCGATCGCGATTTCCATCAGATTGAACCAGGAGAATTTGCGGGAATGGCCGCGCCCGAGGGGTTCGCGCTGCCCGACCACGCGGCCAAGGTTGCACCAGTCGGTGATTTGCTTCGATGTGCAGCCGGTCGCCAGAGCAACCGACTGCGCCGTGAAAGTTTGGTTGAGAAGTTCCATGAGTGTATCGCCTCCAATTTCAGAAACGATAAACTCGTTACGCGGCGCAGTCAAGTCTGCGACACCTGGGCGCCGATGCTCTCCACATCGCCCGCAGTGAGTTTTTCTCCCGCGTCGTGGCGGGCAACGAGCGCCATCATGCGCGCCTCTGCGACTTCGGCCGGAACGGTCTTGTGAACGAATGCCGCCTCAAGAAAGCCGATGAACAGGAGCTGATGAACGCCGCCCATCCTCTCAACCGCATCTAGAATTTGCTGCTTTGCGTCGCTGCTCATGCTTCTGTCTCCTCGAAAATTGTTGAAAGAAATCGCGCGATGATCGGCAGAGACTCGATCATGTCCTCGGCGCGTTTGTGCCCGATGCAGACCATCCAATCCGGGTTTTCTGGGTCGGCGAATGCGCGGTGGGCGCGCTCTATCACATCGGCGTAGGCAGTAAGCGCCTGCGCCGCAGTCTGGGCAAATTCTCGCGGGTCGTTGCTCATTGCGCACCGCCTTTCAGAATTGCTTCGAGCTGATCCCCCAAGGCGATGATCGCGCCGCGCTTGCGGTTCGCCTCGCCATGCAGTTCGTCTTGGGCAAAATCCCACAGGACGATTTGCAGGGCCGTCACCATCGCCTCGGCCCGTTGGAGCGTCTCGGAAAGGCAGCGTTCACCGGGAATCGCGTTGCTCATTGCGCCACCCGCCGATCTGCCAGCGTCTCGCCCTCTCCGAACCACAACCAGTCGAGACTGAGGCCGGTGCGCAAGCAATACATCAACAGCTCGTCTGAAAAGGTCCGGTCCTCGCCCACGCCCTCGGTGAGGCATTCGGGCGCAGTGGTGCCGGTAGCTGCGGCGAAGGTGGCGAGGCGATCAAGCACTTCTTTCGGAAAGCCGGTATCGTTCGCGCAGGCGCGTTGTTCGGTCATTGTCGTGATCCTTTCGGGTTAGGCGGTGGTGGGTTCGGTGCGGGTCATGGCCGCCCGCAGCATCTGGACCACTTCCGAGTTTTGGGAACGCCCGTTCCGCTCGGCCTCGGCCTTGATCCAGTTCTTGAGGTCGGTCGGCAGGCGAAGCTGCATTTGGCTGCGGTCAGTCATGTGATTAGCCTCAATAAAGCACAATGCTATAAAGCAAGGTGCTTGCATTGCCGTCAAGGAAAAAATGTAGCAGACTGCTATGTGCAAGTTGAAAGGGCGAAAAATTATGGCGAAGACGCCTGTCGCAGATCAGGTTCAGGTGAACTTCCGAATGCCCGCCGATCTGCGGGACCGCATCAAGGCCGCAGCCGATGAAAACAGCCGCTCCATGAATGCCGAAATTGTTTTGCGTCTCGAACAGACATTCAAGGATCATCACCTTGAGGCGCTTGACGGTGTGCATCGGGATGAAAGCCCAGACGAAATGCGGCTTTTGGTTGCCAACCTCGTCAGCGGAATTGCGAAGTCGCTTAAGCATGGCGGAACACTTCAAGAGTTGGCCGAGCGTTTGAACGCGGATGCCAAGCCCACCAAAGACTAAGGCCGGGACAGCGCGCATCCTTCCAGACACTTTGGCGTTGCGAAGACAACGAGTCTGGTATGGTTCAATTACGCGGCAATATGGCCATACCAGACTCGGCCAAAGCTCTCGCATCGTGCGGGCCTCGTGGATCTCGTCGCGGCGAAGTCCGAGGTCGGCGGCTGTAGTGATGTTGTCTTTATCAACACCACTTTCCCATCCGCGTTTCGCCACCTCCCCACGCTCCTGCGCGGCGTCGTATTCGAAAGGCCGGAGCTGGATCCACAGCCCCGCTCCTGCGGAGGATCGTTGCACTATAGAGGACGTTAACCTCTGGTTGATATCGTGAGACCAAATTGCTATCTTCGAACCCTAGCGAGGAACAAGCATGACCGCACAAGCCAAGATCAGGACTGACGGCAAGGGCCGTTTCTCCGGCGCTTTCGTCAAGCGCCCGTCGGGGCATGCCGTCTTCGTCCGGGCCGAGGCCATGGACGAGTCGCTTGAAGACGCACGGTTGAACGCGATTGCCGACGAACGGGCCAGCGGTCCCTTCGTGCAGGTGTCGCTGGATGACCTTTAAGCTATTCTTCCACGAGAAGGCGCTGAAAGAGTTTCGGGCGCTGGATGCGGCGGTTCGGGATAGGCTCAAGCGCAAACTGGCAGAGCGCCTTGAGAACCCTCGGGTGAATGCCGACAGACTGAGCGGTGAGCGAGACCGCTACAAGATCAAGCTGAAAACGCCCGGCCTGCGCCTCGTCTATGAGGTCGTTGACGATGATCTAATCGTCTTCGTTCTGGCGGTGGACAAGCGCGAGCGCAGCACGGTCTACGAGAAGGCCTCGGGCCGCTTCTATCAACGCAAATGATCCGCTGCCAGATTGAGGGTGCGTGAAGACGTATGGGGGCGCCGATCATGCGCTACCTCCCCACAGGGGAGCTCGCATCTAATGTGAGAAGGCCGGAGCAACTGCGCGCAGCTCCGGCCCCATGATCGGCCCCGGTGCTATCCGTGCCGATCTGCGCCGCGCCCCTTGGAAATGGGCCGCGCCTTGACGGGGTTTTCGGCCATGAACAGCCGGGGCACTCGCCGTCTAATCCCAGATGCTTTGGCAAAGAGCACATCGCCCGGCGCATCCAGCCGTTTTGGTGCCGGGGCATAGTGATCGGCCCCGGCATTGATCATCAGGTGGGCGTGACGCCGGTCAGCGCATAGAACGCGCCGGGATGCTGCGCCGCCACATCGGCCCGAAGGTGGGCGATGAAGGCATATTGCAGGTTGCCCATGAACGCCTCGCGGATCACCTCGATCCGAATGTCAGACCGCACGCCGATCAGCAGATGCGCGAAGTTGCCAGCGAAGACGGCGCTTTCATTCGTTCCTGTGCCGCCATCCACGGGAATCGCGGTCGTCGTCAGCATCGGAATATTCGCCAGCACCGCCGGTTGATTGAGCGGCTGCCCGGTGCCGTCTGTGGCGCCGGTCAATGCGCCCTCGTCGCGGGGGTGCATGATGAACGCCGAAACCGGCCCCGCATTCGCCGTCAAGATCGCGGTGCGCGCCCGTGCCAGATCGCCGTATTTGATCGCCGCAGCAACCGCCGAAGTTCCGATGCCGCTCGTGTTGGCGATGCCGCGCGGCTCCGGTGCCGTGCCGCTGCCAAGAAGCGCCACGCGGTCCAGCTCGGACGCCAGAGACGCCGCAAGAATGCGCGGCAACTCGGCTTCGAGGTTGATGCTGTCCTGCAAAAGTTCGACGCTGACTTTCGTCATCACGGCCAACGAACGCGGAACGAGCTGCACATTGTCGAAGGTCGGATCGGACAGCGCGACGGCTGCCGATTCAGCGCGCCATGCGGGCGTCGGATCGGCGGCAAGGCGAGCGATGTTGTTCGTCATGCCGTCGAGCATCACGGTTTTCGCACCGGCCCGCGTCACAACCGAAGCGGCGCGGAGCGTGTCGATCAGCCGCGCGCTGAGGTGCGTCGGGACGGTGTAGCCGCCCGCGCTGTCGCTCCCTTCGGAGAGGGCGCGTTTTTCGAGGTCGGTTTCAGCACCCGTCACCATACTGCGAAGGTAGCGTCCGACCGGCAGGCGGCTGAACGCGTCTTGCCCGCGCGCCTCGGCCCATGCCACGCAGCGCTGTTCCGGGGCGATCTGAGCGCCGCTATCGCCATCGAAAGTGCCGTCGCCAAGGCCGTCATCCACGCCACGCGCTTCGGCATCGCCACCACGCGGGGCGCGGGGATCACCGGAACGGGTGCTGGCCGCATCTTTCGCGGCCTCGATCTTATCGCGCAGGTCATCGACTTCGGCCATGATCAGGTTGAATTCGCGCTCGATCCCGCGCGCCTCGGCCTCGGGCAGGTCGCCTTTGATCTTCTGATGCAGGGCGCGGGCCTCGGCCATTTTCGTCCGGTGCTGCGCTTGGAGTTGTTCAATGGTCATTATGTGTTCCTTCGTTTGCGGGCGCGAAGTAGAGAAAGCGCCCCTCTTGTGGGGTTTGTGCTTTCTCCGTCGCCTCGGGCGAAGGGTTGCCAGCCGGATTTTCGGCGGCGTGCTCCGATACAAGATCGGGCAAATCACACTGATGGAACAATACCGGAACATCTTTGGCGCTGTCAAGCATCGCGCGGCGCAGTCGGAGCTTGCGGCGGAACCGCGCAGCGTGGAAATTGCGCTTCCGTGTCTGCCAGTCGTCACGGCTCATTGGCTAGCCCTCGCGCACGCGCGCCGCGCGCGCATGAGGCCGAAAAACTGTGTTAGCGTTGAAGGTGTGCGGTGGGCTCCGGTCCCGTGTCCGAGACCACCAGAGATCGACATGCCCCCCCCGCCTTTTTTGGCTCAGTTTCGTCCGCGCAGAAAATTTACGGATGGCGCCAGTTCGGTATCCTACCCCATAGAGATCGACCCACCCCCCTGCTACCTCGCCAGCAGTGGCAGCGGCCAGCACATCGCCAAGAGCTGAGTCGATCATCAGCGACAGCGCCGCGTCTTCGTCGTCGTGGTCGATGCGGGCGTGGAGCTTGGCTTGGGAAAGCAGATCGGTTGCGAGGGTCATTGCTCGGCATCCTTCTTTGCGTGCACCGCGCCGCCAAGGGCGGGTGCAACGCATGGGGGGTATGGGGGTATGTGACAGAAGGGGGGATGAATGGGGGATGAAGGGGGGGATGAAGGCACTTGCGAAGGGGGTTCGCATGGGGGGATGAAGGGGGATGAAGGGGGTTGAAGTGGTGTGAAACGTGGTCATTTCCCGGCCTCCACAAGATAGGAAACTTGCCGCGATGCCGGGCCATCCTTGGCGATCTGCACCTTTCCAGATGCTAGAAGCCCCTCCATTGCTGCCTTGAAGGCCCGCTTTGTCATGCCCTCTCGGTCTGGGTGCTCAGAGAACAGCTTGGGTGCATAGGTCGCGCCGCCAGCTGAATTGACGCGCCGTCCTTGCTCAGTGAACAGGCGCAACAGCTTTAGGAACACACGCTCGGCCTTCGCGGATGCGGCCATCCGGTCGAGGCTCGTTTCCGCAGCATCAGGCACAAAGACGCCATCGCACCACGTCATGCTGATTTCTGCGCCGGTCTCGCCGTAGTTCTGTTTTTTGATCGACAAGACACGCTTGCGGGTGTCCGGCTCATAATTGTCCTCGACGATCCTCGACATGTAGAGGCGAGAGCGCACAGAGTTGTGCCAGGCGGTGCTGCCCGAGGTTCCAGATCCGCTGTTGAGGCCAGTCAAGGACGGATGCCCCAAGAGCATGACCGCGCATTTCTGCCGGATCGCCAGCCCGCGCAGGATGCCGACGAATTGGCGCACCTTGGCGCGGTCGTTCTCGTTCGCCGGGTAAACATCGGCCAGCGTGTCAATCACGATCAAGGCCGGGTCTTCCTGTTCAGCGCGGCTTTCCAGCTCCTTGAACAGCTCGGATTCGATCAGGGAAAGCTGCCCCTCGATCGCCAGAAGCGCATCCTCACCCGCAAGGCTGCGAAGTGTCAGGCCCTCAACATCGTCGTAGCTTCTGCCCTCAGATGCCAGAATGTCGTCGAGACGGCGGTGCAGCTCGTCCTCGTCGTCCTCGGCGGAAATGAAGATCACGCGGCCCTGTTTCACGCTCCTGCCAAGCCATGCCGTGCCAGCCGAAGCTGCAACGCCAAGCTGCAACGCCAAGAGGCTCTTGCCCGTGCCACCGTCGCCAGCAAAGAGCGTCACCGTGCGTTGCGGCACCATGCCGTGCACCAGCCATTCCCGCTGCGGCACCGGCTTTCCTTTGAGGTCTGCGGCGCTAAAAAAGGTGGAGTCGCGTTCGGTCGCAGGCGCAGCAGGCTTCTTGCCGTAGTTGAGCCATTGCGCATCGGTCATGCCCTTGTCGTCGTTGCACACGAACCAGCCCATCACCGTGCCGCCGTATTCTGCGCGCTTGCCATCGGGCCGGATCTTGCGATCACCTTCCTTCGGCGCAGCCGGTTTATTGCCGCTGCGCTTGGCGGTCCCGTTGATCTCGTCAGGCCATTTGTCGTTGTATCCCATCACGCAGACACCCCCATCAGCGCATCATTCCGGGTGATCTCGCCGGCGCCGGTCATTCGTCGCCCTCCCCATAGGCGAGTCGTGCGAGAACACCCGCCAAAGGACCAGATAGGCCACACAGAGCACGCAGGCGGGCTAGGCGTAGAGCAACCATCACGCGGCCCCCCGCTTCACGAAGGGCAGCACATGTGCAGACCAGATCGCTTCGCCGGTCAGATCCGAAAGCCCCTCGGCGTAGGCCAGCGCCTCATCCAAGGCCCAACAAGCGGCAACCTGCTCACCGTTGCGATACACCGCCCGGAAGTCGCGACTGGTTTTCTTGTCGTGGTGCAGCCGAATCCAGATCATTGCAGCACCCCGCTGAAAGCGAAGTCGCAGATCTCTGCTGCCTGTTCCGGCCGCAGTGAATGCAGCGCACACAGAAGGATAGCCGCTCGTTCATGCACCGGCAGCCTCAGCGCCCATAGGTGAGAAATGGTTTCCCAATTCTCTGGCGTGTCGAGGATCAGGCCGTAGCCTAGCAGCCGGGCCGCTCGTTTGTGGCGGTCCTGGGCGAATGCAGAGATTGCGTTCTTGTGGCGGTTATCACGTTCACCCGGTGTTCTGGGTTCGTCCTGATAACGATTTTCTGGGATGGCGTTGATTCTGCTTGGGATCCGCAGGGCTTTGCAATCCGCTGCGTAACCTCTCCGCCAACCCGCCTGCCTTGAGGTGGCTCTCCGATAAAGGATCGCGCGGGTCTGTGCAAGGGGGCAGTGCGCGCGTCCTTGCACAGCCCGAGCGATACCTCTGTGCAACAGCCCGGCTCGCAATGCTGCGGCATGTTGCCCCGCAGAAATATCTGTGGCAAAACCTCGAGCAGGCACATCCAGACTGAAGAGTTCAGAACATGCAAGATTTCGCCACGCGCCGCACCATGATGGTGGATACGCAGGTCCGCCCCAATGACGTGACGAAATTTCCGATCATCGAGGCCATGCTGAGCGTGCCGCGCGAGGAATTCGTGCCCGCCGCCCGCCGCGAGGCCGCCTATGTCGGCGAGAATGTCGAAATCGCGCCGGGCCGCGTTCTGCTGGAGCCGCGCAATTTCGCCAAGATGCTGGACGCGCTGGATATTCAGCCGACCGATCTGGTGCTCGATATCGGCTGTGGTCTGGGCTATTCGGCGGCGGTGATCGCGCGCATGGCCGAAGCCGTGGTCGCCCTTGAGGAAGAGGCGCTTGCCGCCCAGGCGGAGGCCACGCTGGCGCAGGCCGGCGCGGACAATGCCGCCGTGGTCGCCGGCGATCTGGCCGCGGGGTCGGCCAAGCACGGCCCTTATGACGTCATCATCATCGAAGGTGCGGTCGAGACCGTGCCCGAGGCGATTCTGGCCCAGCTGAAAGAGGGCGGGCGGATTGCGGCGCTGTTCATGGAAAATGCGCTCGGCACCGTGCGCATCGGCCACAAGATCGACGGGGAGCTGAGCTGGCGTTACGCGTTCAACGCCGCGGCCCCTTTGCTGCCCGGCTTCGCTGCGGCAAAAGGTTTCGTGCTCTGATCCGCAGGCTGCGGTATCAGGGTCATATCGACGGAAGTGAATGTTTGGGCCGTTAGACCGCGGCCCGGGCTGTGAGCCGCCACAGAAGCGGGGCAGCACAGAAACAATGAGGAACCAGGCATGACCCGCAAGACCCTGAAACCGTTTGTCTTCGCAGCCATGGCTGCGGTTGGTCTGTTGACCGCCCCGCTGGCCGCAAACGCCGAATCGCTCGCGGATGCGCTGGTCTCGGCCTATCGGAACTCCAACCTTCTTGAACAGAACCGCGCAACACTGCGCGCGGCGGACGAGGACGTGGCAACCGCCGTGGCCGCGCTGCGCCCGGTTCTGCAATGGAGCGCGGATTACAGCTATACCAAGGCCGACCAATACCCGACCGCCGATCGTCGCAGTGCCGCGCTGACGCTGGCGGCACAGATGACGCTGTTCGATTTCGGCCGTAACCGGCTGGCGATCGACATGCAGAAAGAGGCCGTGCTGGCCACCCGCGAAGCGCTGCGCTCGATCGAGCAGGATGTGCTGCTCTCGGCGATTTCGGCCTATACCAGCGTGAAAAGCACCGCCGAGCAGGTCAGCATCAACGATAACTCGGTGCGTGTCCTCAGCGAGGAGCTGAAGGCGACGCAGGACCGTTTCGATGTCGGTGAAGTGACCAAGACCGATGTCTCGCTGGCCGAGGCGCAACTGGCGTCAGCGCGGGCCTCTCTGGCGGCGGCGCGCGGCAATTATCAGATCGCGCGCGAAGCCTACAAGGCCGCGGTCGGGCACTATCCGACTTCGCTTGCCGCGCTGCCCAAGGCGCCGAAGCTGCCGAAATCGCTTGCCGAGGCGCAGTCGACCGCGCAGCGCAACCATCCGGCGATCAAGCAGGTGCAGCACAATGTGACCCTGGCGGAACTGGGCATCAAGGCCGCCGCCGCCGAACGGCTGCCCGAGGTGACCGGCTCGCTGGCGCTGAAAAACGCCGAGGCGGGGGTGACGACGCAAAGCGCCGGGGTGGAACTGACGCAGACGATCTATGCGGGGGGCGCGCTGTCGGCGGCGCACCGTCAGGCAATCGCCGGGCGCGACAAGGCGCGGGCGACGTTGCAGCAGACTGCGGTCGAACTGGCGCAGGGCGCCGCGCAGGCGTGGTCGCTGATCGACGTGTATCGCGCGCAGATCCGTGCCTATGACGAACAGGTTCAGGCGGCGCGGATCGCCTATCAGGGCGTCAAGGAAGAAGCGACGCTGGGCGCGCGCACCACGCTGGACGTGCTGGATGCCGAACAGGATCTGCTGGATGCACAAGCGGCCCGTATCGACGCCGAAGCCCAGTTGCAGGTAGGGTATTATCAACTTCTCTCGGCTATGGGTCTGTTGACGGTAGAAGACCTCAAGCTCGGAATCCCGACCTATGATCCGGCGGCCTATTACAATGCCGTGCGCAATGCGCCCTCGACCAGCGTGCAAGGCCAAAGCCTTGATCGCGTGCTGCGCACCATCGGCAAGCCCTGACAGGCGTGATCCGTTGCAGCATGTCTGCGGCGGATCAGGTTTTGTGACGCGTGTTGTGCTGTGTGCGACGGATGCGGGGTCGTGCGGGCTGGGGGCTGGACAGACTGGCCGCTGGGCCGCAGGATGGGGGGTATGATGTCCGAGCGCGGAACCCAAATCGAAATCGAAGATGTGCTGTCCTCGATTCGGCGTCTTGTCTCGCAAGACGCGCCGGTTCCGGCACGCCCAAGCGGCCCCCGTGCGCCGCAGATGGATGCCGTGCCGCCGCAGCCACGGCTTGATCCGCGTGTTCGGGCGCCGGAAGCTGAAACACCCCCCGCTGTGACCGAGGATGCCGAACAGGTGGCCGATGCAAGCTGCCTGCTGTTGACGCCCGCCTTGCGGATCGAAGACCCGGAGGAGGATGCGGCTTCCCTTGCGGACGCCGAGCCAGAAGAAGCGCCCCGTGCCGAGGACGCGCTTGACGCGGCTTGGGGGCAATCCGGGGAAGAGGCCGTGCAGACCGTGACTGGGCATGACGACGGGCCAGAGGCCGAAACCGCCGATCTGGGGGCCGAACTGGCGCGGCTGGAAAGCACCATCGCCGAGATGGAAGCGGCGGTGGCGGATAGCGGCATCGAATTCGAACCTGAGGAAGGCGATCCTTTCGAGGTAGAGGGGGGCGCGCCATTGCAGAGCCTGCCAGAAGACTATGCGCAGAATGCGCCGTCTGACGCAGATGGAAATTTGGCCGAGGGGAGCGCGGATGTGGACGACCTGAGCAAGAGCGAGGCCGCAGAGGCGCAAGAGCCCGCGCCCGAAGCGCTGCAGTCCGATGTCGACGTATCGGCCAGTGACGAGGGCGAAGACGAAGCCTGGGATGCGGGCGAGGCGCTCGACTGGTCCGATGCCGAGGCGCCGTCAGAGGGGCCGCGCCGCTTGCATCTGCACGATGCGCAAGAGGTTCACGAGGCGCCCGACACTCTGCGCTCCAGCTATGACACCCTGCGCGAAGAACTGGCCCGTGGCGACGCCCTGGAAGAAGAGGCGATGGCCGAACTGGACCGCGACCCCGATTTTTCGGGCGCAGAGGCAGGTCTGGTCGATGAAGAGGCGTTGCGCGCGCTGGTGGCCGAACTGATCCGCAAGGAATTGCAGGGCACGCTGGGCGAACGCATCACCCGCAATGTGCGCAAACTGGTGCGCCGCGAAATTCAGCGTGCGCTGATGTCGCGCGATTACGAATAAGCCTTGGCAGTTCTGAGGGACAAAACAAAAGGCGCGCCCCGGGGCGCGCCTTTTGTTTGAGCGGCATCTGAAACTCAGGCCGCCTCGGCTTCTTCCGCGGCCATCCGGCGTTCGCTTTCCTCGCGCGACAGTGCCACCGAGGTGCGCACGCCTTTCGAGACGAATTCCATCAGGCCTTTCACCACGCGCTCGTTCGGGTCGATGCCGGCGCAGGACAGCACCTCGCGCCCATCGCGCGAGCGTGCCCAACGAGCGATCTGCTCGGGGCCGTTACCGTATTTCTTGTCATCGGCAATCGCGTCATCCAAGGCAGCAAGCACAACAGCGGCGAACAGCTTGCGCGCCCTCTGGCCTTGCTCATAGTTGAATGCGGAGCCGTCAACGAAATCGCGCATTATTCCGTCCTTTTTTATTGCTCTTGCGTTTCCTGGCGTGCGGGCCATGTAGGGCGCTTCGTCCCCGATTCGATATGCCCCCCTAGTCATTGCAGCTATGCACTTAACGCATATCTTGTGCCGGAGCTACCGTATCTAGTCTGCTTGCCAGGGTACAGCCGCGCATATATAGGTGCGCAGCTTCTCCAATCAACCCAATCCGCAGGGAAATCCCATGCCCAAGATCAACGGCAATGAAATCAAACCGGGCTACATCATCGAGCATGACAAGGGCCTGTGGGCGGCGGTGAAGGTGAACCACGTCAAGCCGGGCAAGGGCGGGGCCTTCGCGCAGGTCGAGCTGAAGAACCTGCGTGACGGGCGCAAGCTGAACGAACGCTTCCGTTCCGAAGACAAGATCGACCAGGTCTCGCTAGAGACGAAAGACCAGCAATTCCTGTATGAAACCGACGGAAATCTGGTGTTCATGGACACCGAAACCTTCGAGCAGGTGGAAATCGACGCCGAATTGCTGGGCGAGCGCCGGGCCTTCCTGCAAGACGGGATGACCGCTGCGGTCGAATATTATGGCGACGAGGCGCTGAACGTGAAGCTGCCGCAGAAGGTGGTGTGCACCATCGTCGAGACCGAGCCGGTGGTGAACGGCCAGACCGCCGCCAAAAGCTTCAAGCCCGCGATCCTGGACAATGGCGTGCGCGTGATGGTGCCGCCCTTCGTGGGGCAAGGCGAACGGATCGTCGTGCATACCGAACTGATGGAATATTCCGAGCGCGCGTGACTCGCGCAATCGTGAACCGGTAGGGGCCGCGCAGATCGTCTTGCGCGGCCTTTTTCTAGGGCAGCGTGACCTGTGCCGCGCCCGCCTGCATCGGCCCTGTGGCGCGGTCGAGCCGCAGATGCGCGATCGCCTGACCGCCCGACTGGGTGAACAACGTCCCCACCGCGCGGCCCTCGGCGGTGATTTCGGTGCCCACCGGCGCCGTGCCGGTGATCGCCACGGTGACCAGCCCCTTGCGCAGGTCTGTCTTGTGCTTCATCCGCGCCGTGACCTCTTGGCCGACATAGCAGCCCTTGCGGAAATCGACACCGTGCAGCCGCTCGAACCCGGCCTCCAGGATATAGGTCTCGGGCGTCAGTTCGATCCCGGTTTCGGGGATGCAATGGGCCACGCGGATCGCGTCCCAGTCACTGCCGTCATCGCCCGCCTCGGCGCCATAGAGCCGCCAGCCAAGCGCCGGATGGCGCGGGTCGGCCACGGCGCCTTCGGGGGCGGGGCCGGTGCCGCGCTGGACCTGCAGATCCGACGGGCTGATCTGCACATCGGCGCGCAGCTTGTACATCGACAGCCGCCGGACCGTGGCCTCGGCAATCGGCGCGGCAATGTCGAGCAGGATTTTCTCGCCCAGCGGCACCAGCAGGAAATCGGCCAGATATTTGCCCTGCGGCGTCAGCAGCGCGGCATAGACCGGCCCATCGGCCAGCCGCCGCACGTCATTGCTGACCAGACCCTGCAGAAAATGTTCCCGGTCGGTGCCGGTAATCTCGAAAATGCTGCGTTCGTTCATCTGCCCTCCGTGAAACGATATGGGCGGCGGCCGTCATTCGACAAGTTGCATCCGGCACAGCGCGGCATAGGCGCCGCCCTTGGCCAGCAATTCGTCATGCGTGCCCTGTTCGGCGACCTGTCCTTCGACGATCACCACGATCTTGTCGGCATTGCGCACGGTCGACAGGCGATGCGCGATGACCAGCGTGGTGCGGCCCTGCGACAGCTCGTCCAGCGCCTGCGAGACCTTGGCCTCGGATTGCGTATCCAGCGCCGAGGTCGCCTCGTCCAGCAGAAGGATCGGCGCATCGCGCAGCACGGCGCGGGCAATCGCCACGCGCTGCCGCTGCCCCCCCGACAGGGCCGAGCCGCGCGGCCCCGCCGGCGTATCAAGGCCCGCGGGCAGGGGGGTGACGAATTCATTCACATGGGCGGCCCGCAGCGCCTGTTCCAGCGCGGTTGCGGGCACATCCTGCCGTCCCAGCAGGATGTTTTCGCGAAGCGTTTCGTCAAACAGCGTGGCTTCCTGAGAAACACTGGAAAACATCCCGCGCAGCGTCGCCAGATCGAGCGTGCGCACATCCGCGCCCCCGATCCGCACTGCGCCGCTGTCAGGGTCCACCATCCGGGTCAGCAGGTTGAAGACGGTGCTTTTGCCCGCGCCCGAAGGCCCGACCAGCGCGGTGGTGCGCCCGGCTTCGGCGGTAAAGCTCAGCCCGCGCAGGACCGGCGTGCCGCCATAGCTCAGCCACACATCCTCCAGCGCGATATCGGTGCTGGCGGGGCGCGGGGCGGGGCGGCTGGGCGTGGTGATCGTGGACTGGGTGTCGAACAACCGATACAGCCGCTCCAGACTGGTCGCAGCGGTCTGCCAGGTGCCCGACAGGCCTGCAAGGCGGCGCAGCGGCTGGAACGCCAGCGCCATTGCGGTGAAGAAGGACATAAATTCGCCCACCGTGCGCTCGCCCGCGATGATCTCGCGTCCGCCCAGCAGCAGCACCCCGAAGAAACCGAAGCCCGTCACGATGTCGACTAGCGCGGGGATCATGCTTTGCGAGGCGGCCATCTTCACCTGCGCGCGGCGGATACGATCGACCAGTTTGGCGAAACGGCCGATCTGGTAATCCTCCATCCGGTTCAGCTTGACCGCGGTGATGCCGTGGAACACCTCGTCCAGCCGGGTCGCGCGGGCGCCGGACTGTTCGCGCATCTGCCGGGATTTGCGCCGGATATAGCGCTGCGCCATGCTGGTGGGCAGCAACAGCAGCGGCGCGCCGATCACCGCGGCCAGGGTCCACATCGGATCGGTCGCGATCGCCACCCCGAACAGCGAGATCAGCGCGATCGCATCGCGCCCGGCCCCGGTGATGAAGATCGACCAGACATTCTGAACCGCTGCCGTGTCGCCCTGCACCCGCTCGATCAGCGCGCCGGGGGGATTGTTCTGGAAAAAGCTCTGGTCCAGCCGCAGCAGGTGGCGCACCAGATCGACCTGCATTGCGCTTGATGTTTTCAGCGCGACATTGGCCAGAAGTGTGCGCGAGGTGACAGAGGTGATGGCGCGTATCACGAACAGCGCAAAAATCGCGCCGCCGACCCACCAGATCATGCCCGGCTCGCCCGCAACGAAGGCGCGGTCGAACAGGGGTTCAAGCATCCAGCTCAGCACCCCCAGGGTCGATCCCTCGATCACCATCATGACCATCGCCCCGGCCATCCACGGCCAGTGCGGGCGCAGATAATCGCGCCACATCCGGCCAAAGAGTTTGCGAGAGCTGTAGGGGGATGCGTCGGCCAAGGTGCGCCTGCTCGGGTCAAGGGCGCGGGGGCTGCGCCGGTTTGTCGTGATCTAGCGCGAATGCGGCCCCCGGGCAAGCGGCCCCCGGTTTGCGGCCCACATGGCACCCCGGCCGCAGTCTGTTCCGCCTGGAACGCTTCTTTCTCTTTGGTTCAAATATCCCGGGGGTCCGGGGGCTGGCCCCCGGCTGCCCCTGCCCGCGCATGGCAGCTTGCCGGCCGTTGCCGATTGACCCTGCCAGAGGGCTTCTTTACCGATTGGTCCATTGCCCATTCACGGAGTTTCAGATGAGCCTCGCCCACGGTCGCCCCTATCTGGCCATTCCCGGCCCGTCCAGCATGCCCGACCGGGTGCTTGCCGCGATGCACCGCGCGGCGCCGAATATCTACGAGGGCGACATCGTCGACATGACGGCGGGGCTTCTGGCGGATCTGCGGCGGGTCGCGCTCAGCACCAGCCATGCGGCGATCTACATCTCGAACGGCCATGGCGCCTGGGAGGCGGCGATCGCCAACATGTTTTCGCGTGGCGACAAGGCGCTGGTGCTGGCCACAGGGCGCTTCGGCATCGGCTGGGCCACCCACGCCCGCGCGATGGGCGTCGAAGTCGAGGTGATCGACTTCGGCCTGAACACGCCCGCCGACCCGGCCCGGCTAGAGGCCGCATTGCGTGCCGACACCGGGCACAGCATCAAGGCCGTTCTGGTGACCCATATCGACACGGCCACCTCGATCCTGAACGACATTCCGGCGATGCGTGCGGCGATGGACGCGGCCGGGCATCCGGCGCTTTTGGCGGTGGATTGCATCGCGTCGCTGGGATGCAACGAGTTTCGCATGGATGACTGGGGCGTCGATGTGATGGTGTCGGCCAGCCAGAAAGGCCTGATGGTGCCGCCCGGTCTGGGCTTCGTCTGGGTCTCGGACAAGGCGGTGGCGGCGTGCCGGGGTTCGGATCTGGCCACGCCCTACTGGAATTGGGAAAAGCGCATCTTCGCCGATTACTATTACGAACATTTCGCGGGCACCGCGCCCACGCATCACCTGTTCGGGTTGCGGGAATCGCTGACCATGATCCTTGACGAAGAGGGACTGCCGCAGGTCTGGGCACGGCACAAGGCGCTGGCGGGCGCGGTCTGGGCGGCCTTCGATACCTGGGGGCTGGGCGGCGATCTGGCGCTGAACATCGCCGATCCGGCGCATCGCGGCCATTCGGTGACGGCGGCGAAGATCGGCAATGGCGGGGCCGGGCGGCTGCGGCAGTGGTGCGAAACGCAGGCGGGGGTCACCCTGGGCATCGGGCTGGGCATGGCAGAGCCGGGCTCGCCCAGCTATGGCGATTATCTGCGCGTGGCCCATATGGGCCATGTGAACGCCCATATGACGCTGGGCGTTCTGGCCGTGATGGAGGCCGGGATGCAGGCGCTTGCCATCCCGCACGGGCCGGGGGGCATTGCGGCGGCGGCTTCGGTCGTGGCGCAGGCCTGCAAATCGGCCTGATCCCGGGGGCGGCGGGCCTTACGGCTGGCCGTGCTTTTCCAGCCATTCCTCCATCCAGGCGATCTCGGCCTCTTGGGCCTTGATTACCTCGGCGGCGAGCTTGCGCACCTCGGGGTCGTCGCCGTGCTCCATCTCGATGCGCGCCATGTCGAGCGCACCCTGATGGTGCGGGATCATGCCCCGCACGAAGTCGACATCGGCGTCGCCGGTATAGTCGATGGCCATCGCGCCATGCATCCGGGCATTCGCATCGATGAAGGCCTGCGTCGAGGGCGCGGCCCCTGCGGTGGCCGAGGCGCTGACTGTCGGCATGCTATGGCCGGTGTGGGCCTCTTGGGCATAGGCGCCAAAGCCCAGGGCAAAGGCCAAGGGGCTGAGCATGGCGATACGGCGGTTGCGGTTGATTCTGCTCATCGCGGGTCTCCTGTCCTGTGACAGGAGCTTGTCCCGACCGCGGGGCTGCGGCAAATCACCACTGAGAGAGGGGCGCGTGAGCGCCCCCCGTCATTCTGCAACAGGCGGCTTCACGCCTTGTCGGCCAGCGCCTTGCACCAGGCTTCCATTTCCTTGGTCGCCACTTCCATCGGCGGTTCCAGGAAGGTCAGGTGGAAGCTGTCGCCCATGTCCGCCACGCCGATCGCGCGCGGACGCACCGCCAGAACATGCGGGTTGGGCAGCATCACGCCAAAGCAGAACACGATGTTCTTGGCGCCCTTGATCGTGTCGGCAATGGTGCCGCCGATCGCCGTGGTATGGGCGTAATGATCGAAGGTGGCGATATAGGCGACCTTGGGATGCGCGTCGATCTTGGCCTTCAGCGCGGCGATGATGTCATCGACCGAGGCACAGCTGGTTTCGGCCTTCGGCAGGGTCATGTCGAAAACCGGGTATTTCTCCATCAGCAGAGATTGTTTCATGGGATGTCCTTTCGCGTGCGCAGAACGCGCAGGCTCCGGGGTGCCGTGCGGGGGCGCTCAGGTCAACGCGACGAAGCGGCGCGGGCGGCGGCCAGCGCCCCGGGCAGCGCCGCGGCAAAGGCGGCCATCTCGGCCTCGGGGCCGCAGGAAACGCGGATGCAACGGTTGTGCGGCGCGACGAAGGGCATGCGCACGAAAATGTCGGCGTCGGTCAGCGCCTCCAGCACGGCGCGGGCAAAGGCGCCGTCGCCGCAGCAGTCGATGGTCACGAAATTCGTGGCCGAAGGCAGCGGCACCAGTCCGTTGTCGCGCGCGATCTGCGCCAGCCGGTCGCGCGAGGCGCCGATCAGGCGGCGCATAAAGGCCGCCCAGGTGGTATCTTGCAGCGCGGCCAGCGCGCCCGCCTGGCTGATTCGGCACATGCCGAAATGATTGCGGATCTTGTCAAAGGCGGCGATCAGATCGGGGTGGCCGATCGCATAACCAACCCGCGCCCCGGCCATGCCATGCGCCTTGGAAAAGGTGCGCATGCGGATCACGCGGGGATCGTTCGCGTCGATTGGCGCGGCGGTGCCTTCGGGGGCCAGCTCGACATAGGCTTCGTCCAGCACCAGAAGTGTGCCCTCGGGCACCCGCTCGACCATCGCCGCGATGGTGGCGCCGGAATGGTGGCTGCCCATCGGATTGTCGGGGTTGGCGATATAGATCAGCTTAGGCGCCACCTCGGCGGCGCGCGCCAGCAGTGCCTCTGGGTCTTCGTGATTGCCCGCATAGGGCACTTTGTGCAGCACGCCGCCAAAGCCCGCGACGTGGAAGTTGAAAGTCGGATAGGCCCCGTCCGAGGTTACCACCGCATCGCCCGGACCGACCAGCAGCCGCACCAGATACCCCAGCAGCCCGTCGATGCCTTCGCCTACCACGATATTCTCGGGGCGGCAGCCATGCGCGGTGGCCAAGGCGGCCTTCAGTTCAAAATTCTCGGGGTCGCCGTATTTCCAGACGTCACCTGCCGCTGCCGCCATCGCGGCAATCGCCCGCGGGCTCGGGCCGAAGCCATTCTCGTTCGCGCCCAGCCGCGCGGCAAAGGGGCGGGCGCGCAGACGCTCCTGCGTCTCGGGGCCGACGAAGGGCACGGTCGAGGGCAGGGTGGCGGCAAGCGGGGTGTAACGAGGTCCGGTCATGGCCAGAGAGCTATTGCCAAACCGGAATTCCCGCAAGGTGGTTTCGTTGCGTCACACCCCGCCCGGGGCCGTCGCACAGCACGGGGCGGGTGCTAGAGTGGCGCCAGATGGAGGAGCCAATGAACAAAGTCACGATCGAAGAACAGGGCCCGGTGGCGATTGTGCGCCTGAACCGACCCGACAAGATGAATGCGGTCGATATGCAGATGATCGACGAGGTGATCGCGGCGGGCGAAGCGCTGGCCGCGCGTGCCGATCTGCGCGCCGTGGTGCTGACGGGTGCGGGGCGGGCATTTTGCGCCGGGCTGGATGTGGCGAATTTCGCGGCACTTGCGATGGGCGACCCCGAGGCGCTGATCATGCCGCGCAGCCATGGCGCCGCGAACCGGTTTCAACAGTTTTCGCTGGTGTGGCGCGCGTTGCCGGTGCCGGTGATTGCCGCGCTGCACGGCGTGGCCTTCGGTGCAGGCTTCCAGCTGGCGCTGGGGGCCGACATGCGGGTGGCGGCGCCGGGCACCCGGCTGTCGGTGATGGAAATGAAGTGGGGCCTTGTGCCCGATATGGGCGGCATGGTCACGCTGCCGGAACTGACCCGCGCCGATGTTGTCCGCCGCCTGACCTATTCGGCCGAGGAAATCACCGCCGAACAGGCCGAACGCTGGGGACTGGTGAGCGAAATCGCCGCCGATCCGCTGGCGCGCGCGCTGGAGCTGGCGCAGGCCATCGCCGGGCGCAGCCCCTCGGCCATTCGTGCGGCGAAACGGCTGATCGCCACGGCCTATACCGCGCCCGAGGCCGCGGTTTTGCTGGCCGAAAGCCGCGAACAGACCGATCTGATCGGCAAGCCCGACCAGATGGAGGTGATCGCCGCCAACATGCAGGGCCGCGCGCCAAAGTTCGGCTGACCTGCCTGCTGGATAGGGTGGATTTGAGTATTTACCAAGAAGAAGACGGGTTTTCTTCTTGGCAAAAATACTCCCGCCGGAGGCATCCGCCGTACGAAAACGGCCCCGCAGCGGAAACTGCGGGGCCGCGATGTCAAAAGGCGCCGGGCTTAGCCCAGTTCGGCCAGACGCTTCACCGCGGCGGCGACCTTCTCGGCCTCTTCGCTGCGCGCGGCCAGGTTGTCGCGGCTTTCCTCGATCACCTCTTCCGCCGCATTGGCGATGAATTTCGGGTTTTCCAGCTTCGCGCGCAGGCCTGCGGCCTCTTTTTCCAGCTTGGCCAGCGCCTTTTCCAGCCGCGCCTTTTCGGCCTTCACGTCGATCACGCCTTCCAGCGGCAGCCCGAAAACCGCCCCCGGCGCCGCGATCGAGATCGAGCCTTTGGGGATCGCGGTTTCGGTCAGGCTGTCGATCCGGGCGAGTTTGAAGATCAGCGCCTCGTTGCGCGCCAGTGCCGCGCGCGCGGCCGTGTCGGCCTCGGCCAGAACCATCGGCAGCTTGAGCCCCACCGGCACGCCCATCTGTGCGCGGGACGAGCGGATATCCTCGATCAGGCCGATCACCCAGTTCATTTCGCGGTCGGCCTCGGCGTCGATCAGTTCGGCGCCATAGGTCGGCCAGTCGGCATGCACCAGCATCTTCGCGCGCCCGCCTTCGGGGGCGGTCAGGCCCCACAGCTCTTCGGTGATGAAGGGCATGATCGGGTGCAGCAGGATGAAGCACTGATCCAGCACCCAGGCCATGGTTTCGCGGGTTTCCGCCGCCTCGTCGCCATCGAACAGGGGCTTGGCGAATTCGACATACCAGTCGCAGACCTTGCCCCAGACAAAGCCATAAAGCGCCTGCGCCGCATCGTTGAACCGATAGGCCGCCAGCGCCGCATCCACGGTTTCACGCACGCGCGCGGTTTCGCCGATGATCCAGCGGTTCACGGTATGCGCGGGCTGCGGCACGCCCGCCGCACGCGGCGCCGCAAAGATGCCGTTCATTTCGGCAAAGCGGGTGGCGTTCCAGATTTTCGTGCCGAAGTTGCGATAGCCCGCGATCCGGTCTTTCGACAGTTTCAGAACGCCCCCCAAGGCCGCCATCGAGGCATTGGTGAAGCGCAGCGCGTCGGCGCCGAATTCGTCGATGATTTCCAGCGGGTCGATCACGTTGCCCGTGGTCTTCGACATCTTCTTGCCCTTCTCGTCGCGGACGAGCTGATGCAGATAGACGGTGTGGAAGGGCACCTCGCCGGTCACGGCAAGCTGCATCATCATCATCCGCGCCACCCAGAAGAACAGGATGTCGAAGCCGGTCACCAGCACATCGGTCGGGAAATACTTGCGCATTTCCGGCGTGTCCTCGGGCCAGCCCAGCGTGCCGATCGGCCAGAGGCCGGACGAGAACCAGGTGTCGAGCACGTCGGGGTCGCGGCGGATAGTAATTCGCCGGTCGGAGACGTTAGAATTGTCTATCTTCCAACCAGTTCCGTCGCCGTCGCATTCGACGGAGAAGTGTGCAGGGTAGAGAGCGCGGGCCTGTTCAAGGGCGTCGGCCTCATTTGCAGCGCAGAAGAAATGCGTTTGCTTATACTCTGGCTTGTCCCAATCCCCTTCCAGCGCGGGCCCATACCACACCGGGATCTGGTGCCCCCACCACAGTTGGCGGGAAATGCACCAGGGTTCGATGTTTTCCAGCCAGTGGTAATAGGTCTTCTCGCCGGCCTCGGGCATGATGACGGTGCGGCCTTCGCGCACCGCGTCCAGCGCGGGGCCGACGATCTTTGCGGCGTCCACATACCACTGGTCGGTCAGCATCGGCTCGATCACGACCTTGGAGCGGTCGCCGAAGGGTTGCATGATGGGCTTCGCCTCGACCAGAGGCACGAGGCTGGTTTCCTCGTCACGCTCATCGCCGCCCTCTTCGCTGTCGACGGGCGCCTTGCCGGCCTTCTTGCCCAGACGCGGGTCGTTTTCGGGGACCATCACGGCCAGCCCCTCGCGGGTGATCGCCTCGACCACCGCCTTGCGGGCCTCGAACCGGTCAAGGCCGCGCAGCTCTTCGGGGACAAGGTTCAGCGTGTCGACTTCGGCCTCGGTGAAGGCGGCGCCGCGCGAGATTTCCATAGCGCGGGCTGCGCAGGCTTCATAGCTCGCTCCATCGGCACGCATCGCGCCCTTGGTGTCCATCAGACGATACATCGGCAGGCCGGCGCGTTTGGCGACCTGATAGTCGTTGAAGTCATGCGCGCCGGTGATCTTGACCGCGCCCGAACCGAAACTCGGATCGGGGTATTCGTCGGTGATGATCGGGATCAGGCGGCGGTGTTCCTTGGGGCCCACCGGAATTTCGCACAGCATGCCGACGATCGGCGCATAGCGTTCGTCCGACGGATGCACCGCGACCGCGCCATCGCCCAGCATGGTTTCGGGGCGGGTGGTGGCGATCGAGATATAATCGCGCTCTTCAGTGAACAGGATGTTCCCGTCCTCGTCCTTCTCGACATAGGTATAGGTGGCACCGCCCGCCAGCGGGTATTTGAAGTGCCACATATGGCCCGCGACTTCGATATTCTCGACCTCGAGGTCCGAGATCGCGGTTTCGAAATGCGGGTCCCAGTTGACCAGCCGCTTGCCGCGGTAGATCAGGCCCTTGTTATACATGTCCACGAAGACCTTGATGACGGCATCGTGGAAATTGCCTTCCTCGCCCGCGGGCGCGCCCGGGGCGCCCGACATGGTGAAGGCATTGCGCGACCAGTCGCAGGAACTGCCCAGCCGCTGCAACTGGTTGATGATGGTCTGGCCGTATTGGCCCTTCCATTCCCAGACCTTTTCCAGAAACTTCTCGCGGCCCAGTTCGGTGCGCTTGGGTTGCTGGGTTTTCGCCAGCTCCTTTTCCACCATCAGCTGGGTCGCGATGCCTGCGTGGTCCTGGCCCGGCTGCCACAGTGTGTCGAAGCCGCGCATCCGGTGCCAGCGGATCAGGATGTCCTGGATCGTGTTGTTGAAGGCGTGGCCGACATGCAGGGCGCCGGTGACATTGGGCGGCGGGATCATGACAGTGAAACTCTTGGCCCCGGGGCGCGCATTGGCGCCCGCCTTGAAGGCCTCTGCCTCTTGCCATTTCGCATAGATCCGCGGCTCGGCTTCCTGCGCGTCGAACTTGGTTTCCATCGTCATCTGTCACGTCCTTTCCGGGCTTGGCGCTTCTTAGCGCGCAGGCCCTGCAAGGAAAAGCCTTTCCGGCATGGTCAAGGGGGCAGGGGGCGCTGCCCCCGCGCGCAGGCGCGCTCCCCCGGGATATTTTATCCAGAGTGAATGGGTGTCTTTCTCTTTGGTCGAAATATCCCGGGGGGCCGGGGGCTGGCCCCCGGGGCCTTTTGCTCAGACCGCGCGGTCGAGCTTGGTGGACAGGTGGATCATGCTTTCGGAATTGAGCACCCCGGGCAGCCCGCCGATCTCATCCAGCACCTTGTCCAGCTGCGCGGTCGAGTTGGCGGCGACCTGCAGCAACAAATCGACCCGCCCCGAGGTGGTCGAGATCCGCTCGACCTCGGGGATCGTCTTGAGCCGCCCCAGGATCGCCGGTTGCTGGCGCAGTTCGATTTCCAGCAAAACGGTGGCGCGCAAGCGGCCGGCCCGCGCTGCTTCACCCAGTTTCACGGTATAGCCCGCGATCACGCCCGAGGTTTCCAGCCGCTCCAGCCGTGCCTGCACGGTGGAGCGCGCGACCTTCAGCCGCCGCGCCATCGTCGACAGCGTGATCCGCGCGTCCCCCGACAGCAGCCCCAGAATGGCCTGATCCAGTTCATCCATGCGCCACCTGTCAATTTAACCGGAATTTTCGTCATTATAACGAAGTTTCGCAGCAAATATACTCTTTTGATCGGTGAAAATGTTCATCATATCGCGGAGCATGAGAAGACAGGAAAAGGGCGGCTCATACGCACCTGGCCTGGGTATGGTTGAAGCGCGCAAGCGTCTCCCGACCCGAGAAGCGGGGCAAGAGGTAGCTGCAACTATTGGCGGGGAGAGCCGATGGGACTGTCGAAAACGATCTGGGCGAAGCCCTCTGAAATCATTCGGGTGAAGGGGCCCGATCATCCGGTGCTGGTCTGCGCGCCCACGGTCTTGCAGGCCACCGCGCGTCGGTTTCTGCGCGGTTTTCCGGGACTGGTGACCTATGCGGTCAAGTCCAACCCCGAGGAAATGGTGATCCAGAATCTGGTCGCTGCGGGGATCAAGGGGTTCGATGTGGCCTCGCCCTTCGAGATCGACCTGATCCGCCGGTTGGCGCCGGGGGCGGCGCTGCATTACAACAATCCGGTGCGCGGCCGTGACGAGATCGCCCATGCGGTAAAGGCCGGGGTGAAAAGCTGGTCGGTCGATTCGGCGTCGGAACTGGACAAGCTGATCGCGTTGGTCCCGGCCGAGGGCTGCGAAATCTCGGTCCGGTTCAAATTGCCGGTGGCGGGCGCGGCCTATGATTTCGGCGCGAAATTCGGTGCCACGCCCGATCTGGCGGTGCAGCTGTTGGCACGGGTCGCGGCGGCGGGGTTCATTCCGTCGCTGACCTTCCACCCCGGCACGCAATGCACCGATCCGATGGCCTGGGATGCCTATATCCGCACCGCCGCCCGGATCTGTGAGGAGGCGGGCGTGCGCGCCCGGCGGCTGAACGTGGGCGGCGGCTTTCCGTCGCACCGCACCACGGGCGCCGCGCCCGCGCTGGAGCAGATCTTCACGCTGATCGACCGCGTCGCGACCGAGGCCTTCGGAGCCGACCGCCCCGCACTGGTGTGCGAGCCGGGCCGTGGCCTGGTTGGCGATGCCTTCAGCCTGATCACCCGCGTCAAGGCGCTGCGCGACGACAGCCATGTGTTCCTGAACGACGGGGTCTATGGCTGTCTGGCCGAATTGCCGCTGCTTGGCACTATCGACCGGATCGAGGTGTTCTCGCCCGAAGGCGTGGCGCGCAGTGCCGCGCCGGTGGAACGCGTGGTGTTTGGGCCGACCTGCGATTCGGTCGACCGGCTGCCGGGGCAGCTGGCGCTGCCGGGCGATCTGACCGAAGGCGATTTCATCGTGTTTCAGGGGATGGGCGCCTATTCTGCGGGGCTGAATACCCGGTTCAACGGCTTCGGGGCGGTCGAACTGGCCACCGTGATGGCGCTGCAGGGTTAATTCACTGCATCGTCAATGACCTGTTGAGGACCTTGCCCTATAGTTCAGGGCAAGGTCTTTTCAGTCGGGCGGCCCAGATGACACGGAAATCCCCCCTGCGCCGGAAAGCGGCGGGCTGATGCGCGGTCTGGTGGAGCGCATCTTCGCGCTGCTGCGGCGGCGCACGGCCAAGGCTCCGGGGGCGGGCCTGCCGGTTGCGCGTGCCGGTCGCGGGCCGGTGGATCATGTGGTGCTGCTGGATGGCACGATGGGCGCGCTTGACGGTCAGCGGATTACCTCGATCGGGCTGATCTGGCGGTTCCTGCGCCGGTCCAATCCGCGGATTTCCACCTATTACGGCAAGGGTCTGCAATGGCGCGACTGGCGCGATTTTTCCGAGGTCTGGCAGGGGTGGGGCGTCAATCGGCAGATCCTGCGCGCCTATGGCTGGCTGTCGATGCGCTATCGTCCGGGGGACCGGATCTTCCTGATCGGCTATTCCCGCGGCGGCTTTGCCGCGCGCTCGCTGGCCGGGCTGATCGAGCGGGTCGGCCTGCTGCGCCCCGAGGCCGCGACCGAACGCAACACGCGCCTTGCCTGGCGCTATTACGAGGCGGCGCAGACACCGCCCGTCGCAGCCGTGTTCCGCCGGCGCTTCTGCCATGACAGCGTGCGCATCGAAATGGTCGGCGCCTTCGACACAGTGCGCGGGATGGGACTGCAACTGCCATTCCTGTGGATGTTGAGCGAACCGCGCTACCGGTTTCACGATCATCATCTGGGCGCCTCGGTGCATCATGGCTATCAGGCGCTGGCACTGGACGAGACGCGGTCAGTGCTGGAACCGCTGATCTGGGATTGCGAGGGCACCGGCGCCACCCGGATCGAACAGGTCTGGTTTCGGGGCTGCCATGGCGACATCGGCGGTCAGTTGAGCGGGTTCGAGGCGGCGCGACCATTGGCAAATATTCCGCTGGTCTGGATGCTGGAGCGCGCCGCGGATCTGGGCCTTGACCTGCCGCCCGGCTGGCAGGATGCATTCCCGACCGACCCGGCGGCACCGCCTGTCGGCTCCTGGCGGCGCTGGGGCAAGTTTTTCATTTTGCGCGCGCCGCGCCTTGTCGGGCGCGACGCGTCGGAACGTATCCATGAAACTGCGCTCAGCCCGTCGCGCAACTGGCACCTGATCTTGCGGCCCTGGTTTGCGCGGCGCGACAGGCGGGCCGAACTATTGCGGCGTGCCCATGACGAAACAGGTGGCGGAGCCGGTGGCATAGAGCTTGCCGTCCGCCACCCCCCGGATCTCGCCCCGGGCGACCCCGGTTGAGCGGCCCAGATGCATCAGCTCGCCGATGCCCACGACCTCGGTGCCGACGGGGATCGCGCGCAGCATGTTGACCTTGTATTCCAGCGTGGTCTGATACTGCCCGCGCGGCAGGCCCGAAATCACCGCGCAGGTCAGGCAGGTGTCCAGGATCACCCCATACCAGCCGCCATGCACGCCGCCAAAGGCGTTGGTATGGGCGAATTGCGGGGTGCCGGTGACTTCGACGCGGCCCGCCTCGGCCTTGGTGACGCGATAATTCGTCACCTGCGCCAGCGTGGTCGAGGGCACTTCGCCCGTCAGCATCTTCTGCATGTATTCAAGCCCCGACATCTGCTGCAACGCCTCGAGCGGCAGGAAATCGGCGGGGCTTTCGGCGAATTTCTGTTCGGCCATCTGTCTCTCCCTTTTGGCGCAGATTAACGCTACGGCAGGGCAGGGAAAGGGGGAGGCCAAGTTCCGTAGCGTCACGAAAAAGGAGGCCGCAGCCCCCTTCTTCTTGGATCAAATACGCATTCGACGGCAGGGCGCGCGTGCCGCGGCGCCCTCAGGCGACGTTTTCCAGCACCGCATCCGGGGTGATGCCAAGCGCGTGGCACACGTCGCGGGTCATCTGCGGGCGGTTGAGCGTGTAGAAATGCAGGTCTTCGACCCCGCCCTCGATCAGCTTGTCGCACAGTTCGGTGCATAGCGCGGTGGCCAGCAATTGCTCGCGGTCGTCGCGCACGGCCGCCGTGAACGCCTCTTCGACCCAGGCCGGGACCGAGGTGCCGCAGCGCTGCGCGAAGTTCTTGGCGCCTTTCCACGACTGGATCGGCAGGATGCCCGGAATGATCTTGGCGGTGATCCCTTCCTTCACGCAGGCATCGCGGAACCGGAAGAACGTGTCTGCCTCGAAGAAGAACTGCGTGATCGCGCTGGTCGCGCCCGCATCGCATTTGCGTTTCAGCCAGCGCACATCGGCCAGCGCGTCGGCCGCTTCGGGGTGCGGTTCGGGATAGGCGCCGCAGCGGATGGTGAAGCGCCCGTCTTCGGCCAGCGCCTCGATCAGTTCGACCGAGCTGGCAAAGCCTTCGGGATGGGGCGTGAACCGCGCGGCGCCTTTCGGCGGGTCGCCCCGCAGCGCCACGATCTCGGTCACGCCGACCTCGGCATAGGAATTGACGATCTCCATCGTTTCGGCGCGGGTCGCATCGACACAGGTCAGATGCGCGGCGACGTTCAGGCCATAGTGCTTGTGGATCGTCGCGACCGCCTCGTGGGTCAGCTTGCGCGTGGTGCCGCCGGCACCATAGGTCACCGACACGAAGCCGGGCTTCAACGGCGCCAGCACCTGCGCCGTTTCCCACAGCCGGAACGACGCGTCGAGCGACTGCGGCGGGAAGAATTCGAAGGAAACATTCGGCGTGGTCATGGTGCTGTCCTCTTGGCTTGCCCCCTTGTGCCAGATTCTCGAATGTGAGACAAATTCATAATCCTCAAGATTGTTATGAGTTTGCCCGCAAGATGCACATCGAATTTCGCCACCTGCGCACGATCAAGGCCATTCACGATGCGGGTGGTCTGGCGCGGGCTGCGGATGTCCTGCATATCACTCAAAGCGCATTGTCCCATCAGGTCAAGGGGTTGGAGGATCAGGCCGGGGTGGAACTGTTCGTGCGCCGGTCGAAACCGCTGAAACTGTCGGCGGCCGGGATGAAGCTGCTGCGGCTGGCCGAACGCATCCTGCCCGAGATCGAGGCGATGGAAGAGGAATTCGACGCCCTGCGTCAGGGTCGCGCCGGGCGGCTGCACATCGCGATCGAATGCCACGCCTGTTTCGACTGGCTGTTCCCGGTGCTGGAACAGTTCCGCCGCGCCTGGCCCGACATCGACATCGACATCCGCCCCGGTCTGGCCTTCACCGCGCTGGCCGCGCTGGCGCGGGAAGAGGTCGATCTGGTGATCTCGTCCGACCCCGAAACGCTGGAAGGCATCACCTTCAACCCGCTGTTCGACTATTCGCCGACCTTCATTGCGGCGTCGACCAGCCCGCTGGCGCAAAAGCCCTTTGTCGTGGCCGAGGATTTTGCCGATCAGACGCTGATAACCTATCCGGTGGACCGGGCGCGCTCGGACGTGTTTTCGCAGCTGCTGACGCCTGCGCGGGTTGAACCGCGCGCGCATCGGCAGGTCGAACTGACGACGGTGATCCTGATGCTGGTGGCCTCGGGGCGCGGGGTGGCGGTGTTGCCCGACTGGGTGCTGCGCGAGGTGAAATATCAGCCCGATTACATCACCCGGCCGGTGACCGAACACGGGCTGACCAAGCGCCTGTATGCCGCGACCCGGACCGAAGACGTGACCGAGCCGTTCATGGCGCATTTCCTGCGGCTGGCCCGGACAGAGCCGGTCAAGCTGCAACGTGCCTGACCTGCCGTCCTGCGGGGCGTTTGGCGTGCCAAACCCCTTGGAATCCTGCGCCCGCCCGCGTATAGGCAGCGCTTGAACCGAAGGAGCATCGCATGCAAGGCAGCGCAAACCTCAACCTGATGATCAAAGCGGCCCGCAAGGCCGGTCGCGCGCTCGTGAAGGATTTCCGCGAGGTCGAGAACCTGCAGGTTTCGTCCAAGGGGCCGGGCGACTTCGTGTCGAAGGCCGATCGCGAGGCCGAGCGGATCATCAAGGAAGAGCTGCGCGGGGCGCGTCCCTCCTATGGCTGGCTGGGCGAGGAAACCGGCGAGGCCGCGGGCGAAGACCCGACGCGCCGCTGGATCGTCGACCCGCTGGACGGCACGACGAACTTCCTGCACGGCCTGCCGCATTGGGCGGTGTCGATTGCGCTGGAACACAAGGGCGAAGTGGTCGCCGGTGTGGTGTTCGACGCGGCCAAGGACGAACTTTATTACGCCGAAAAGGGCCTTGGCGCTTTCGTCAACGAAAGCCGTCTGCGTGTGTCGGGCCGTCGCAACATGATCGAGGCGATCTTCGCCACCGGCGTGCCCTTCGGCGGCAAGTCGACCTTGCCCGCGACGCTGCAGGATCTGGCCCGTTTGATGCCGGTGTGCGCCGGTGTGCGCCGCTTCGGTTCGGCGGCGCTGGATCTGGCCTATGTCGCCGCGGGCCGCTACGACGGCTATTGGGAGCGGGGCATTCAGCCCTGGGATATGGCTGCCGGGCTGATTCTGGTGAAAGAGGCGGGCGGTTTTGTCGGCCCGGTGCGCGAAGGCCGCGATATCCTCGAATCGGGCGCGGTGATCGCGGGCAATGCCGAGTTGTTCGATCCGCTGTGCAAGATCCTGCGTCAGCCGGCCTGATCTGTTCTAAATCTGTTCTCGCGGGCGGCCAAGGCTGCCCGACATGAACGAAATAAGAACATATGCGCGTTTCGTTCACGCCTTGTTCACCCTGTTGTGACAATCTTCCCGCATCAGCAAATCGCGGGATGTTCACCATGCTTCAAGACATTACCTGGACCCGGGCCGGTCAGATCTTTGCCAGCGCACGCCCCATCGGCGCGTTGTTTCCGCTGGAATCGGCCATGGATGAAATCGGTCGTGCGGCGCGCGATCTGGCCTTTTGCGAGGCGGCAGAAGCAATTGCCGACAACCGCATCGTGGCACTGCGCGAGATGATCGCGGCCTGCGACGCCGAGATGTCTGTGCAAAGCGATGCGGTTGCGGCCGAATTGCAGGCGGCGCGCGAGGGGCTGGGCGAGGAACTCGCGTCTTTCGAGGAAACCCGCCCGCTGGAGGCCGCCTTTCGCGCCGATCAGCGCGATGAGGCCTGCGCCCGGATCAGGGCGGCGCAAAAGCGGCTGCGCGGGTTTGTTGCCAACCCCTTGCAGGAGGCCGACCTGTTCGACCCCGCGCTGAGCCGGGAAGAGGCGGTCGAACTGGCCTGCGCGGCCCTGGCGCGCAGCCCCGAGGACATCGTTCTTGCCGCGCGTGCCGAGGCGCGGGCCCGTATCGCGGGCGCGCCGATCCCGGTGCCGGAGGAACAGAATTACCACTTCACCCAGCCCGAAGGCTGGACTGCCTGGCTCGCCACCCGGCTGGCGGCCCGCACGGGCGCGGCGATGCGCGGTTGACCCACCCCTGGGCTCAGTCGCGCTTCGGGATGGTCAGCCCACGCGCCACTGCCGGACGGGCCAGAAAACGATCCAGATAGGCGGGCACGGCGCCCAAATCGTCCCAGCCGGTAATATCGCCTGCCTTGTAAAAATCACGCAGCGTGCGCAGCCAGGGCGCAATCGCGATGTCGGCAATGGAATAGGCGCCCGCGATCCATTCGCGCCCCGTCAGCGCCCCATCAAGCACCTGCAGCAGCCGCGCCACTTCGGCGCGGTAGCGTTCCTTCGGGCGGGGATCTTCGATCTCTTTGCCGGCAAAGCTGTGGAAAAATCCGAGCTGACCGAACATCGGCCCGATGCCGCCCATCTGGAACATCAGCCATTGCAGCACTTCGTAGCGATTGGCCTGCGGCAGAAGCTGCCCGGTTTTTTCCGCCAGATAAATCAGGATCGCGCCGCTTTCGAACAGCGCCAGTGGCCGCCCATCCGGCCCGTTCGGATCAATGATCGCCGGGATCTTGTTATTGGGGTTGAGCGACAGGAATTCGGGCGTCATCTGGTCGTTTGTGTCGAACCGCACCAGATGCGGCTCGTAGGCAAGCCCGACCTCTTCAAGCATGATCGACACCTTCACCCCGTTGGGGGTGGGCAGCGAATAAAGCTGGATCACCGACGGATCGGCGGCGGGCCAGCGGCGGGTGATCGGAAAGGTGTTCAGATCGCTCATGGGTCGCTCCTGTTTTCGGGGGGAAACAGAGCAGAAAATCCCCCCAAGCAAAAGATGCGAGAAGGCAAAGAATGTGTTAATCGCTGCACTGACGCATATGCAGTTTTGCGGACTTAATCAGGGGACAGACAATGATCAACGAGTTCAAGAATTTCATCGCCAAGGGCAATGTCATGGACATGGCAGTCGGCATTATCATCGGGGCGGCCTTCACCGGGCGTTGTTGCAGAACGGCGTCCTGAGGCTTGAGGTCCCCTTTCCCCATAGGCGTTAGCCGGCGCGTACGATCTCGGCGGTGCCGAGGGCGTTGAAGCGGTTCATGAGGGCGACGCGGATGTGGATTTCGGCAGTCTGGCGGTCGGGGTCTCTGGCGGCGATGCGCTCGCCGAAGGCCTTCAGGCATCGCATCCTGGCCTCGGCGCGGCTGCGGATATGGTATCCGGTCCACCGCTTCCAGAACGCCCTGCCATAGTGACGTGTGGCGCGCAGGGTTTCGTTGCGCGCCCGGGCAGCTGGGCAGTCGTCTTTCCATGGCCGACCGTTCTTGCGGATAGGGATGATCGCAGTGCCACCGTGTGCGATGATGGCGCTATGGCAGCGGCGGGTGTCGTAGGCGCCGTCTGCGGTCACGGTGCCGATGTCTTCGTCGTCCGGGATCTGGTCCAGCAGGTCTGGCAGGACGGGGCTGTCGCCTTCCCGGCTGGGGGTAAACTCGACCGCGCGGATGTCGGAAGTGGCGGTGTCCATGGCCAGATGGACCTTGCGCCATTGGCGACGGCCTTGCGCAGCGTGCTTCCGGGCCTGCCACTCGCCATCGCCGAGGAACTTGATGCCGGTGCTGTCCACCAGCAGGTTCAGCGGCCCGCCGGCACGGCGATAGGGGATCTGCACCTTAAGAGTCTTCTGCCGGCGGCACAGCGTGGAGAAGTCTGGAACGGGCCAGTCCAGCCCGGCAAGGCGCAGGAGGCTGGCGACCATCCCGGCTGTCTGCCTGAGCGGCAGCTTGAATAGCACCTTGATCGACAGGCAGAACTGGATCGCCGCATCCGAGAAGACTGGCGGGCGTCCGGGGCGGCCCTCATGCGGCGCGTGCCAAGCCATCTCCTTGTCCAGCCAGATCAGCAGAGACCCGCGCTTCGTCAGCGCAGCGTTGTAGGCGGACCAGTTCGTCGTGCGGTAGCGGGCGGGCTTGGGCTTGTTCATGACGCCCGTCTAACCGGATGGATTCGTGATGGGAATCCTTCGCGGCCAGACTTCTGCAACAACGCCCCTTCACCGCGATCGTGACGTCACTGGTGTCCGATCTGATCAACCCGATCATCGGCGTCATCACCGGCGGGATCGATTTTTCGAATCTGTTCGTGAACCTGGGCGAGGGTGAATTCGCCTCGCTGGCCGCCGCCCGTGAAGCGGGCGCGCCCGTCTTCGCCTATGGCGCGTTCATCACGGCGGTCATCAATTTCCTGATTATCGCCTTTGTCGTGTTCTTGCTGGTCAAGCTGGTGAACCGGGTCGAGGAAGCGGCCGAAACCCCGGCCGAAGAGGCGCCCGCCGCGCCTGCGGGTCCGAGCGAGCTGGACGTTTTGCTGGAAATCCGCGACGCGCTGAAGAAATAAGCCGCACGGCAGGTGGAAAGGCCCGGTCGCAAGACCGGGCCGTTTGATTACAGCGCCAGCGCGTCGGTGCCGGTGATATAGGGCAGGTTCAGCGCCTGGCCCACCGCCGGATAGGTGATCTGGCCCGCATGCACGTTCAGCCCGTTCAACAGATGCGGATCGTCGGCGCAGGCCTTCTTCCAGCCCTTGTCGGCCAGCGCCAGCAGGAAGGGCAGGGTGGCATTGCCCAGGGCCTGTGTGGCGGTGCGGGCGGCCGCGCCCGGCATGTTGGCGACGCAGTAATGGATGATGCCATCGACCTCGTAGATCGGGTTTTCGTGGGTCGTGGCGCGCGAGGTTTCAAAGCAACCGCCCTGGTCGATCGCCACATCCACCAGAACGGCGCCGGGTTTCATCGTGGCCAGCATCTCGCGCGTCACCAGTTTGGGCGCGGCGGCCCCCGGGATCAGCACGGCGCCGATTACCATGTCGGCCTCGGTCACCAGTTGGGCGGTGGCTCTGCGCTCGGAATACTGGGTGGTCAGGCGGCCCATGAAGATGTCGTCCAGATAGCTGAGTCGCGCGACCGAACGATCCAGCACCGTCACATTCGCGCCCATGCCGCTGGCCACCCGCGCGGCCGCCGTGCCCACCACGCCGCCGCCGATCACGACGACATTGGCGGGCCGCACGCCCGGCACCCCGCCCATCAGCACACCGCGCCCGCCATTGGCCTTTTGCAGCGCCCAGGCCCCGACCTGCGGCGCCAGCCGGCCCGCCACCTCGGACATCGGCGCCAGCAGCGGCAGCCCCCCGTTGCGGTCGGTCACGGTTTCATAGGCGATGCAGGTCGCCCCCGAGGCGATCAGGTCGCGCGTCTGTGCCGGATCGGGCGCCAGATGCAGATAGGTGAACAGAACCTGCCCCTTGCGCAGCATCGCGCGTTCCGCGGCCTGCGGTTCCTTGACCTTCACCACCATCTCGGCTTCGGCAAAGACGGCGGCCGCATCGGGCGCAATCTGTGCCCCTGCGGCGGTATAATCCTCGTCCGAAAATCCCGATCCCACGCCTGCGCCGGCCTCGATCAGCACCTGATGGCCGCGCGCCACCGCCTCTTGTGCGGCGGCGGGCGTGATGCCGACCCGGAACTCCTGCGCCTTGATTTCGCGCACGCATCCGATTTTCATCTGGTCTCCTCCTCGATCCAGAAATCCCTTTATCGCCCCAGTCTGCGCGCCTTCGGCTGCAAATGTGTTGAAATCCGATTGCCATTTTGCGGAATATCCACGCATATCTTCGATCAAGAACCAAAAACAGCGAAGAAACTTGCGTAGAAATGACACTTGACGCCACAGATCGCCGCATCCTGACCGTGCTGCAAAAGCAGGGCCGGATGTCGAATGCCGAATTGTCCGAACGGGTGAACCTGTCGGCCTCGGCCTGCCACCGCCGGGTGCAGCGGTTGGAAGAAGACGGCTATATCCGGGATTATGTGGCGCTGCTGGATGCGCGCAAACTGGGCCGCCCGACCACGGTTTTCGTGGAAATCACCCTGTCGGGGCAGGCCGACGAGGTGTTGGAGGCCTTTGAGCGCGAGGTCAAGAAGATCCCCGATGTGCTGGAATGTCACCTGATGGCGGGCTCGGCCGATTACCTGCTGAAAGTGGTGGCCGAAGATACCGAGGATTTCGCCCGCATCCACCGCGCGAAACTGGCGCGGCTGCCCGGCGTGCAGGGCATGCAGTCGAGTTTCGCGCTGCGCACCGTGTTCAAGACAACGGCGCTGCCGGTCTAGTCGCGCCAGAACCGCGGCATCACCAGCACCAGGATCGCCAGAAGTCCCAGCCGCCCCAGCAGCATCGCCAGCGTCATCAGCCAAGTGGCCAGATCGTTGAAGTCGATCATCGTGCCGGTGCGTGCCACAAGCGGCCCGACGCCGAAGCCGATATTGCCCAGACAGCCCCAGATCGCAAACAGCGACGAGGTGAAATCGACCCCGGTCATCGACAGCGCCACCGACAAAACGCCCAGCGTCAGGATATAGCCCGAAACATGCAGCATCAGCGGACCCAGCGTGGTTTCGTCCAGCGCGGTGCCGCCATAGCGGGGCGGCACGATCCGGTGGGGCGCGTGCAACTGCAACACGGCAGCGCGGATTGCGGCCAGCGTGGCCTGCACGCGAAACACTGACAGCGCCCCCGAACTGGACCCGGTGCAACCGCCCACCATGCCGACCAGAAACGCCATCACCATCGCGAATGCGCCCCACGGCTCCACCGCGCTCACGCCGAACCCGGTGCCGGTCAGCAGCGAGGCGAAGTTGAACGTGGTCTCGCGCAGGATCTGCTCGACCGGCAGGGATTCCCGCGACAGTCGATAAAGGATCATCACCGCGCAGAAATAGCCATACCAGCGCAGGAAGGCGCGGACCTGCAGATCGCGCCACAGCGGCACGGGCTGGCCGTGCAGCAACTGGAAGAAGCGGATGTAAGGCATTGCCCCCAGCAGCATGAACACCGTGCCGGCATATTGCGCGGCGGGCGACCAGACTGCGAAATTCGCGTCATAGGTGCCAAATCCGCCCGTTGCGATCGCCGCCATCGCGTGGATCACCGCATCCAGGATCGACATGCCGCACAGCGTGAACACCAGCGCGCATAGAACCGTCAGCCCGGCATAGACCTGCAGCAGCGAGATCGCGATGTCGCCCGCGCGCGGCAGAACCTTGCCCAGCGTGTCGAAGCCCTCGGTCTGGAAATAGCGCATGCCGCCGATCCGCATCACCGGCAGGAAGATCATCGCGACGAAGGCGATGCCCAGCCCCCCCATCCAGTTCAGCATGCCGCGCCACAGCACCACCGATTTCGGCAGATCCTCCAGCCCGGAAAAGACGGTGTAGCCGGTGGTGGTGATCCCCGAGACCGCCTCGAAATAGGCGTCGGTGAAGCTCACGTCCGGGCGGCCGTGGATGAAGGGCAGCGCGCCGAAGAAGGGCACGAAGATCCAGATCGCCGCGGTCAGCAGGTAGGCCTGCTGCAACGTCAGCCCCTTGCGCTGCCCGCTTGCACTGGCCAGCGCCAAGAGCGCGCCGAACAGAATCGTCTCGATCGCGGCCTCGAAGACCTGCGCCCAGTTCGGATCGGCCAGCGCGAAATCCAATGCCACCGGACCCAGCATCGCCACCCCAAGCGCGAGCAGGATCAGGCCGAGATGGTGAAAGACAGGGCCGAAATCGGGCATGGGCAAGCCTTGTCGCGGTTCAGATCGGGGCACAATTCACGAAACTGCGAGGACCAAAAAACCCCCGATGGCCGGGCCATGGGGGTTGATCGGTGCGGATAAATCCGCCAGCAATTCCAGCCGCTTAGAGCGCGCCTTCACGCTGAGCTTTCTTCCGCGCCAGTTTACGGGCACGGCGAACGGCTTCAGCTTTCTCGCGCGCTTTCTTGACGGAAGGCTTCTCGAAATGTTGCTTGAGCTTCATTTCACGGAAAACCCCCTCGCGCTGAAGTTTCTTCTTCAGAGCACGAAGCGCCTGTTCGACGTTGTTGTCGCGAACGCTGACCTGCATGTGGTGTCACCACCTTCCTAAGTTAGAGTTGCATCAGATTGCAGGAAGCGGCCATATAGCAAAGGCTGGGCCACTTGTCTACTGCCGCACGCGAAGGAAAACGCCATGAAAAACGACCATTTGGATGTGGATCGGATGAAGGCCGAACTGCTGTCGGCGATCACGCCGCATGTGCCTTTCGACGGCTGGTCCGACCCCGCCTTTGCCGCCGCCGTGGCCGATCTGGGGCTTGATCCGGCGCTGGCACGGCTGGTCTGCCCGCGCGGTGCGCTGGATCTGGCCGTGGCCTATCATCGCGCGGGCGATGCCGCGATGGAGGCGGCGCTGGCCGAGGCGGATCTGGAGGGGATGAAATTCCGCGACAAGATCGCCACTGCAGTGCGGCTGCGTCTGCAGGCGGCCGACCCAGAACTGGTGCGCCGCGGGGCCGCGGTCTTTGCGCTGCCGCAGAACGCCGCCACCGGCAGCAAGCTGATCTGGGGCACCGCCGACCGGATCTGGACCGTGCTGGGCGACAGCAGCACCGATTACAACTGGTATTCCAAACGCCTGACGCTCTCGGGGGTCTATTCGGCGGTTGTGCTGTTCTGGATGGGCGACGACAGCGAGGGGCACGCGCAAAGCTGGGAATTCCTCGATCGCCGGATCGGGGACGTGATGCAATTCGAGAAGGTGAAGGGCAAGCTGATGAAACTGCCCTTCGTGAAGGACATGCTGGGCGCGGTGCAGGCCCCGCAGGACAGGCCGATGCCCGGCCGAATGGGAGAGACGCAATGACCCTGCCCTTGCAGATGACCGCCATCGAAATCAGCACGCCCGGCGGGCCCGAAGTGCTGCGCCCCGCCACCCGCGCGGTCCCTGTGCCGGGTCAGGGCGAGATCCTGATCGAGATCGCTTATGCCGGCGTGAACCGGCCCGATGCGCTGCAGCGCGCAGGCGCCTACAAGGCGCCTCCCGGTGCCTCCGATCTGCCGGGGCTGGAATGCGCGGGCCGGGTGGCGGCGCTGGGGCCTGGGGTGTCGGGCTGGGCGGTGGGCGATGCGGTCTGCGCGCTTTTGCCCGGGGGCGGCTATGCCGAATATGCTACCTGCCCGGCGGCCCATGCCCTGCCGGTGCCCGAAGGGATGGATCTGAAATCCGCCGCCTGCCTGCCCGAAACCTGCTTCACGGTCTGGTCCAATATCGTGATGCGCGGCGGGCTGAAAGCGGGCGAGAAATTCCTGGTGCATGGCGGATCAAGCGGCATCGGCACAACCGCGATCCAGATCGCGCGGGCGCTGGGCGCACGGGTCTTTGCCACCGCCGGCTCGGCCGAGAAATGCGCCGCCTGCACGGCGCTGGGCGCCACCGCGATCAACTATCGCGAGGCGGATTTCGTCGATGTCCTGCGCGCCGAAGGCGGCGCCGATCTGATCCTCGACATGGTCGGCGGCAGCTATATCGCACGCAATATCAAGGCACTGGCCGACGATGGCCGGATGGTCTTCATCGCCTTCCTCGAAGGCCCGAAGGCCGAAATCAATTTCGCCCAGGTCATGCTGCGCCGCCTGACGATCACCGGCGCCACGCTGCGCCCGCAATCGGATGCCGCCAAAGCCGAAATCGCGCGCCAGCTGCGCGAAAGGGTCTGGCCGATGATCGCCGCCGGCAAGCTGCGTCCGATCATCGACAGCACTTATCCGCTGACCGAGGCTGCGGCCGCGCATGCCCGGATGGAAACCAGCGCCCATATCGGCAAGATCGTGCTGGATCTGGGCCGCGGATGAGTATTTGGACCAAGAAGAAGCCCCCTTTTCTTCTTGGCAAAAATACTCCCGGGGGTGCGGGGGCAGGCAGCCCCCGCCGCGCGCAGGATCAGCGCACCCGTTCCATCAGCGCGTCGCGCATCGTGCAATCGCGGATCACGTCGGGGCCGCATTTGCGCGGTGTCAGACCCTTGCTCAGGCAGATCCGCGCTTCCTGAATGCGCCCCTGATCGCAGGTGATGGTGATCATCTCGCGGCGCAGCCCGGGGTTGGCCTCCAGAAATGCCTCTTCGACGACCGAGGCAGGCAGTTTCACATCCTTGTTCAGGGTCTCGAACACATCAGGGATGTCGATGCTGGCAAAGGCCGCGCGGGCCGTGGCGTAGTAGTCGCGGGCCGACATCCCTGCGCAGCGCCCGTGTTTTTTCCACTGATACCAGGCTGCGCCATCCGATCCCATGATGTCTTCCATCGCGGCCGATTGCATGCGCGAGGGATCGCGCGCGGTCGTGTAGCAATAGCTGGGATAGCCGCGTTCATATTGCGGCCAAAGCCCGTGCAGCACGAAGGCGGCGTCGGCCTGCGGGTCGCACTGTCGGGCATTGCGGCCCGCGCCATCGGTGGCGCACCAGCCGGGCGACCAGGACAGGGACAGGACGTAATAGTCGAAATCCCCCGCCCGTTCGCCCTCGGCCCAGACAGGGTTGGCCAGGCACAGCAGGGCGGCAAGGGCTGAAAGTCTCATTTTCTCTTTCCTCCGGCCGGATTCGGCACTATATACGGGCGCAATTCCCCCCAGAAATGGACCGCGGTCACGGGAAGCACCCGACCGCAGCCGATTTCACGGCCCGGGAGAGATTTGTAAAGGATGGCTCCGATGACGAACAAGCCCCTGATGGCCAAGGCGACCGCCGTGTGGCTGGTGGACAATACGACGCTGACCTTCAAGCAGATCGCGGATTTCTGCGGCATGCACGAGTTGGAGGTTCAGGGCATTGCCGACGGCGACGTGGCCGTGGGCGTGAAGGGTTTCGACCCGGTGGCCTCGAGCCAGCTGGATCCGAAAGAGATCGAGAAGGGCGAAGCCGATCCGATGTACAAGCTGCGCCTGAAGTTCAACGCGGCCTCGGTGGGCGAAGACAAGCGTCGTGGCCCGCGCTACACCCCGCTGTCGAAACGTCAGGACCGCCCGAACGCGATCCTGTGGCTGGTCAAGTTCCACCCGGAACTGGCCGATGCGCAGATCGCGCGTCTGGTGGGCACGACCAAACCGACGATCGCCTCGATCCGCGAGCGCACGCACTGGAACATCCAGAACATGACGGCGATCGACCCGGTCGCGCTTGGCCTGTGCCGTCAGTCCGAACTGGACAGCGAAGTGCAGAAAGCCGCCAAGAAGAAGGCCGCCGAGGGCGGGCTGATGAGCGATGACGAGCGTCGCAAGCTGGTCTCGACCGAGCAGTCGCTGGGCATGGCGCCCGAGCCGCGGCTGCCCTCGTCGATCGCCGGGCTGGAGAATTTCTCGCTCACTCAGGACGAAGAGAAGGCCGATCCGCGCGACTTCTCGGATGCCGACAGCTTCTTCAACCTCAGCGGTGGGGATGACGAGGACGACGAAGACGACAAGTAAGATCCCGTCCAGGGGACAAAAAGGCCGCGCTTTGCGCGGCCTTTTTCATGGGCGTCCCTGTCGTGGAAGGCGGGGTGGCCCCCGCCCGCCGTCTTAGATCGACAGGCAGATGTATTTCATTTCCAGGTAATCTTCGGTGCCATGGTGGCTGCCTTCGCGGCCCAGACCCGACTGCTTCACCCCGCCGAAAGGCGCCACCTCGGTCGAGATGATGCCGGTGTTCACGCCGACGATGCCATATTCCAGCCCTTCCTGAACGCGGGTAATCCGGCCGATGTCGCGGGCGTAGAAATAGCTGGCCAGACCGAAGATCGTGGCATTCGCCTTGGCGATCACCTCTTCCTCGGTGTCGAATTTGAACAGCGGCGCGACGGGGCCGAAGGTTTCGTCGGTCGCGACCTTCATGTCCTGCGTGACCCCGGTCAGCACGGTCGGCTGGAAGAAGGTGCCGCCCAGGTCATGGCGTTTGCCGCCGGTCACCACCTTGCCGCCGCCCTTGACCACATCGGCGATGTGCTCTTCGACCTTGGCCACGGCCTTGTCCGAAATCAGCGGGCCGGTGGTGACCCCTTCGTTCAGCCCGTCGCCGATGTTCAGCTTGGCAACCGCCGCAGCCAGTTTCTCGGCGAAGGCATCGTAGACCCCGGCCTGCACATAGATCCGGTTGGCGCAGACGCAGGTCTGACCGTTGTTGCGGAACTTCGACATCATCGCGCCGTCGACCGCCGCATCCAGATCGGCATCGTCGAACACGATGAAGGGCGCGTTGCCGCCCAGCTCCATCGAGCATTTCATCACCTGATCGGCGGCCTGACGCATCAGGATGCGGCCGACCTCGGTGCTACCGGTGAAGGTCAGCTTGCGCACCGCGTGGTTTTCGCAGAATTCCTTGCCGATGTCCGAGGCCTTGGTCGAGGTGATGACCGAGAAAATCCCCTTCGGCAGGCCCGCGCGTTCGCCCAGCACCGCCAGCGCCAGCGCCGAGAGCGGCGTTTCCGAAGCGGGGCGCGCGACGAAGCCACAGCCCACCGCCAGCGCCGGGCCGCATTTGCGGGTGATCATCGCATTGGGGAAGTTCCACGGCGTGATCGAGCCGACAACGCCGATCGGCTGCTTGATCACCTGAATGCGCTTGTCGCGCATGTGGCCGGGGATGGTTTCGCCGTAAATCCGCTTGGCCTCTTCGCCGAACCATTCGATGAAGCTTGCGCCATAGGCGATCTCGCCCTTTGCTTCGGGCAGCGGCTTGCCCATCTCGGCGGTCAGGATCGCGCCCAGATCGTCCTGGTTGGCCATCATCAGGTCGAACCACTTGCGCAGGACCTGCGCGCGTTCCTTGCCGGTACGCGCGGCCCAGTCTTTCATCGCCTCTTGTGCGGCGGCGATGGCGCGGGCGGTCTCGGCGCGGCCCAGATCGGGGACCGAGCAGATCACATCGCCCCGGGCGGGGTTGGTCACGTCAAAGCGCGCGCCGTCATCGGCTTCGACCCACTCGCCCGCCACGAAGGCGCGGGTTTCAAGCAGGCTCGGGTCCTTGAGCAGCGATTTCAGATCGGTAGTGGTGTCGAGCATGGGTCATCCTCCCGGGGTTTGGGCATTCCCGAAGGGAAGCACGCGGCGGCGGGCTTGTCCATCCGCCCGAATGGTCAGCGCAGGGCGCGTCATTTGCCGAAGCGGCGCATCGCCTTGCCAATCTGGCAGATCAGGCGCCGAAGCGCGCCTGCCAGCAGGGTTGCAGATCGCCGGGCATGGGCTGCGCGGCATGGATCGCGCGGGCGATCGCGCGCGCCAGACACGCGGCCGCGGCATGGCCCAGAACGAACGGGTCCGCCACCGGGGCGGGCAGGGCGCGCGCGCCGGTGGCCGCGGCAAAGACCAGATCGCCGTCAAAGGGCGTGTGGCTCGGCACCAGGGCGCGCGCCATCCCGTCATGCGCGGCCACGGCCATGCGCGTGGCCTGCGCCTGGGTCAGCGCGGCATCGGTGGCGACGATGGCAATCGTTGTGGCCTCGCCCATCCGCTTCATCGGCGCAGGCTCGGCCCCGGCGGGATAGGCGCGCGCGGCCCCCAGACCGCCAAACTCAGTGCCCAGCTCCCAGGGCGCGGCCCAGAATTCCGCGCCATCGCCCACGCAGGCCGATCCCAGGGCATTCACCGCCACCAGCGCCCCCACGGTGATGCCATTGTCCAGCACCGCCGAGGCAGAGCCCAAGCCCCCCTTCAGCGTGCCGGTCATCGCGCCATAGCCTGCGCCGGCCGTGCCGATTTCGAACGCGGGCCCCGCCTGCGCCAGCGCCGCGCGTCCCAAGGCGCCATAGGGGTTTACAGACCAGCCCTTGTCGCCGCCGTTGAGCAGATCGAACAGGATCGCACCGGGCACGATCGGCACCCGAATATCCCCCACGGCAAAGCCCCGTCCCGCGGCGCGTAAGCCGTCCGCCACGCCGCCTGCCGCATCCAGCCCGAAGGCCGATCCGCCCGACAGCACCAGCGCGTCCACTTCCTGCACCAGCTTGTCGGGCGCCAGCAGATCGGTCTCGCGGGTGCCGGGCGCACCGCCCATCACATGCACCGCGGCCACGAAGGGGCGATCCGCCGTCAGAACGGTGCAGCCAGACCGCAGCGCTGCGTCTTGGGCATTGCCCACCACCAGCCCCGCGACGTCGGTAATCAGGTTTCTTGGTCCGGCGCGCATCGGTCTCCCTTTCCTTTGGCCTTTCACTTTGGCTCAAATATCCCACGGGGGTCCGGGGGTGTGAAACCCCCGGGCGGCTCAGATACAGCGCCCGCCGTCCACTTCCATCGCGACGCCGGTCACCATCGCCGCCTCGTCCGAACACAGGAACAGTGCCGCGTTGGCCATATCCTCGGGGGTGGAAAACCGCCCCAGCGGGATCGTCGCCAGAAACCTGGCGCGCACCTCGGGCGTGTCTTCGCCCATGAAGCTTTTCAAAAGCGGCGTTTCGCCCGCAACCGGGTTGATCGCATTGACCCGCACCCCGAAGGGCGCGAGTTCCACCGCCATCGCCCGCGTGGCGGTGATCATCCAGCCTTTCGACGCATTATACCAGTTCAGCCGCGGGCGCGGACTGACCCCGGCGGTCGAGGCCACGTTCAGGATGGCGCCGCGCTCGGCCGCCTTCATCATCGGCACGATATGGCGCGCGGTCAGATAGACCGATTTCGCATTCACCGCAAAAACCCGGTCGAATTCGGCCTCGCTGACCTCTTCCATGAAGGCGGGCAGGTGGGTGGTTCCGGCGTTGTTCACCAGAATATCGACCCGTCCCCAGGTCGTGCTGGCCAGCCGCGCCATCTCGGTGACCGAGCCGTCGCGGCTCACATCCACCTCGCAGGCCAGCCCGCCGATCTCGTCGGCCAGCGCGCGGGCGGCGGTGTAGTTCATGTCGGCGATCATCACCTCGGCGCCCTCGGCCGCGAAGCGCCGTGCGATCCCCGCGCCAAACCCCGAGGCCGCGCCGGTGACAATCGCTGTTTTCCCCTCAAGTCTCATGTCGTCCTCCCATTTCACGCTCAGCCATGCCAGGCGGCCACGGTTTTCAGCGCAGAGAAGCCATAAAGTGCCTCGAACCCCTTTTCGCGGCCATGGCCGGATTTGCCGGTGCCGCCGAAGGGCAACTCGACCCCGCCACCCGCACCGTAATTGTTCAAGAACACCTGGCCTGCGCGCAGCCGCCGCGCCAGCCGCATCGTGCGGGGCCCGTCTTGCGACCAGATCGCGGCAACAAGCCCGTAGTCAGTGCCATTCGCGATTGCCACGGCCTCTTCCTCGGTATCGAAGGGGATCACCAGCTGCGCGGGGCCAAAGATTTCCTCTTGCGCCAGCCGGTGCGCCCCGCTGCCCCCGGCGATCAGCGTGGGCGCGATGTAATGGCCGGTCGCGGGCGCGTCGGGGTGGATCTGGCCTTGCGCCGCGATGGTCAGATCGGACGCGAGCCGCAGATAGCCCTCGACGATCTGCTTTTGCCGCGCCGAGATCAGCGGCCCCAGGTCCAGATCCGACAGCGCCGGCCCCACGCGCAGCGCGCCATAGCGGGCGGCCATCCGTGCCACCACCTCGTCATAGCGCCCGCGCTGCACCAGAATCCGCGAGGCAGCCGAGCAGGTCTGGCCCGCGTTCTGGATGCCCGCATTCACCAGAAGCGGCAGCGCGCGGTCCAGATTGGCGTCGTCGAACACGATCTGCGGTGACTTCCCCCCGAGTTCGAGCGTGACCGGCACCACATTCGCCGCCGCCTGCGCCTGGATCAGCTGCCCGACGCCGACCGAACCGGTGAAGCTCAGATGGTTGATGCCGGGGTGCGCCGAGAGCGCCGCGCCCGCCTCTTCGCCCAGACCCGGCACGATATTGAGCGCGCCCGCGGGCAGGCCGGCTTCGGCGGCGATGCGGGCGAAGGCCAGCGCGGTCAGGCTGGCCTCTTCGGCGGGTTTCAGCACCGCCGCATTGCCCATCGCCAGCGCCGCGCCGACCGATCGCCCGATGATCTGCATCGGGTAATTCCAGGGCACGATATGGCCGGTCACCCCATGCGGTTCGCGCAGCGTGTAAGCGGTGTAGCCGTTCAGATAGGGGATCGTCTCGCCCATCACCTTGTCGGCGGCGCCGCCGTAGAATTCCAGATAGCGTGCTAGCGCCACCACATCGGCGCGCGCCTGGGCCAGCGGCTTGCCGACATCCAGCGCTTCGATCATGGCCAGCGCCTCGGCGTTGTCCAGCACCAGCGCGCCCATCCGTGCCAGCACACGCCCGCGTTCGGTGGCGCTGAGCTGTCCCCAGTCGCCGTCCACCGCGGCGCGGGCGGCGGCCACGGCCTCGTCGATGTCGCTGGCGCTGCCGCGGGAGATCTGGGCCATCTCGGCCCCGGTCGAGGGGTTCTCGACCGGCAGCGTTTCGCGCGTCTTGCGCCACTGTCCGCCGATCAGGATTTCGGTTGGGTCAAACCAGAGGGGTAGCATGGGCACGGTCCTCCATCCATGCGGGGGGAATTTGTGGCGCGGCGGCCAGAAGCTCTGCGGTGTAGGGATGGCGGGGCGCGGTGAACAATGCCTCGGTCGGGCCCTGTTCGACGATCCGCCCGGCCTGCATCACCAGACAGCGGGTGGTGACATTGCGCACCACCGACAGGTCGTGCGAGATGAACAGATAGGCCAGATCGTGACTGGCCTGCAGCGTGGCCAGCAGATCCAGCACCTGCGCGCGCACCCGCACATCCAGCGCCGAGACCGCCTCGTCCAGCACGATCAGCTTCGGCCGGATGATCAGCGCGCGGGCAATCGCGATGCGCTGACGCTGGCCGCCGGAAAATTCGTGGATGAATTTCGCGCCGTCTTCGGGCGCAAGCTCCACCTCGGACAGCGCCGCCGCCACCCGGCCCTGCCAGTCGGCGGGGCGGCCGGTCAGGTGGAACGGTTCGGCCACCAGGGTTTCGACGCGCTGGCGCGGGTTGAAGCTGCCGTAAGGGTCCTGAAAAACCACCTGCACATCGGCGCGCGCGGCCTGTGGCATCCCGGGGCCCACCGGGTGCGCCCCCAAGGTGATGGACCCCGCCTGCAACGGATCGAGCCCGAGGATCGCGCGGGTCAATGTGCTTTTGCCGCAACCGGATTCCCCGACCAGCCCGACCGACTCCCCCGGGCCGATCTGGAAGCTGACATCGTCGACCGCCCGCAGTTCGGGGTGGGCCGCAAAGGGACGGGGCCGCGGCAGGCGGTAGATCCGCGTGGCCCCGGCGACCCGCAGCAGGGCCGCGTCGGATTTCGAGTATTTTTGCCAAGAAGAAGCGGCAGGGATTTCTTCTTGGCAAAAATACTCATGCTCCGGTGCGGGGGCCGGGCGGGCCGCCGCTTTGGGGCGATGGGTCGAGGCCGCCAGAAGCTGAGCGGTATAGGGGTGGCGTGGCGCGCGGAACAAGGGTTCCGTCGGGCCGGTTTCCACGATCTGCCCGTGCCGCATCACCGCGACCCGGTCGGCCATGCCCGCCACCACGGCCAGATCGTGGGTGATCAGGATCAGCGCCATATCCTCGGCGCGCGCCAGATCGCGCAGCAGGTTCAGCACTTCGGCCTGGGTCGTGACATCCAGTGCCGTGGTCGGTTCATCGGCGATCAGCAGGCGCGGCTGTAGCGCGATGGCCAGCGCAATCGCGACCCGCTGGCGCTGCCCGCCCGACAGCTCATGCGGATAAAGCGAGAGCGGAAAGCGCGGGCCGGGCAGGCCGACCCGGTCGAGCTTGGCGCGCGCGATCGCGCGCGCCTCGGCGCGGGGCATCTTGCGATGCACCATCAGCGTTTCGGCCACCTGATCGCCGATTGTCATCAGCGGGTTCAGGGCGGTCATCGGCTCTTGAAAGATCATGCCGATCTGATTGCCGCGCAGCGCGCACATCTGCCGTTCGGAAAGCGCCAGCAGATCCTGCCCGTCCAGCCAGATCCGCCCCGTGGCCCGCGCACCTTGCGGCAACAGCCCCATCACCGCCAGCGCCGTCATCGACTTGCCGGACCCGGATTCGCCCACCAGCCCCAGAATTTCGCCGGGCTCGAGGCCCAGCGTCACCCCGCGCAGGATTGGCGTCTTGGCAAAGCTCAGGTCCAGCGTGTCGATGTGCAGCAGGCTCATGCCATCCGCCCCCGCAACCGCGGATCGAGCGCATCGCGCAGCCCGTCGCCCAGCAGGTTCAGCCCCAGCACCGTGGCGACAATCGCCAGCCCCGGGGCCAGCGCGACATGCGGGGCCAGCGTCACCATCGTCTGCGCCTCGGCCAGCATCCGGCCCCAGCTGGCGGTGGGCGGCTGTGCGCCAAGGCCGACATAGCTCAGCCCCGCCTCGGCCAGAATGCCCAGGCTGAACTGGATCGTGCCCTGCACGATCAGCAGGTTGGCAATGTTGGGCAGGATATGTTCGGCCGAGATCCGCGCGCGCCCCTTGCCCGCCACCCGCGCCGCGCGGATGTAATCGAGCGTCCAGAGGCTGAGCGCGCCGGCGCGCGACACCCGCGCGAAAACCGGAATGTTGAAGATCCCGATGGCGATGATCGCATTGGTGGCCGAGGGGCCGAAGACCGCGGTGATCAGGATCGCGATTACCAGCGAGGGGAAGGCAAAGATCAGATCGTTGCCGCGCATGATCGCCTCATCCACCCAGGACCCGCGCAGCGCCGCAGCGCCCAGCCCCAGTGGCACGCCCACGCCCATGCCGATGCCCACCGCCACCAGCGCCACCGCCAGCGAGGTGCGCGCCCCCGCCATCAGCATCGAGGCGATGTCGCGCCCGAAATGATCGGTGCCCGCCCAATGCGCGAGGCTCGGCGGTTGCAGTTTTTGCGCAATCGCCAGCTGGGTGATGTCATAGGGCGTCCAGACCAGCGACAGCACTGCCGCGGCCAGCGCCGCCCCCGACAGCACGGCCCCTAGGGCAAGCGCGGGTTTCATGCGGGCCTCCGCAGCCGGGGGTCGACCAGCGCATAGGCCAGATCGGTCAGGAAGGTCACCGCGATCACCGCGAAGACAAGGATCATCACCACCGATTCCACCACGATCAGGTCGCGCTGCGTGATCGCCTGAAAGATCAGCCGCCCCAGTCCCGGGATGTAGAACACGTTTTCAATGATGATCGCGCCCGCCAGCAGGAAGGAAAACTGCATCCCCAGAATCGTCAACACCGGGATCAGCGCATTGCGCAGCGCATGCCGCGTCAGGGCGGCACCGCGCGACAGGCCCTTGGCGCGCGCGGTGCGGATGTAATCCTGCCCCAGCGTCTCGATCAGGGCCGAACGCAGCACCCGCGCCAGAATTGCCGCCTGCGGCAGCGCCAGCGCCAGCGCGGGCAGGCTCAGCGCGCGCAGCGCCGCCAACGGGTCAGACCAGCCCGGAAAGCCACCGGCGGGAAACAGCTGCCATTTGATCGCGAACACCAGCACCAGCAGCATCGCGAACCAGAAATTGGGCACCGCGATCCCCAGTTGCGTGGCCCCCATCACCAGCGCATCGCCCGCCCGCCCGCGGCGCGACGCGGCCCACAGGCCCGCAGGCAGCGCCAGTGCCGTGGACAGCGCCAGCGCGATCAGTGCCAGCGGCGCCGAGATTTCAAGGCGGTCGGCCACCAGATCGGCCACCGGCACCTTGTAGGTATAGCTCAGCCCGAAATCGCCCTGCAGCATCCCGCCGACCCACTGCAGATAGCGCAGCGGCAGTGCCTCATCCAGGCCCAGCTGATCGCGCAGGGCGGCTACGGTCTCGGGCGCGGCATTGAGCCCCAGCATGAAACTGGCCGGATCGCCGGGGGTGACCTCGATCAGCGCGAAAATCACCACACTGGCCAAAGCGAGGCTGGCGACAAGGGTGATCAGACGTTTGAGGATATAGCGGCCCATTGCCGCGAGGTTCGTTCGTGTTGCGGGCCGGGTCAAGGGGGCGCTGCCCCCTCGGGCCGGGCGGCCCTCACCCCCGGAGTATTTGTGCCAAGAAGAAAGCGCCGCATTTTCCCCGATCCGAGACGCCCGCCCGCAAGCATTGCAACGCCGCATGATTTGCGCCAGCATGGGGCCGAGCGGTGACGATGGCGTCGTCACGGGGCGGGCACGCCCAAGGCTTGCGGACCCTCCGCCTTCGTCCTGAACGCCGGGATCTTTCGGGGTCCGGGTGGCCCTATGGAGACGATGATGCAAAGACCCGAATTCTATACCTGCGAGAATGGCGAAAAAGCCCCGCTGCCCTTTGCGCCTGCGGAATACGAGGCGCGGCTGGAAGGCCTGCGCGATCTGATGGAGATGCACGATCTGGACGCGTGTCTTCTGACCTCGATGCACAATATCGCCTATTATTCCGGGTTTCTTTATTGCAGCTTCGGGCGGCCCTATGGGCTGGTGGTCACGCGTGACCGCGCGGTGGTGATTGCGGCAGGGATCGACGCGGGCCAGCCCTGGCGGCGCTGCCATGGCGAAAGCCTGACCTATACCGACTGGGCGCGCGATAATTACTGGCGCGCGGTGGCGCATGTGATCGGGACGGGCAAGTCGGTCGGTGTCGAGGCCGACCACCTGACCATGGTCAACGCCGAGAAGTTCAGCCATTTCATGGCGCCGAAGCGCGGCATGGATATATCCGCCGGCACGATGGCGCAGCGAATGGTCAAGAGCCCGGCCGAGATCGAGCTGATCCGGCACGGGGCCGCGGTGGCCGATGTCGGCGGCTATGCGATCCGCGACACGATCCGCGAAGGTCTGCGCGAGATCGACGTGGCAATGGCCGGGCGCGATGCGATGGAGGCCGAGATTGCCCGCCGCTTTCCCGACGCCGAATATCGCGACACCTGGGTCTGGTTCCAGTCCGGGCTGAACACCGACGGGGCGCACAACCCGGTCACCGGGCGCAAGCTGAAACGCGGCGATATCCTGAGCCTGAACTGTTTTCCGATGATTTCGGGCTATTACACCGCGCTGGAACGCACCTTGTTCGTGGGCGAGGCGGACGCCGCCAGCCTGAAGATCTGGGACGCTAACGTCGCTGCGCATGAATACGGCATGAGCCTGTTGAAACCCGGCGCACGCTGCGACGAGATTACCGCGCAAATCAACGCCTTCTTTGCCGATCGCGATCTGCTGCAATACCGCACTTTCGGCTATGGCCACAGCTTCGGCGTGCTTAGCCACTATTACGGCCGCGAGGCGGGGCTGGAACTGCGCGAGGATATCGACACCGTGCTGGAACCGGGCATGGTGATCAGTATGGAGCCGATGCTGACCCTGCCGCAGGGCCTGCCCGGTGCGGGGGGCTATCGCGAACACGATATCCTGGTGATCGGGGACGACGGGGCCGAGGATATCACGAAATACCCCTTCGGGCCGGGGTTCAATATCGTCGGCTGAAGCCGGCAGGGGGCGGCCCTTTCAATCTGTGACCGCGCTCCCCGGGATAGCCGGGCAAGAAAGAGAGGTCGTTCTCTCTGGTCAAATATCCCGGGGGAGCGCGGCACGCGCGGGGGCAGCGCCCCCTGAACACGGTCGCAAAACTGTCACGCCCCTGTTGTGGGGGCGTAACATCGCCGGGTCATGGGCAGGGGTAACCTGTATTGACCGGAGAGTCCCATGATCCTGCGCTTGTCGCTTGGTGCCGCCCTGGCGCTGACCACCGCTTGGCCCGCCCTGGCCGAAATGAATTTCAACCGCATCGCCAGCTTTGCCACGCCCGACAACATCGCCGAGGGCGAGGACCGGGGTCGCGAAACCTCGGCCGAGATCATTGCGGCCAGCGAAGACGGCATGACGCTGGTCTATACTGACAGCCCGCTGGGCGCGATCGGTCTGGTCGATATTTCGGCCGCAGGCGCGCCCAAACCGCTGGGCACGGTGGCGCTGGGCGGCGAACCGACGAGTGTGACGGTGATCGGCGCCAAGGCGCTGGTCGCGGTGAATACCTCGGCGGATTACATCAATACCTCGGGCCGACTGGCAGTGGTCGATCTGGCCACGAAAACCGAACTGGCCAGCTGCGATCTGGGCGGGCAACCCGACTCGGTCGCGCGCGCCAAGGATGGCAGCTTCGTCGTCGTGGCCATCGAGAACGAGCGCGACGAAGAGCTGAACGACGGCGATCTGCCGCAGATGCCCGCGGGTTTCGTGGTCAAGCTGCCGCTCAAGGACGGGATGCCCGATTGCGCCGCGGCCCGGCGGATCGAGATGACCGGGCTGGCCGATGTGGCGGGGGACGACCCGGAGCCCGAATTCGTCGATGTCAACGAGCTGGGCGAAATCGTCGTGACGATGCAGGAAAACAACCATCTGGTGGTGATCGGGGCCGACGGCACGGTGGCCAGCCATTTCAGCGCCGGTTCGGTCGATCTGCAGGGCGTGGACACCAAAAAAGACGGCAAGATTGATTTCAGCGGCACGCTGGAGGGCGTGGCGCGCGAGCCTGACGCGGTGCGCTGGATCGACGCCGATCACTTCGCCACCGCCAATGAAGGCGACTGGAAGGGTGGCTCGCGCGGCTGGACCATTTTCAACAAGGACGGCAGCGTCGTTTACGACAGCGGCATGAGCTTCGAGCGCGCGGTGGCCGAAATCGGCCATTTCCCGGACAAGCGCGCGGGCAAGAAAGGCGTCGAGCCGGAGTCGATCGAGGTGGGCCATTTCGACGGTCAGACGCTGGTCTTCGTCGGCTCTGAACGTGGGTCGGTTGTGGGGGTTTACGATGTGGCCGATCTGGCCGCGCCGAAGCTGCTGCAACTTCTGCCCTCGGGCATCGGGCCGGAAGGGTACACCACGATCCCGGCGCGCGGTCTGCTCGTGTCTGCCAACGAAACCGATCTGGGCGCCGACGGTGCCGCGCGGGCCCATGTCATGCTGTTCGAACGCAGCGCGGCCCCTGCCAGCTATCCGATGATCACCTCGGCAGGCAGCGACACGCTGATCGGCTGGGGCGCGCTGTCGGGTCTGGTGGCCGATGCCGAAAAGCCGGGCATCCTGTATGGCATCTCGGATAGCTTCTATTCCGCGGCGCCCGCGATCTTCACCATCGACGCGACGGCGAAACCCGCGCGGATCACCGCGGCGACGCCGGTCACCCGGGGCGGCGATGCGGCGCAACTGCTGGATCTGGAAGGCATCACGCTGGATGGCAAGGGCGGCTTCTGGCTGGCCAGCGAAGGCAACACCGCCAAGATGGTCCCGCATGGCCTGCTGCATGTGAACGCCAAGGGCGAGATCAAGGAGCAGATCGGCCTGCCGCCGGAACTGGCCGCCAATGAGGTCCGCTTCGGGTTTGAAGGCGTGGCGAAGGTCGGCGACATGCTGTGGATGGCGGTGCAGCGCGAATGGCGTGACGATCCGAAAGGCATGGTCAAGCTGGTCGCCTACAACACCGAAACCGGCGAATGGGGTGCGGTGCATTACCCGCTGGAGCCGAAGGGCGCGGGCTGGATGGGTCTGTCGGAAATCACCGTGGCGGGCGATCATGCCTATGTGATCGAACGCGACAACCAGATCGGCGCCGCTGCCGTGGTGAAAAAGATCTTCCGTGTGAAGCTGGCCGATCTGGTGCCCGCGAAACTGGGTGGCGATCTGCCCGTGGTTGCGAAGGAAGAGGTCCGCGATCTGATCCCCGATCTGAAGGCCACCGGCGGCTATGTGGTGGACAAGGTCGAGGGCTTTGCCATCGACGCCGCGGGCGAGGGCTTCGTGGTCACCGACAATGACGGTGTGGACGACAGCTCGGGCGAGACGCTGTTCTTCTCGATCGGCACGGTCGAATAAGCCCTTCGTCCGGGTAAATACGGCCAACCCGCGCAGGTTTCTGCGCGGGTTTTGCTTTGTCCGGGTCACAGTCGGGAACCGATGGCGTGTCGGGGGGTTGACGGAGAGGGGGCAGATTGGGCTGATACGCGACAGTCCGGGTTCTGCCGCCCGGGATTCGGAAAATCTGGGGGATTGGTATCGTGTGGTTGTCTATTTCCGGTCTGCGCCATGCTGCGCTGGCGCTTGGGGCTGTGGCGGTTCTGGCGGGCTGTGCGGGGGATCCGAATTCGCCGACCAGCACCTATTCGAGCGCGAATGTCCCGCCGGAATATCAGGCCCGGCCCGATGGTGACCGTCTGGTGCCTGCCGTCAATCCGGCCTATCTGACCGCGCGCAACCGTCGGCAATGGGTGGCCTATGACGGCCCCGAGGCGCCGGGCACCATCGTTGTCGACCCGTATGCGCGGCTGCTTTATCACGTCGTCGAGCCGGGCAAGGCGATGCGCTTCGGCATTGCGGTCGGCAAGGAAGGCCGCGGCTTCAAGGGCGAGGCCGTGGTGCGCCGCAAGGAGGAATACCCTTCCTGGACGCCGACCAAGAACATGATCCGCACCGACCCCGATCTGTATGGCCCTCTGGCGGGCGGTCTGCCGGGTGGGCTTGATAATCCGCTGGGCGCGCGGGCGCTCTACCTCTATCGCGGCGGCAAGGATACCTATTACCGCATTCATGGCACGATGGACCCCAGCTCGATCGGCAAGGCCACGTCGGCGGGCTGTATCCGGCTGTTCAACCAGGATGTCATCGACATGTATGACGAGATGGATCTGGGCACCCGCGTCAAGGTCCGCTCGCGCGAGGAAAGCCTGGCGATGGAAGGTCCGGTGGTCGAGCTGCACACCGGTTATCTGGTCTCGGCCTCGGACACCGCCGCGATCGAGGCGGATCAGGCGGCCTATGAGGCGGGGATCGTGCCCGATCTGGGCACCGTCGAGGCGCAGGAACACGCCGCCGCCGTGGCCTCTGCCGAGGCCCGCGAGGCCGAGCTGCGCGGGCTGAACTGAGCCTTCGGACAGGATGCACTGATGAAAAAGGCCGGGGCGCACAGACCCCGGCCTTTTTCACTGTGCTGCGCGTTCAGCGGTCAGCGAAACAGAATGACATAGTCCTTTCGGATCGTTTCCAGCACCTCCCAGCGGCCGCTGAACCCCGGGCGCAGGATGAAGCTGTCGCCGGGGCCGACCTCAAGCCGGCTGCCATCGTCGCCGGTGATGACCGCGCGCCCGGACAGGATGCGGCAATATTCCCATTCGTCATAGGAACAGCGCCAGGCGCCGGGTGTGGATTGCCAGATGCCGCAATACAGCCCGCGGTCGTCCTCGACGTTCCAGGTGGTATGGACCGGATCGCCCGAGATCAGTTTTTCGGGGTCCGGGCGGCTGGTTTCAGGGTCGGTGGCGGCGGGGGTGAGGGCTTGCAGCAGCATGATGTCCTTGAGTGGAGAGGCGTTGATGCGGAAAGGCCGGGGGCGCCGCCCCCGGACCCCCGGGATATTTGGGCCAGAAAGAAAGGGCGCGGCCTGGGTCAGTCGACCCAATGCACCGCGCTCAGGTCATTGGCCTGGGTCGGGGCGTTTTCCCACAGACCTTCGATCCTGGCATTGGCGACGCCTGTCTTGGCCAGCTGGAACAGATAGGCGTTGACGTAGTCTTTCGCGATCATCTCTTCGGCCTGATGGTTCAGTGCGCTGCGTTCGGCAGGGTCGGAGGCGGCGCTCAGCTGATCCATCAGCGCGACGAATTCGGGCTTGCCATAGCCGAAGTAATAATCCGGGCGGGCATAGATGTTGATATCGGCCGGTTCGGTATGGCTGACGATGGTCAGGTCGAAGTCATGCCCCTTGAACACCTGTTCCAGCCACTGCGCCCATTCCAGATTTCTGACCTCGGTCTTGATGCCGACCTGCGCCAGCTGCGCTGCGATGATCTCGCCGCCGCGGCGGGCATAGGTGGGCGGCGGCAGCGCAAGCCGCAGGGTCAGGTCGCCGACCCCCGCCTCGGCCAGCAGGGCCTTCGATTTTTCCGGGTCATAGGCCGACAGCGCGGTCAGATCCTGGTAATCTGGGTTATGCGGGGCGAAGTGCGTGCCGATCGGCGTGCCGTAGCCGAACATCGCGCCGTCGATCACGTCCTGACGGTTGATCGCATGGGCGATGGCCTCGCGCACCTTGATATTGTCGAGCGGCGGCTGGCGGTTGTTCATCGCGAGGATCGTCTCGCCCTCGGTCGAGCCGACGATCACCTTGAAGCGCGGGTCGGCCTGAAATTGTGCAAGCGTTTCGGGCGCGGGGAAGTTCGGGAAGGCATCGACATCGCCCGCCATCATTGCGGCAAAGGCCGCCGTCGGGTCCGAGATGAAGCGGAAGGTGGCCGTCGCCAGCGCCGGTTTCACCCCCCAATAGGCAGGGTTGGCAGTCAGCGTGACATGATCGCCCTGCACCCAGTCGGCAAAGACGAAGGGCCCGGTGCCGATGGGATGGGTCGCGGCCTCGGGCGCGGTTTCGGGCGCCAGGATCACCGCATCGCCCCAGGCGAGCTTGAACGGCAGTGCGCCATCGGGCGCGGCCAGCGTGACGCGCACCGTGGCCGGGTCGATCACCTCGACCGCCTCGATCCCGGTGAACAGTGCCTTTTGCGCATTGGCACTGTCCTCGGCGCGGGCGCGATCGAGGCTGAATTTCACATCCTCGGCGTCGAAGGCGCTGCCATCGTGGAAGGTGGCGCCGGTGACCAGATGGAAGGTGTAGGTGGTGCCGTCCTCGGACACATCCCAGCTTTGCGCAAGCGCGGGCAGCACCGCGCCATCGGGGCCGAACCGGGTCAGACCTTCGAAGACATTGGCATAGACCACCTCGTCGATCGCCGCGGCGGCGCCCGCGGTCGGGTCGAGGTTTGGCGGCTCCAGCACCATGCCAAGGGTGATCGCATCGGGCGCGGCCCAGGCCGCCGAGGCGCAAAGCGCGAAAGCGGCGGCAGGGATCAGCAGGCGGTGGGTCATTCGGCCCTCCTTCATGGTGGCGTGACGGTGCGGGCATGATTGACCCGATCCACCCCATGATCAAGGTATTTGGGCGCGGGCGATACTGGGGGGAAACGCGGCGGCGCCTTCCCCCGCGGCGCTGCGGCGCGGCATTTCTGTCTTTGCAATACATGCCGCGGGCCGTTATGTCTGCGCCTCAGGGAGAAGGAGGGCGCGATGAGTGCAACCGGAGCCGTGCGGCAGCTGATGCCGACTGATATCGCCGCGATGAAGGGGGGCGCGCCGATCGTGTGCCTGACCGCCTATACCACACCGATGGCGCGGATGATGGATGCCCATGTCGATCTGGTGCTGGTCGGGGATTCGGTGGGGATGGTGCTGCATGGCCTGCCCTCGACCCTGGGCGTCACGATGGAGATGATGGTGCTGCACGGGCAGGCGGTGGCACGCGGGCTCGACCGCGCCTGCATGGTCATCGACATGCCGTTTGGCAGTTACGAGGAAAGCCCGGAACAGGCGTTCCGCAACGCCGCCCGGCTGATGGCCGAAACCGGCGCGGGGGCGGTCAAGCTGGAAGGCGGCGTGCATATGGCGCAGACCATCGCCTTTCTGGTGACGCGCGGCATTCCGGTGATGGCGCATATCGGGCTGACGCCGCAATCGGTCAATGTGTTCGGCGGCTACAAGGTGCAGGGCCGGGGCGAGGATGGCGCGCGGCTGATGGCCGATGCGCAGGCGGTGGCCGCCGCGGGCGCCTTTGCCGTGGTGTTGGAGAAAGTGCCCGCCAGCCTGGCCGATCGGATCACCGCCGAAATCGCCATTCCGACCGTGGGCATCGGGGCCAGCGCGGGCTGCGATGGCCAGGTGCTGGTCGTCGATGACATGCTGGGCCTGTTCACCGCCTTCAAGCCGAAATTCGTCAAGCGCTTCGGCAGCCTCGGCACCGATGGCGAAGCCGCGATTGCCGCCTATGCCGCCGAGGTGCGCGGCCGCACCTTCCCGGCGCCCGAACATGTCTTTGCCGATGAGGTGAAAAAATGACGCAAGTGATCCGCACCTCGGCCGAGCTGCGCGAGAAGGTGGCCGCGTGGAAACGCTCTGGCATGCTAGTGGGGGTGGTGCCGACGATGGGGGCGCTGCATGACGGGCACCTCAGTCTGGCACGGGCTGCGCGCGAACAGTCGGACCGGGTGATCGTGACGATCTTCGTCAACCCGATGCAGTTCAATAACCCCGACGACCTGACCAAATACCCGCGCGACGAGGCGCATGATCTGGCACTGCTCGAGGCCGAGGGCGTCGACGTGCTGTTCGCACCGGGCGTGGACGAGGTCTATCCCGACGGGTTCGCCACCACGGTGTCGGTCTCGGGCGTGTCGGAGCCGCTGGAAGGCGCCTTCCGCCCGGGCCATTTCGACGGCGTGGCGACGGTGGTCGCCAAGCTTTTCGGCATGACCCAGGCGGGCCGCGCCTTTTTCGGCGAAAAGGATTGGCAGCAATTGCAGGTGGTGCGCCGCCTGGTCGAGGATCTGAACATCCCGATCCGGATCATCGGCTGCCCGACGATCCGCGAGGCCGACGGGCTGGCGATGTCGTCGCGCAATGTGCGGCTGTCGGCGGCGGAACGCGCGCAGGCACCGGCGCTGCATCAGATCATGCAGGCCGCCGCTGCCGAAATTCGCGATGGCGCGCCGGTGGGCGAGACGCTGATGAACGCGCAGGCGGCGATCCTGGAAGCGGGGTTCAGCGCGGTCGAATATCTGGAATTGCGCAGCGTCGAAGGGCTGCGCCCGATGGCAAACCTCAGCGAACCGGCGCGGATGCTGGTGGCCGCGCAGTTGGGCGATGTGCGCCTGATCGACAATATCGCGGTGTGATCCGCGCCGGGGGCGCCGCCCCCGGACCCCCGGGATATTTAGGCCAAGGTGAAGAGGAACCGCTTTTCATCTTGGCCTAAATATCCCGGGGGGAGCGAAGCGGGGGGCAGCGCCCCCCTAACCCGCCGGGGCCAGCAGTTCGGCCAGAACCAGTGCCATTACCTTGGCACTGTCGGTCATGTCGGTGACGCTGATCCATTCGTCGGGCTGATGCGCCAGCGCCAGTTCGCCCGGGCCATAGGCGATGCAGTTCTTCAGTCGCCCGATCCGGTCGATATGTTTCTGATCATAGGTGCCGGGGCTGACGACATAGGCGGCCTCGCGGCCCAGCACGGCGGCGATGGCGGTGGCGGTCGAACGCACCACCGGCGCGTCGCGGTCGGTCATCGTGGGCTGCACCTCGAACAGATCGCGGATTTCATAGGCAAAGCTCGGACGCTGCGCCTTGACGCGTTCCAGCAGCCGGGTGACCTCGGCCTTTACCTCGTCGATCTGTTCCTCGATCAGGAAGCGGCGGTCGATGATGATGCGGCAGCGGTCGGGCACGCAGGGGGCGGGCAGGGCTGTGGAGCCCGCTTCGGGTTCGGGTGCGCCGCCGTGGATCGAATTGATGTTGAGCGTGGATTGCCGCGCGCCGGGCGGGATGACCGGCATCGCGGTGTGTTTGCTGGCCAGAAGCGGCATCAGCGTCGCCTCGATCTCGGCCAGCACAGCGCCCATGTGACGCACCGCGCAATCGCCTAAGAAAGGCATCGAGCCATGGGCGATGCGGCCCTGCGTTTCGATCTCGGCCCACCAGACGCCGCGATGGCCAAGGCAGATCTGATCCTTGTGCAGCGGTTCGGGGATGATGACATGCTGCACCCGGCCCGGATCGAAATAGCCCTGCGCGGCCAGATAGGCCACGCCGCCATAGCCGCCCGATTCCTCGTCCGCGGTGGCGGAAATCTCGATGGCACCCCGGTAGTCGGGGCAGGCGGCGATGAAGGCTTCGGCGGCGATAACCGAGGCGGCAAGTCCACCTTTCATGTCGCAGGCCCCGCGGCCATAGATCCGGTCGCCTTCCAGTTCGCCACCGAACGGATCGCGGGTCCAGCCGTGGCCAACTTCGACCACGTCGTGATGGCTGTTGAAATGCACGCACTCGCCGGGGGATGCGCCCGCGCGTCGCGCGACAAGGTTCCAGCGCGGATAGGCGTCACAATCGCCCGGGGCGTCATGGGCGCGGATCAGCTCTATCGCAAAGCCGCGGTGGGCCAGGCGTTCGGCCAGATAGTCGCAAATCTCGCGGTAGTGGCGCCCGGGCGGGTTCAGCGTCGGAATACGGATCAGATCCTGCGTCAGCGCGATCAGATCGTCGCGGCGCCGGTCGATCTCGAAACGGATGCGTTGGGCCAGGTCCATGACACCACGCTAACCCCGGGATCGGCGCGCGTAAATGTGCAAAAGCGGTGGCGGCGCGGGAACGATTTCGCTAGCGTTTCGAGCGAAGGGGTCTTGCGCGGGGGCGGAGGGCTCCCATTTGTAAATGAGTTTAACATTGGAGGGTCGGATGGCCGGTTTTGAAACCCAGATCGCGGAAAGTCAGCGGCAGATGGCCGAGGCGCAGGCCAAGATGTCCGAGATCACAAGCCGGATCGAAACGGCGCGCGCCAAGCTGGGCACCGCCGAGGCCGAGACCTTCGACATTGAAAACGCCACGCTGGCCGATGTGCAGGCCCATGCGGACGCGATGAATGCCAATATCGCCGAGCTTATCATGGGGCTGGACGATGTGACGGCGGGGTTTTCCAAGGATTTCGACGAGATGCGGTCGAAAACCGGGTGGGAAAGCTTCGTCGGGGTCTTTGCGCGCGGCAAGTCGGAGGCGATGCGGCAGGAGCGGCTGCGGTCGGCCTCGATCGACGCGAAACTGCAGGACCTGATTGCGAAGTCCGACACCATCGTGAAGCTGCTGGATGGTCAGCTGGCGGTGCTGAACGAGCAGAAGGCCAAGGTCGAGGCGAACCTGACCGGAACGCTGGATGAGCGCGAGGCGACCGTCGCAGAACTGGAACAGATCCGTGCCGATATTCAGGCGATGGACCCCAAGATTATTGAACTGGAAAACAAGATCGCGGTCGAGCAGGACGCGGCGGCGCGCACCCGGTTGGAAACCGAGCTGGCCGATCTGAACGTGCGCTATAACGCGCTGGTGCAGGACGAGCAGGTCAAGCTGGCGAAATCCCAGACGCTGGAGCGCTATATCGAGAAGGGCAAGACCTGGGTCGACAGCCTGCAAAACCAGGCGGCGACGCAGATGGTGCTGATCAACAAGCTGCAGACCGACACCAAGCAGCGCGTGGTGCTGTATGATGCGCTGACCAAATCGTTGAAAACCGCGCAGCAGCAGGATGTGGCGCACCGGATCAACGAGATCGGCGTGAAAACCGATCAGGAGGCGCAAACCGCCATGGCGGGGATCGGCGTTGCGACCAATGCGCGGATGGCCGAGATGCTGGAGGCGCATGAGGATCACATGGTCTTTGCCCGCAAGGTGCTGGAACAGAAGGCCAAGGCCGACGAACGCTTTGCCCGCCGCTTTGCCGCGATTGTCGAGAAACACGACAAGAACCTGTATGGTGGCTAAGTGCCCGATCTTGACCCCACCCCCAAGCTTGACCTGACCCATGACCACAAGGTTCTGAACGACGATCTGGCCGCGCGGCGCTATTTCGCGAAATTCGCGCGGATCACGCGGATGATGGCCAGTGTCGCGCAGGAGATGGAGGCAGATCAAAGTCTGGCCACGCGCGAGACCGAGATCCTGAGCGGCTATGCCGGCGCGATTGCGGCCACGTTTCAGGCGCTGTCGCTGAAATACCTTGTGGCGGGGCGGATCACCGGGCCCGCGCGGCGGCATCTGACGATCGACCTGCATGAAAGCGGGTTTCCGATCTATCAGGAGCTGGTGGCGATGGCCAATGATGCCGCGCAGGCCGCGCAGCATCTGGCGGGAATGGCGCCCGAGGCCGATCTGAAGGACCGGATGATCCGGCAGATCGTGGGCGCGCGCACGATCCCCACCGATCTGCAATATGCGCTGAGCCAGCGGCTTTACTTCGAGGCGCTGGCGGCGGGCGGGCTGTTCTGGCCGCAGATGCATCCGGTGGCGGAATGGACCGGCGACCGGCCGCAGGGGCGGCGCGGCTATACGCTGCACTGGGCGGTCTATGACAGCCAGCTGAATGTGCCGGTGGTCTATATCCTGGATCTGGAAGACAGCGGCCGGACCGCGCTGCCCAAGGACGAGGGGCGATGGGCGCAGGTGCAGGCGCATCTGCTGGCGCAATCGGTGGGCGGGCTGAAGCTGGTGACGATTGCCAAGGGTTTCGATACGGATTTCGACGATCTGCACCCCAAACGTCTGCGGCGCATCCATCTGGGGCCGATGTATTCCACCGCTTTTACCCTGCAGACCGGCCCGATCCGCGAGGTTTTGGACGAGGCGCGCGCGCCCGCGGGCGAGGATTGGGCGCTGGCCTGGACGGTCGAGGATCTGGAATCGACGCGGGTCGAGTTGGAGAAGGGCTGGTTTTCGACGACCGAACGGCAGGTCTTTGCGCTCGATCCGTTTTCGGGGCGCGGGGCCGATCTGGGCGCAACCCGGATGAGCCGCGCGATCATCCTGCCGCAGCGCCCGTTTCAGGTGCTGGCCGAGAAAGACCCCGAGGGCTTTCGCGAGGTGCGCAAATTCGTGGTCGGGCACTCCGGCCGGGTAATGGTTTACGGCTGAGCGAGGCCGGGGGCCAGCCCCCGGACCCCCGGAGTATTTCAGCCAAGAAGAAGAGGTCAGGCATGTCGGCATTGCGCGACGAGATGGAACTGCGCGAAGAGGCGATCCGGGCGCATTACGGGGCCGCGGCGGCGATGCTGGCGGGGTTCGACCATGCGCCGCGCCTGGCGCGTGCGGCCGAGGTCGCTCCGGTAGAACGTTCGGCAGGCATCGTCACTGGCGCGCGCCGGTTCCGGTCAACCACGCCGGGGCTGGTGACGCGGCCCACCGCGCGCCCCGATGGCGTGCAACTGGCCGCACGGGTGCAGGCGGTGGGGGGCGACGATCTGCCCACGCCGGCGCAGGCGGCGGTGTTGCAGGCGCTGCGCCGCGCCCTGGCGATTGCGCTGGCCCTGGGTGAGGCCTTTGCCGAGGCGACCGGCCTGCGCGAGTTGAAACAGGCCAATCTGGAAGGTCGTCTGCCAGAGGCGCGGCGGGCCGAGTTTGGCGAATTGCTGGCGGCGGAATCGCTGGTGGTGTTGTCGGTCTTTGGCAATGCGACGGCATTTCTGCTGGCGCCGCAGGCGGGTGAGACCACGGTCGAGATCGGCGCGGTCGACGAGGTGCTGACCGATAACCCGAGCCTCGCGCTTTATGGTGCATTGTGGGAACTGGATCAGGACATCGCGCTGCATGGCACGGATGATGCGCGGCTGGTGGCGACCGTTCTGGCCTATGCCGAGGCGCTGATGGAAAAGGTCCGTGCGCGTGGCGAGGGGGCGGCGCGCACCGCGGCTTTCACCGGTGCGGCCTGGCGCATCGAGGCGGATGATCTGCCGATTGCGGGCTTTGCGCCCGCCCGCAAGGCGCGTGGCAGCACGCTGGTGATGCAGTTCAAGAAACCGCAGGAGGTGGTGGGCAACCACATCGCGAAATATCAGGCGATGCGTCTGGCCAAGATGCTGATGGCCTATGATTTCGAGCGCAAGCTGAACCCGTTTGCGGAACTCGGCGGCTTCATCTTCACCTTCATGGGCGATGGTGCGCCGGGCACCGGCAAGACGACGCTCATTCAGATGATGGCGGGTCTGCTGAACGAGTATTGCAAGGCGGCGGGCTATCCGTTCCGCTATCAGAATTTCGGCATCGACAATATCGACAGCTATCAGGGCAAGTCGGGGCAGAACGCCAAGGCCTTCATCCAGAACGTCATGGACCCTGCGGTGATCGGGTTTGGCACAGTCGACGACATTGACCAGATCGCGGGCAAGCGCGGCGACCGGCAATCGAGCGCGGGCCAGCAGGAGGTGACCGCCGTTCTGATGGAGGCTTTCGCCGGTGCCAACACGGTGGTGCGCGGCAATTGCACCTTCGGGATGTTTTCCAACTTCCCCGAGAATGTGGATGACGCGCTGCGTCAGCGGGCGGGGGCGCGGTTTCTGGTCGACGGGCCGCAGACGCGCGAGGATTACATCGACATCCTCGCGCTGCTTTTGGGCAAGAAGCACGACATCCCGCTGGGCAGCCACGAGCTGTTCGCCGCACAGGAAATCAAGCGCGCGGTGGCCAACAGTTTCGCCGCGCACAACCGACCCGCCGAGGCCGGGCTGGCCGAGGTGTTCGATGCCGTGCAAGAGCGGATCGGGCCGCTGGATACGCTTGCCAAGCTCGGCACCTATCTGAAGGCGATTCAAGAGTCCGATCCGCGCTTCACCGGGCGCGCGATCAAGAACATCACCGATGCGGTCAAGGTCCGGGCGATGGACTTCGAATTGCCCGACGAGTGGATGGAAAACCCCGATCTGTTCCTGTTCAAGGATTACGCCACCAAGGCCGCAATGATCGCCGATCTGCGCCGCCCCGTCACGGTCGAGATGGTGGTGCAGGAAATCAACCGCTATGCCGACAGCGAGTTTCGCTATGCCGATAAATCGGACGAGGTGGCGATCGAAGGCGCGGTGCGCGACATGCGCCGCATGGAAGAGGCGAAGCGGCGCTATCTGGAGGGCCGGGAATGACGATGTTTCTGATCTATTTTGCGATCGTGGCCCTGGGGGTCGCGTGGTTCCTGTCGCGCGCGGACTGGGCCAAGATGCTGGCACTGGTGCCGGTGGGGGCGCTGGTGCCTGCGTTTTTCGGCACGGCGTCGAACTGCGGGCCGAGCTTTGCGCTGCATCTGTTCGAACCGGGTGTCTGTGCCACCGGGCAAGAAGCGCAGCAGGTGTTTGCCGCCTATTTCGTGATGGGGATCATCGCCGTGCTGCCGCTTGGCGTGCTGGTCAAGCTGGGGCGGATGGCATTGGGTGTGCGGCGGGGCGGTGAATGAACCTGCATTCCCCAGGTGGCGTGTCGTTTGAGGTGAAGATCGCCTGTATCCGATCGCTAGACAAGGATTTTCTGCCGCAAGCGGCACCTGCGGTCGCGCAGACTGCTGGATCTGGACGGATCAG